>NZ_JAUOEO010000001.1:35000-348500 GCF_030540825.1 Flavivirga spongiicola
CCATATCCATAAACCATGGGGTATTAATCTTCATTTCTAAAGGCTATCCCCCAGTGCAAGGTAGATTGTATACGCGTTACGCACCCGTGCGCCGGTCGTCGGCGGTAGCAAGCTACCCCGTTACCCCTCGACTTGCATGTGTTAGGCCTGCCGCTAGCGTTCATCCTGAGCCAGGATCAAACTCTTCATCGTTAATTTGTATGTGTCTCGTATATCATAGATACACAAAACAGCTTTAACAACTAATCGGAATTTCTAGTACTCAAAATGGTCTATTCTCTTTGTCTAATCCTTACCGTTTCCAGTAAGAATCTTACGCTGTCAATTCAATATGTTTATGAACTTTCTTTTTCTTTCCTAATCTCGTTTCCTCGTTTAGCGGGTGCAAATATAAAACCCTTTTTTTATTCCTACAATACTTTTTTGATCTTTTTTTGAAAAAAAATTAAATCCTTTTTCTTATCGTAAAATCCCGAAATCCGTATGAACTTTTTGCCAACGGACCACTGCCCGTTTTAGCGGCTGCAAACATACAACCTTTTTTGTTTCTACAACACTCCTTCGGTCTTTTTTTTGAAAAAATTTTTAATCCCTTTTTCCTTTCTAAATCTCCGTACTTATATGAACTTCTCTTAACACCCGATCTATACGATCCCGTGCGCTAAGCGGGTGCAAAGATACTACTCATTGCGACATATCCTAACCTTTTTTTGATATTCTTTTTACTTGCTTTTTTAGCCCCTGAATACTAAGGGATTATGGCCCCGTTTTTTTTGCCCTTTTTCGTTAAAATAATACCCTTGCCTCATAACTGCCCCTTTTTAAACTTGTCCTTATTATTATAACAACTTTTTATTCTTGGATACTTATGGTGTATTTCTAATTGTTGATTATAAATATTAAACAACATTAAGGGCACAAAAAATGACAAGTTCCTAAATAATATAAAGCTTAATATCTAAACTGTATCTGCGTTAAGGATGGTAATGGCATCCTTTTTATGCTTTATCTAAAAATTTTTACTTCTCTGTAATATGATTTAGAAACTTATGAAAAGAATGCTAAAACTTGTTAAGCATAGAAAGATATAATGGACAGCCTGACTATGTTATAAGCAGAGGAACGCCCAAAATTAATTTCATATAAAATTATACGTATATATATATTGTGTGGGTTTGTTTATACTATTATCTTTGCATTCTGATTTTAAATTATTTTATGATAGATATAACATTACCCGATGGAAGTGTCAAGCAGTTTGAAAAAAATGCTACACCTATGGATGTTGCTAAAAGCATTAGTGAAGGATTTGCCAGAAATGTGATTTCTGCAAGTTTTAATGGTACAACTGTTGAAACTGCTACTCCTTTAACCACCGATGGCTCTTTAGTTTTATACACCTGGAATAATGACGAGGGTAAAACTGCTTTTTGGCACTCTTCTGCGCACGTATTAGCACAGGCTATTGAGGAATTATATTCTGATGCAAAACTTACGATTGGTCCTGCCATTGAAAATGGATTTTATTATGATGTAGATTTTGGTGAGCATGCTGTTTCCGAAAAAGATTTTAAAGCTATTGAAACTAAAATGCTGGAGATTGCACGCGGGAAACATGATTTTAAAATGCGTTCTGCTACAAAAACTGAGGCTTTATCGTTATATAGTGATAATGAGTTTAAAACTGAACTGATTGAAAACCTTGAGGATGGCACCATTACCTTCTGTGATCATTCTACTTTTACTGATTTATGTCGCGGAGGCCATATTCCTAATACTGGTATTATCAAGGCAGTAAAAATCTTATCGGTTGCTGGGGCATATTGGAGAGGTAATGAGAATAACCCGCAGTTAACACGTGTTTATGGGATTTCATTTCCAAAACAAAAAGAGCTCACTGCTTATTTAGAATTATTAGAAGAGGCTAAAAAACGTGATCATAGAAAATTAGGTAAGGAATTAGAATTGTTTACGTTCTCGAGAAAAGTTGGACAAGGCTTACCTTTATGGTTACCAAAAGGTGCAGCTTTACGTGAACGTTTAGAGAATTTTTTAAAAGCTGCCCAAAAGAAAGCTGGTTACGAAATGGTTGTTACACCACATATAGGGCAGAAAGAATTATATGTTACTTCTGGCCATTATGCAAAATATGGTGAAGATAGTTTTCAACCAATACATACACCTAAAGAGGATGAGGAGTTTTTGTTAAAACCTATGAACTGTCCGCACCATTGTGAAATATATAATAGTGCCCAATGGAGTTATAAAGATTTGCCAAAGCGCTACGCCGAATTTGGTACCGTATATAGATATGAGCAAAGTGGTGAGTTACATGGTTTAACAAGGGTTAGAGGCTTTACTCAAGATGATGCACATATATTCTGTACACCAGATCAATTAGATAAAGAATTTAAAGATGTTATAGATTTAGTTCTTTATGTGTTTGGCTCTTTAGGATTTGAAAATTTTACTGCTCAGGTTTCATTAAGAGATCCTGAAAATTTAGAAAAATATATTGGAAGCAATGAAAATTGGGATAAGGCAGAACAAGCGATACTAAACGCTGCTATAGATAAAGGATTAAATTACGTTGTTGAAACTGGTGAAGCCGCATTTTATGGTCCTAAATTAGATTTTATGGTAAAAGATGCCTTAGGAAGACGCTGGCAACTTGGTACTATTCAGGTAGATTACACCTTACCTGAGCGTTTTGATTTGACTTACAAAGGCAGTGATAATGAGCTACACAGACCTATAATGATACATCGTGCTCCTTTTGGAAGTATGGAACGTTTTATTGCTATTTTGTTAGAACATACAGCCGGTAATTTCCCGCTTTGGTTAATGCCTACACAGGCTGTAATATTATCAATTAGCGAGAAATATGAAAAATACTCGGAAAAAGTTTTAAATTTGCTAGAAAATGACGAAATTCGCGCCCTTGTAGATCATAGAAATGAGACTATTGGGAAGAAAATTCGGGAGGCTGAAATGCAAAAACACCCGTATATGATTATAATAGGTGAGCAAGAAGAGAAAGAAAACAAAATAACTGTGCGTAAGCATGGTGGAGAAGATTTAGGAATGATTTCCATTGAAGAATTCTCCGAAATTATAAAAGAAGAAATAAGTAAAACGTTAAAATCGTTCTAAAACAAAGTTTAATTTAAAACCATAACGTCATAGCAATTCGAAGAAGAAATCAACCCAATAGAAGGGTTATACAAGAGGATAAACATAAAATAAACTCTAAGATTACAGCACAAAACGTACGTCTTGTTGGAGATAACGTTGAAATTGGTGTTTACTCTACTAGAGATGCTTTAAAAATAGCTGATGAGCAAGGATTAGATCTTGTAGAGATTTCTCCAAATGCTGATCCTCCTGTTTGTAAGGTTATGGACTATAAAAAGTTTCTTTATGAGCAAAAGAAACGTGATAAGGCTTTAAAATCTAAAGCTACCAAAGTTATCATTAAAGAAATTCGTTTTGGTCCTCAAACAGATGATCATGATTATGACTTTAAAAAGAAACATGCTGAAAAATTCTTAAAAGAAGGCGCAAAGCTTAAAGCTTTTGTATTTTTTAAAGGACGATCCATTATATTTAAAGAGCAGGGTCAGATTTTATTGTTGCGTTTAGCACAGGATTTAGAAGAACTTGGTAAAGTAGAGCAAATGCCACGTTTAGAAGGTAAACGTATGACCATGTTTATTGCTCCAAAAAAATAACGGAAATATATAGTTATATATTAAAAATATGATGCTGAGACAAGCTCAGCACTAAAGTAATTAAGCGAGATAATTAAAACTAGGAAAAGAAAATGCCTAAAATGAAAACAAAGTCTAGTGCCAAAAAACGTTTTAAGTTAACGGGTACTGGGAAGATTAAAAGAAAGCACGCTTTTAAAAGTCACATCTTAACAAAGAAGTCTAAAAAGCGTAAACTTGCTCTGACTCATGATGCATTAGTGCATAAGGCAGACGAAGACAACATTAAAACCATGTTACGTTTAAAGTAATATTGTTTTAATCGGTTATTAAACAAATTTATAAACCCTGGAGTTAGGCTTATTGATTAACGATTGTAGATTTTTGATTTACAATTAAAAAAATAAAAAAAGTGTCGATTATCGACCGCCTACTACAAAAAACAATTAAAATTATGCCAAGATCAGTAAATTCTGTAGCAAAAAGAGCCAGAAGAAAAAAGGTAATTAAACAAGCAAAAGGTTACTTTGGAAGACGTAAAAACGTTTGGACAGTAGCAAAAAATGCGGTTGACAAAGCGATGCAATACTCGTATAGAGACCGTAGAAACAAAAAGAGAACATTCCGTGCTTTATGGATCACGCGTATAAACGCAGGAGCCAGAGAACATGGTTTATCTTATTCTCAATTTATGGGGAAATTAAAAGCTAATGATATTGAATTAAACCGTAAGGTTTTAGCAGATTTAGCTATGAATAACCCTGAGGCTTTTAAAGCTGTTATAGAGAAAGTAAAATAAGGCGTTTTTGCCTATTGTAAAACATATTATTCGCTTAATAAAAAATCCGATTCTAAATTTAGAATCGGATTTTTTTATACTCCAAAGGCTGAAACGATAAATAAGATAATTCTTGAAACGGGCTATCCCCAAGGTAAGCCATAGGAGTATTTCGCCAGTTTCATACCTAATCAAGTTGAGCACAAAGTTTTAGTTTTGAACAATTGGATACGATTTCAGTTGAAATAGGTTACACCATCAACTGAATGTGAAACATTTACGCCATGATATGTTCGGTTATCGCCATTATAAACTCCCAATTTTACTTCATCAAATTCTATAACTTGCTCTAGATTTATTACCATTTCAGAACCTCCTGGCCAGTCCCTGGCTGTTCCATCGTTTACTCCAATACCATCTACCAATACAGCTGGCAAATTATTTCCTGTTGGAATTGTAACTTGTGTGCCATTATTATATAGGGCAACCTCTGTTAAATTATTTCATTGATTTGTACTATTACCATTCATTTTAACTTTTATGTACTAATTCTTATCATCATTTCAATTTTGTTTCTTTTGATAGACTTTCACATAATCAATTTCCATGGTAACAGGAAGATTAGACTCCGTAAGAACCAAACCCTTGGAATTGGCTTCGCTGTCTACCCAGCCACCTCCGATTTGCTGACTGAGAATTATATGAAAATCTTTATCAAAAGGCCAACGAAGAAATCCACTCACAACATTATTATTTCCCTTATTAAATGTATGATATACAGATCCATTAAAGATAAAATCGATCTTGTTGGGAGTCCACTCTAGTTTATAGACATTCCAGCTGTCTACATTGACAGTTTTTGTAGTATACCTTTCTGGATCATTACTATATTGTCTATTATTGGCCCAATGGTATTGGGTATGTATTGTAGAATAAAAGTAGCTATCAAGATTAAGAGATTCCAACATATCAATTTCCCCACTGTCTGGGTTACCACCGTATACATTATCTGTTGCATGCAACCAGATAGCAGGCCATACTCGTGGTGCTTTTTCTACCCTTGCCCTAATTTCAACTATGCCATAAGTAAAATCCACCTTATGTGCAGATTCTATGGCTCCCGTCCATACTGTAGAGCGATTAATGTTTTGAACATTTGCTAAATTACCTGTAAAATTTGGGTTTTTGATACCTTTTAATTTTAATGTACCATTCGAAACTTCAACAACCTGCGGTTCATCCACTGCCGTGTTGTTCCAATTAGAGCCTCCACTAAATACGACTGTCCAATTTGAATTATTTATTGAAGATCCGTTAAAGTTATCTTCAAATATTAAAGAATAACTGGTTGAATCAATTTTAGGTTCTTCATTATTTTCTGGTATTACATTAGACTTTGTGCACGCTGCGATGAATAAAATGGCTACAACAATAATGCTTTTTGTTTTCATGCTTATATATTTTTCAATTAATAATTATTCTAGTATAGAGGTTTAATTTTTTCAACTTATAAAGGGTTACTTTAGCAATTTCAACTAATGGTGAGGTAAGTTGGAAACTTTGTTTCGGTAAGAATATGTAGGTGCACATTTTATTGTCTCTTTACTTAATTCTGCTTTTAGGGGGGGGGACTTTCATCATTTTATATACAACAACGCAAATATCTTTAATCTTTTTTTTTATTATTTAAACTTCTATATCCTTTTGGGTTATTTTAGCCCTGTTTCCACAATACCAATAAGATTTAAAAACAAAAAAGGGGCATAACATAATTGTTACCCCCCCCTTTTTTAACTAACTCTAAACTAAATTTTTATTTCTTAAAGTTCAAATAAATTTTTAACCTCAGTTTCATTTAAGGCTATATCATGTATTTCAACATTTGCTATTTTTCCTTGAAAAAATTGACCATAACCACCTGTACCGTCTTGTCCTATACGTAGCGGGGCACCATGATCTGTATCACCAACACCAGACATATCTGCGCTAGATATTGGCTCCCCATCTTGGTACAAAATCATGTTAGCATCTCTATCTAAGGTTACAGTTAACATATGCCAGTTACCATCATTAGTTGGGCTATCACCTGCACTGGTATCTGCTTTGGTGCCACCATCACTATTGGTAGCAACTCTCCAGTTAGTACCTCTAAAAGCAATGGTTATACCTGGATTACCAGAACTACCCCAATCTTGATCACCAACCATAACAGGGTCACTATCTGTTGAAGTTGTATTCATCCAAAAAGATATGGAATAATCAGATGCATATCTAAAATCTAATGCACCACCATCATCGATGGTAATATATTGAGAAGATCCGTCCAGATCATAACCAATATACTTATTGTCAAAAGTTGTTAATACTGCTCCTCCAGAAGTTGTTACATCTAAGTTTAAATCTAAACCATTTTTAGATCTTAAGGAAGCTCCTGTCTGAGCTTTTGAAAGATCAGTAACTTCTTGAGGTGTTAAAACATAATCGTAAATTTTTGCTTCAACAATATCTCCATCAAAAAATTGACCATAATCACTTTCACCATCTTGCGAAATGTTTAATGGGTTACCACTATCAATACTACCAACACCAACCATACTGGCGCTTTGGACTGGAGAACCATCTTGATACATGGTCATATTACCATCTCTATCAAAAGTTACAGATAATAAATGCCAATTACCATCATTAAAAGGAACACCCGATGTAGCAGCATCAGCTTTAGAACCACCATCTGAAACTGCAACTCTCCAGTTATCGCCTCTAAAAGCTATAGTCATACCTGGATTATTAGAGCTTGCCCAGTTTTGATCACCTATCATAACAGGGTCACTATCTGTTGAAGTCGTTCTTACCCAAAAAGATATAGAGTAATCAGATTCGTATCTAAATTTTATATCGTCATCATCATTAACTACAGCATATTGATCTGTTCCATTGTAGTTAAACCCTAATAGATTACCTATGAAACTTTCTAAATCTCTACTCGGAAAAGTTTCTACAGCGATATGCTTACTCTCACCACTTTGACGAATTAATTCAAATCCTGTAGGTCCAACTACTGGTGGTGGTGGATCTGCTAAAGTAACTGTTACCGTCCATTCTACAGAACCTCCATCAGGTGATTCAATGGTATATTTATGTGGTGTTGAATAATCTCCAACAGTTCCAAATCCCGGAGCACCTCCAACTGGGTTTACCATAGCTCCCCTTTCTATGGTTGCTATACCATATAAATTAGTTATATCTGCATCGTACTTTATAACGATAGCAACAGTTCGTGCCGTTTTATCAATAGTAGATGAAATTGTTAAATCCTTTCTTGAAGTATGGTCATCTTTTAATTCTCTAAGATACATCCTAACTTCTTTAAAGCTACTGTCACTAAATTCCAGCTTAACAACTTCAACCTCATCACAACCATTAAGGAATATCCCTCCTAGTAGTAATATTAATATAAATTTTATTTTAAATTTCATATTTCTATATTTTAAATTAATTCTACCATAAATCATGTTGTACCAAGTTTTGATTAACTAAAATATCAGACTCAGGTACTGGTCTATAATAATATTTTGGTTCTACAAACGTTCCTGGGTCATCTACCTCCCTGTCAAAAATAACATGTCCTTCATCTCCATTGGCTAATTCAATACCATCATCTAAAGACACCTTATTTAAACCCTGATAAAAGGCATCTTGCCCCAAGCCACTGTAATATGCTTCAGCTTTTGCTAAATCACCTGCAGTTGCTGCTACTATAATATCTTCTACACTATCTCCCGTTACTTCAAGTAGTGAGAATGTGGCACCTCCTAAAACGGTCATTTGTGGAACATATAGTCCTCTTTGAATATTCTCAGGCTTTCCATTTGATGTAAGAATAGCATCGCCTACATGCCAGCGCATTAAATCGTTATAACGTAAGCCTTCGCATGCTAATTCTATTCTACGTTCTCTTCTTATTTCTAATGCTGCACCTTTATTTTGTGCATCAATATTAGGATATCTATCATTTAATATAGGGTCTACAGGAGTTGCCGTAGTTACATGTGCTCCACTGGTTAATCCAGCTCTATCTCGGATGGCATTTACGGTATTAGTTAAAATAGCATCAGATAAGGTACCTAGTTCAGAATGAGCTTCTGCATTTATTAAAAGAATTTCAGCATATCTAAAAACAGGAATGTCATTATAGCTTACAGCCCAAGACCATCCATCTGCTTCTTTTGGTGTAAATTTTATTTGACCAATGCCACCAAAAAGCATTTTTGCTACATGGGGAGTTCCACTATTTGGAGCTGTCCAACCTGGATAACTTATAGTAGAAAATACTCTAGGATCTCTACCTGTAAATGAGTTTCTATATTCTAAAGTATTTAATTCTGTACGTGTATAGGCTGTTCCATCTGTTTTTAGATATTCATCTAATAAATTCTGACTTAAATTATATTGCCAATCCAGACGTGTAAAAGAATTATTGAATCGAACATCTTTTTCATAATCCTCAAAAAGAATAATTTCTGGATTATTAGACAGGTTTGTACTATTAAACAATCCGTCATAATTATCTGATAAAGAAAAACCACCTTCATTCATTAATTGTTGAGAGGCATCTCTCGCTATTTCAAGTAACTCAGTATAATTTGAAGCACCTTTACTTGTAAGGTATGCTGCTTCAGTAGCGTTTTGCATTCCATATTTTCTAAAGGTACCTTCATGCAATGCAAACCTTGCTAAGCTAGCTAAAGCTGCCCACTTCGATATACGTGTTTTACTGTCATTAGATAATGAAATGTTATCAACAGCAAATTTTAAATCTTTGATAATTGAATCTACGACTTGTCCTCGAGGGTCTTGAGTTTTAAAAAGATCCTCTTCATCTGTAGTTGCAAGAGGTTTAGAAACCCAAGGAACATCGCTAAAAGTCTTTACTTTATCTATATAAAATTGAGCTCTAAAAAAGCGTGCAATCCCTTGGTAATTACCAATTTCTTCTGGGGAGGCATTTTCAGCGTTGGAGTTTTCAAGAAAAAAGTTTATACTTCTTAAATTTGTCCAAGACCAACCTCCTTGAGTAAGTTCACTAACAGCACCGTGAGTTAAATCCCAGGTAGCATCTTGAGCTTCTCGTGTTGAAATATTATCACTTCCTATATCATCATAAGATCCACTAATTCCACCATAAAAACCATTCGTGTATATTTCTAAATCTGTTGCTGTCTTAAAAAAGTTTTCTTTACTAATTGATGTTTCAGGAAATCTTTCTAAAAAATCATCATTACATGAAAGTGCAGAAAACAATATTAATATTAATATTATATATTTATTCATAATGTTTATATTATATAGTTAATCTTTATATTAAAAGCCTAAATTCACGCCAAATGAAAATTTCTTTTGCACTGGGTAAGCTCCCCGTCCATCTAGAGTTTCAGGATCCATCCCAAATTTTGTGATATCAGAAAAAGTAAGTAAGTTTTCCCCACTTACATAAACACGAAGTCTTTTAATGTTTAATTTGTCTAATAGAGAAGCTGGTAAGGAATAACCAAGTGTCACATTTTTTACTCTAAAATACCCTGCATTAATTAAAAATCTTGTTTGAGGAATTCCTAATTCTGAAAAATCTTCCGCTGCATATGCTTTTAAACGTGGAAATAATCCGCCTGGGTTTTCTGGACTCCATAAATTATCTAAAATATGCTTTGATGGGTTTGCCCATGGTTGAGCAAAAATACCCCAGAAATAATGACTACCTCTGCTAGCGTAATAATCTCTTTGACCTACACCTTGTCCAAAGATTCTAAAATCAAAATTATTCCAATTAGCAGATAAATTTATGCCATATCTATAACGGGCTGTCTCATTACCTATAACACGAAAATCGCCTGTATCGCCTACTCGCTGTGAACCAAAATTAATAATACCATCACCATCTAAATCTTTCCATTTTACATCTCCAACAGCCATATAGCGTACTTCGTCAGATGCTCTATGATCTGCGAAAGGAGCATTTTGAACTTCTTCGACAGTTTGGAAAATACCATCTGAAGTAAGCCCCCATATTTCCCCCATTTCTTGTCCAATATAAAAATCATTAATATTAGAATCTGGGTTATCAAATTTGGTTATCCATGCACGACTGTCTGAAAGGTTAAAGCCTAAACTAAAATTAAGAGGTGATTTTCCCAGCTTAACAGATTCGTTCCATTTTACGGTTAGTCCCCATCCTCTATTTATTAAATCTGCTGCATTTTCATTTGGCTCTCTAGCTCCAAGAACTGCTGGTAATGTTTTAGATTTTGTTAGCATGTCTTTAGTTTCACGCTCATAAATATCAAATTGTGCAAATATTTTTCCTCTAAAAAACTCGACATCAATACCTAAGTTTTTAGTTTCTACCGTTTCCCAAGTAAGGCTACCAGCAACAAGACCTGGTTGATATATAGCATCTGGTTGTACACCATCTAAAAGTTGATTAATAGTACCTGAACCCATTGATGATATATATGGATAATTACCTACTGTATCACCACTTTGGTTTCCTAAACTTCCCCAAGAGACTCTAGGTTTTAATAGAGATATTACAGATTGGTTTTGCATAAAGGGTTCTTTATCAATTCTCCAAGCAGCAGAAGCTGAAGGGAAAAAGCCAAATCTGTCTTTTTTAGGGAAACGAGAAGACCCATCATAACGCCCAACAAGTTTCACAATATACTTATCGTCAAAACTATATTCTAAACGTCCAAAAGCACCTCTTACAGCCCAATCTCCAAAACCAGCACCAGCATCAAAATCTCCAGTAGCTAATGCTAAAGTTGGTAAACTCGTTGAGATTAAATTTTCTCTGCTGGCATAAAAGCTTTTAGAAACTTTCTCTTCTTGGTTAAAACCAACAACTCCAGAAATATAATGCTTGTTTAACTCTTTGGTTACTGTAGTATATAAATTAATTGCTTTATATGTCGTTTCGTAATTAGATCGAGATGCAGAAGTTACATTCGATTGACCATAAAAAGGTTGTAAAGGTTCATTTGGTCCCGTTTTATAAAAAACCGGCTTTCTGAAATTAGATGTATTTCCATAACCCTTTTTTACTGTATAATCTGCATTAACTTTCCAAATATCCTTTATTAAAGATAGTTGTGCCGTTAATTGAGTACTAAAAGTGTTTTCAACTTCTTTTCGACGACCTCCATCTTGAGTAATACCAATTAAACCTGCTCCTGCTCTTGTGAAAGATCCGTCTGGATTGTAAATAACTTCAGTTGATGGCGTTCTGTTAAGATCATGAAAATAACGGTCTCGATTCCAACCAGATGGCTCATCATATTTAGAGCTCTCCCAAGCTGTGTTATTACCTATCGTTAACCAATCTGTAAAGTCAAAACTTACTTTACTTCTTAAATTATATCTATTGAACTTATCTGTTCCAAATTTTATAGCTCCATCTTCACGAAGGGAACCAAGTGAGAAATAATAAGATGTTTTTTCATTTTTTCCTGATACGGAAACATTACGATTTATAGATAGCGCATTGGTCTTATAGGCTTCTTTAAACCAATCTGTTGAACCATAGTATTGCCAAAATCTTTGATTCGTTTCGTCTAGGAATACAGGTGGTGCTTGTCCGGCTGCAACCTGAGCCGCATAATCGTATATAGCATCGTTATAAAGGTTATAATAAGGAAAGGCTGCATCATGTTTAGATCTAAACACAATTTCAGGATTCAATTCAATTTCAGGTAAAAAAGTAGGTTGTCTAAAACTAACATTTTCATTATAATCAACTCTCAACTTCCCCTTACCTTCTTTGGTTTTAATTAAAAGGACTCCAAAAGAAGCTCTGGCTCCATAAATTGCTGCGGTAGATGCATCTTTTAATACAGATATAGCTTCTACATCAGATGGGTTTAATCGTGCCAGTTCTGAAGCTGTTGCAGATACTCCATCGATAATAATTAAAGGAGAACCTCCATTAATAGATTCAAATCCCCTTATATTAATATTTGGTACGCTTGTAGCACGTCCGTCGGCAATTGTTACATTTAAATTAGCCGCCGTACCTTGCAAAGCCTCACCAATACTTCTAATGGTTCTATTTTCTAAAACTTTTGTAGATATAGTACTCACAGATCCTGATACTTTGGAAACTTTTCTAGTTCCGTAACCTACAAGTACGACCTCATCCAGTTGCGAAATATCATCTTTCATAGTTACATTAACTAAGTTAGAGTCTCCAACTGTAATACGTTGAGTTACCATACCTATATAAGAAAACTCTAAAACATCTCCTTTTGTGGCATTTATACTATACTTTCCATCAAAATCGGTTTGAGCTCCGGTAGAGGTTCCAACTTTTACGATATTTACACCTGGCAGAGGTACCCCTTGAGCATCAACAATAATTCCCGATATTGAGGATTGTTGATCATTAAGTTCTTCTTTGACAATTGTTGGTTCTGAATTTTTAATAACCACCACTTGTCTATTATCAATTTTATAACTTAAATCGGTCTCAGAAAACGCTTTATATAAAATAGTAGAAAGCGTTACTCTTTTTAAGTTTAATGATATTTTTACCTCATTATTTAAAGTATTGTCTTTATAAAAGAATACAAACTCGCTTTTATTCTGAATTTCTTTAAATAAATCTTCAAGAGTTACATCGTTTACGTCTATATTAATTTTGGTTTGAGAGTAAGAAGAATTTGCAAAAGCAGAGCTCAAGCCTATAGTTATTAATAAAAGAAAAATTCTCATGATGGTTAACAAATAATACCTTAAGGTTTTTATTTCCTTATTAAGGTTAAGGTTAACAATTTTATTCATAATTTTGTATTTACGGTTAATATTTCTGTGCGATACAGTGATGTTAATTTTTTTAGCCAGAGGTTGTTAGAGCAGCTTCTGGTTTTTTTGTAGTTAGCTCTATGTCATATAGTTATGATTTTAGTTAATTATTTAGTTTAATTGATGGTTGTAATTTTAATGATCATTAATTTTATATTTAAATTAATAATAGTGTTAATGACATTCTCGACATGATCTTTATACATCATGGTATCTGTAGAATGCTTAATAGGTCAAATGAGTATCCTTTATAACGATACTTAATAGCTATATAACTTGGAGATATAGCATTTACAATTAAAAAAAATCTTGTGATACGGTGATGTCAATTTCTTTAACCAGAAGCTGTTCGAGCGACTTCTGATATTTTTTAAAATAGTTGGTTTTGCATCATATAGTTATAGTTTTGGTTAATTAATTTTAGTTTAGTTAATGGTTATTTTATTATCATCAATATGGTATTGAAATTCTGTAGTTTCTTTAATGGTAGTAATAACATTCTCAACATGATCTTTTACATCAAGATGTCCTGAGAACGTTTCGTTAGCTAAACTGGCATCATTTATAACGATTTCTATATTATAATACCTAGCAATTTTTTTCATGATAATGTGTAGAGGATCATTTTTAAATATAAAGATACCTTCACGCCAAGAAAAATACTTCTCAATGTCTTCTTCATTTGTATTAAGAGACTTATTAGCTTTATTATAAATAGCTATGGTACCAGGGGTTATTTTTATACTCTTCTTTGAATTAAAAAAAGAGTTGTTTTTGAAGCTTATTTGTACACTACCACTTTGAAGTACCGTATTGACTGCATTATCATCGGCATAATTGCTTACGTTGAAAACGGTACCCAATACTTCAATTTCATGATTACTTGTTTTAACTATGAATGGGTGATTTTTATCGTGGGCGACTTCAAAAATGCCCTCGCCCTCTATATAGACCTCTCTTGTTTTTCCTATAAAAGAAACAGGAAAAATTAATTTCGACCCAGAATTTAACCAAACTTTGCTACCATCAGCTAGCCTAATTTCAGATCGCTTTCCGTAAGGAACTATTAATGTATTAAAAACAATATTCTTGTCCTTTATAATATCTTGATTTACAGATTTTTCATTACCAATTTTAATTTCTTGACCTGTGCTTGAATACGCTATCGATGAGTTTTCATCATCTATTTCAATATCTTGATTACCATTTAATAACAATTTTACATTTTCGAGAGGCTCTAAATTCTTGCCTTCTGTAGTTCTAACAAAATTTTCAATTGAAAATTGGTTGTTATTGTTATTTATCTTATTAAATATTCCTACAGAGAAAAAGCCAACAACTGATGCCGCTGCTATACTGATAGCGTATTTCACAAATCTTTTTCTCTGAATATAGGTGTATATAGAATCTGTTACTCTATTTTTTAACTGATTTTTTTCATTATTTGAGAGATCTGTAAAGTTTGCATTATTAGACTCTTGCTTCTTCATCTTTTTAATTTAATAGGTTAAATACTTTTGAGATCAAGTGCGTAAAAGACATGATTCATCATCTAACTACTATAATAAGTAGACAATCGTCATTATATAGACACTTTTTTTAAATTTTTTAAAAAAAAATGTTTTGATAGAAGATTATAAGCATTGTTAAGTGCTTTCTCAGCACTTTTATTGCTCTATATATAATGGTTCTGGAAGTTTCAACAGATACGTTCATTATTTGTGCAATGTTTTCATATTCTCTTTCTTCTGTAAACCTTAAAAACAAACCTTGTCTTTGCTTTTTACTCAAGAAAGTGATAGCATTAGAAAGTTTTACTAACCGTTCATCTAAAAACTCTTTTTCAATCATTTTGTTTTCAAATGACTCAGAATAATTTTGCTTGTCATTTTTAATATGGAAGGCCTCTTCTGAAAGATATATGAGTTTTCCTTTTTCTGCTTTAAGAATTTTATTTTTTAAAGATCGTAATAGATAATATTTAACATTAGTAGTGAAAGCTAATTTTTTTCTATACTTATACAAATCTAAAAATAAATCATGAATACAATCCATGACATAGGCTTTGTCTGAAGACAATTGTATACCATAAGCAAATAAAATATCGATAAATAAATCGTATAAATCCCCTAAGGCTTTTGTATCTCCAGCCTTTAGTTTTTTCCATAAAATGCCATCAATGTTTTTAGGGTATCCCAGTTTTTTAAAATTTGAATTAAAAACTTAGTGTAAAAATAGCTACTTCATTACAATATACGGCTTTTTATATGTATTTTTTTAATTTCACATTAGTTATTGTATGAAAAATATGCTGTTTGACAAATACCAGCTAGTTTTATTTATACCACTTCCAAACGAAGGCTCATCGCGGCAATAGAGGTTATTTTGTTACGCGTGCAAATCAAGATATTATAGAAATACAAAATAGCGAGACTTTTTTTGTTATCGAATATGTCTCCACAAAAACCAAATTTCAATCGTGAGAAATGGCAAACTCTTGAAAAGGAAATAAGAAAACTTAACAATCGAGGTAAAGTCCTAGAAACCTCAGTCCTTACAGCTCCAGCTTTTCATTTTAATATAAAAATAGAGACTATTGGAGATAACATCAATGAATATGGTATTGATATACTCATACCACATGCTTTCGTTAAAAGTGTTTTAACTGAAGATATTAGAGGAAGGCTATCTCTTTAAGCATTTAAAATGGAGAACAATAAACTAGACGAACAGTTTCAAGGTTATCTTGTTTCAACATACGATGCTGAACAACTAGTTAGAGCTGATTCTGAGGTCATATTAGTGGGGGGGGATCTTCATGAACAAAAGAAAAACCTGAATAGCTAGTATAATAGCTCTACTTATATAGAATGTGAATCGTTTTTAACTACAAATCCATCCTCTTTTCGAGGAACAGAATAAAAAGGTTTGGAAAAACAGAATCATAACTTCTTACATACTCAGTTTTTTTGACTTATTTAAGCAAAAAAATAATTTAAATTATTTATGTTTTATTTTGAAATTCAATTGGTATAAACTAAAAATTAGAAGAAAATTTCATAAAAGACAATGTATTTATACTCCAAAGGCTGTCACAACAATGGTTCTTGAACCACCATAATTTCTATGTTCGCATAAATAAATGCCTTGCCAAACCCCTAAATTTAATTCACCTTTTGTAATGGGTATATTCACAGATGCTCCAAGTAATGATGCTTTAATGTGTGCTGGCATATCATCCGAACCTTCATAAGTGTGCTTATAATAAGGAGCGTTTTCTGGAGCTAGAACGTTAAAGTGTTTTTCAAAATCATCTCTTACAGTATAATCTGCATTTTCATTTATAGTTAAGCTAGCAGACGTATGCTTAATAAATACTTGTAATTGCCCAATGTTTATTTGCTTTATATCAGGAATAGCGTCTAAAATATTATTTGTAATTAAATGAAACCCTCTTGAACAGGCCTGTAATTTTATTTCCTTTTGAAAAAATTTCATATTAAATAACTTATGCACTTAACTAGAGCCAAATTATATATTATCATGCTTTTATTAAAATTATAACGCAACCATTTTATTCTTTTTTCATCTATATAGATAAATCCTAAATTTAAAAATCATGAAAAAGTATTTTCTAACCGCGATATTCAGTGCATTAATATTAACAGGGTGTTCTGTAGACAACAACAACCCTACCCCACAAGTTGTAATTGCCCATTGGAATTTAATTAAAACCACTGGTGGAGTTGCTGGTGTTAATCATACATTTCCTTTAAAAACCGTCATTTGGACTTTTGATGAAGCAAATTTAAAACTTACAGTTGTAAACAATAATACTGATGACACTAAACAGGATGCTTTAGATTCTGGAACTTATGACTATTCTGTGGCAAAAAATAATGACGATTCTTACCTTAGTATTAGTGAGAATGAATTTGGTGGATTTAAAATAACGTCGAGTCAACTTGTCATAGATCAAAATGACTTATCTCAAGGTAGTGGAGCAGATGGCTTTGTATATACGTTCCAAAAAACGCTTGAAACTGCTAACTAATACCATTTTTGGTTTAAAAGTATTCAAATAAAAAACAGTAATTTTTCGTTTAGGCAAAAAAGAAAACGCAATCATAACACTAGTTAAGATTAAGTTTTATTTTGAAGCATCAACGAAAAAGGGCAAATTTTAGTGGGTAATTTTAAATCAGAAATGGTATAATATAGTTTTTATTTATTATGTTTTCTGTTTCTTTTTCCTAGCGGCCGGAAACAGCACATTGTTTAAAATAAGCCTGTACCCTGGAGATGTTGGATGCAAATCTAATTCTGTTTTAGCATCCCCTACTCTATGTTGATAATCTTCGGGGTCATGTCCGCCATAAAAAGTAAAGAAACCTTTTCCTTTTATACCGTGAATGTATTTAGCTTCTCCATTCGATTTTGTTTCCCCCAGAACCAATACATTTGATTTTATTTCATCTCTTGTAAAAGATGTTGTCTGTCCCATAAAGCCTTTCACCAAAGCGGTATGATTTTGACACAACATGGTTGGGATAGGATCCCATTTTGCCGAAAACTCCATTAAAGAAAAGTAATCGGTTGTTCTGGTCACTCTACGTTTACGTGTCATATCTATTGAAGAAAACTCATATGCTATTGGGCTTCGTTCTAACGTGTAATTAGTAAACGCAAAGGTTTTATTATAATCAATTTTATTTTGATAAGCAGGGTCACTACCATCGCCATCAAACATAGGTTCACAGATATCTACACCTTCTGCAGACAAAGCAATATCAAAACTATCTGTAGCACTACACATGGCAAACATAAATCCACCACCAATAACATAATCTCTAATCTTTAAAGCGACATCTGATTTTTCTTGAGACACTTTATCATAACCTAATTTTGTTGCCAATGCTTCAGCATCCTTTTTTTCTTGAATATACCAGGAAGAAGCTCTATAAGCACCATAAAACTTACCATATTGTCCCGTAAAGTCCTCATGATGTAAGTGTAACCAATCAAACAGTAACAAACCATCATTTAATACTTCTTCATCATAAACAGTTTCATAAGGAATTTCTGCATATTGTAGCACCATAGTTACAGCATCATCCCAAGGCAACTTCCCTTTAGGTGTATACACTGCAATTTTAGGTGCTTTTTCTAAAATTACGGCTTCCATGTTTTTACTTGGACTACTTATGTCTTCTAAAATACTTTCTACTTTAGAATTCGAAATGACTTCAAAAGAAATACCGCGAATCTGGCATTCTCGCTGAATATCATCTGTATCTGGTAATAAAAAAGAACCGCCTCTATAATTTAAAAGCCATTTTACTTTTAATTCCTTATTGAGTGTCCAATAAGTAATACCATACGCTTTTAGATGATTCTTTTGGCTTTCTGCATCCATAGGTATAAGAATATATGAAGCATAGGTATTAATACCAATTAATATAAAAAATAAACTTATAAATAGCTTTTTCAATTTGAAGCAAAACTTTATGAGATTTCTCAGTCTTTCTTTCTTCGAAATGACTGAAACTCTTATTGAGACTGAAAGATACTTAAATATTCTTCTTTTTTTAATATGTTTAACAGAAGATTAATTTTTAAAATGGTACATCATTATCATCATCATCATTAAACGAACTCCCGAAAGCTTGATCTGGACTTGCTTTGAAATTATCTGTTTTAAAAGTATCATCATTAGCCGCGGCATTCATTTTAGAATGAAACTCAAAAGGCGAGTCAAAATCATCCAAATTATCAAACTTCCCTAAATGACCAATAAACTTTAAACGTATATTTTCTAAACCACCATTTCTATGTTTTGCCACAATAAACTCTGCTTGTCCTTCTGTTGGAGAGCGCTCTTCATCATCCCATTCTTCAATTTTATAATATTCTGGTCTAAAAATAAACGATACAATATCGGCATCTTGCTCAATGGCACCAGATTCACGTAAATCAGACAGTAAAGGACGCTTACTCCCTCCACGTGTTTCAACAGCACGCGATAATTGTGATAAGGCTATTACTGGAACCATTAATTCTTTAGCTAATGCTTTAAGGTTTCTAGAAATCATGGAAATTTCTTGCTCACGGTTTCCACCATGGCTACTACCACCAGTCATTAGTTGTAAGTAATCAATCATAATTAATTTAATACCATGCTGTGATGATAAACGACGTGCTTTTGCCCTTAAATCAAAAATGGATAGTGATGGTGTATCATCAATAAAAAGTGGTGCCTTTTCTAATCCTTTTACTTTTACATTAAGTTGCTCCCATTCATGCTTTTCTAATTTACCTGTACGTAATTTTTCGGATGATAAACCTGTTTCACTAGAAATTAAACGCGTAATTAATTGCACTGATGCCATTTCTAAAGAAAAGAATGCCACAGGTATATTCTGATCTACGGCAATATTTCTTGCCATAGAAAGCGTTAAAGCCGTTTTACCCATCCCTGGACGTGCAGCAATAATAATTAAATCGGATGGCTGCCAACCTGATGTTAGTTTATCTAGTTTGTTAAAACCTGTCGGAATACCACTAAGCCCTTCTTTATTTGAAATTTCTTCAATTTTCTTTTTGGCTTGGATAACTAAATCTTGAGCTGTTTCACTCGATTTTTTAATATTTCCTTGGGTTACTTCGTATAATTTTGCTTCAGCCTTATCTAATAAATCGAAAACATCTTTAGTTTCATCATAAGAATCTTCAATAATTTCACTAGATATTTTAATTAAGCTACGCTGAATAAATTTCTGTAAAATAATACGCGCATGGAACTCTATATGCGCTGAAGAAGATACTTTTTGAGTTAAAGAAATAAGATAAAAATCGCCTCCGGCTAATTCCAGCTTAGAGCTCTTCTTTAACTGTGTTGAAACGGTTAATAAGTCAACAGGTTCACTGTTTTCAAACAACTGAAAAATAGCTTCAAAAATATGCTGATGTGCTTCTTTGTAAAATGCTTCTGGGCTTAAAATATCGATAACTTCATCAACTCCTTTTTTATCAATCATCATAGCCCCGAGCACAACCTCCTCTAAATCAAGTGCTTGAGGTGGTATTTTTCCTTTCTCAAGATTAATAATGGTACTCTTATCAACTTTATATCCTTGAACTTGGTTAGGTTGTTTCATATCTACGAAAGTAATTAAAAAGAAAGGTTTTTTAAACAAAAAATGAATTAGGATTGCTCACTGGTCATTAACAATTTAACTGTTAATAACTTAAAAATATTGTTAATAAGCATAAAAAAATCCAAAACTATAGGTTTCAGATTTTATTATCTTATGGTTTTAAAAGGCTTACCCTTTATACACTCCCATATTTGCATATTTTTCCATTCGTTGAGATATTAAATCTGTTGGTGATAAGTTTTTTAGTGCCCCATAAGATTTTACTATAGCATTGCTTACTGCCAAAAATGTTTTTTCACGATCTCTATGTGCACCCCCAAGTGGTTCTTTAATAACGCCATCTACTACTTTTATCTTCATAGCATCTGTAGCGGTTAATTTTAAAGCTTCTGCTGCTTGTTCTTTATATTCCCAACTACGCCATAAAATTGAAGAACAGTTCTCTGGTGATATTACAGAATACCAAGAATT
Organism: Flavivirga spongiicola; assembly: GCF_030540825.1. NCBI lineage: Bacteria > Pseudomonadati > Bacteroidota > Flavobacteriia > Flavobacteriales > Flavobacteriaceae > Flavivirga > Flavivirga spongiicola. Next base: position 55,970 of record NZ_JAUOEO010000001.1, read on the forward strand.
TTCTAGCATCAATACTTTATCTCCAACACCAATGCCTAAAGCACCACCTGAAGCTCCCTCACCAATCACAACAGTAATTATAGGAACTTTTAAACGTGTCATTTCTAAAATATTTCTAGCGATGGCTTCTCCTTGTCCACGTTCTTCTGCTTCTAAACCAGGATATGCACCTGGTGTATCAATTAAAGTAACAACTGGGATTCCAAATTTTTCGGCAGACTTCATTAAACGTAATGCTTTACGGTAACCCTCTGGGTTTGCCATTCCGAAATTTCTATATTGCCTAGTTTTAGTATTATAGCCTTTTTGCTGACCAATAAACATAAAACTTTGATCTCCTATCTTCCCTAAACCACCAATCATCGCTTTATCATCTTTTATATTACGATCACCATGTAATTCTAAAAATGAATCGCCACAGATCGCTTTTATATGATCTAATGTATAGGGTCTATTTGGATGGCGAGATAATTGCACGCGCTGCCATGGGGATAAGTTTTTATAAATATCCTTCTGAGCCTCTTTTAGTTTCTTTTCTATTTGAGAACAAGTTTCTGTAACATCTACATCACTTTCTTCTCCAATCACTCTACATTTTTGTAGTTGATCTTCTAGCTCTTTTATAGGGAGTTCAAATTCTAAATATTCCATAAGAATTTTGTTTTAGCCATTAATTTTAAGGTTAGCGTACAAATATAAAAACTTTAATTTTCTTAAACAGTTAACTATGCTTTCTTTTTAGTTTTCTTGAGTTTTTTAAGATGCCATTTAGGACTACGGTAGCTATAATCACTATAGCACCATAATAGAATGATGCACTCATTTGTTCTTTTTCCGGAAACAATATAATAGCCATAATGATACCGTAAACAGGTTCTAAATTGTAAGTAAGCACAACTGTATATGGGCTAATAAGTTTCATGACATAAACTGATGCAATAAAAGCATAGGCTGTACAAATAGATGCCAATATAAAAAGGTACACAAAATCGGAGGCGTATAAATTGAAAAAGTCTGAAGAAAATCCTTCACCAAAAAATAGAATATATATAGAAATGAATAATACACCACTTAAAAATTCATAAAACGAAATAACTGTTGCGGTATGTTGTGTTAAAAACTTGCCATTTAACACCGCAAATAATGAAGAAAAAAATGCTGATGAAATTCCTAAAAGGATCCCTGTAAGGTATTTTATTTCACTTTGTGTAATTATGAAAACGCCTATTATTACCATAACTCCAAACAGAATTTCATACCAAATGATGGTTCTCTTGTAAATTATAGGCTCTATAAAAGAAGCAAAAAAGGCCCCCGTTGAAAACATGGCTAATGCTATTGATATATTAGATTCGTCTATAGCACCAAAAAAAGTAATCCAATGCAAGGCTATTATGATTCCTGCTATTGAAAGCCTGAAAAGGGACTTTGGTGTGATCTTTAATTTAACTTTGGCTACTTTAATATAAATAAACATTAAAATAGATGCCATGACCATTCTATACCAAACTAAAGGAATCGCTTTTATTGTAATTAACTCACCAAGAATAGCAGTAAAACCAGCTATAAAAACTAAAAAATGAAGATGTAGATAATTTTTTAGCTTAGGTTTTTTATGAAACAATTTATACATTTTGACTTGCTCTTTTGCACATTAACTTCGTTAAAAAGCCTCTATTTAGCTATAGTTATATCTACGTTTTTTGTCTTGTAACTGCACAAAATACCATCGTCAATTCTGTGCATTTTATTTCAAAATAAGCCTTTAACGCTTGGCATTGTACAAAAGGTAAGCTGCTAAAATACCAAAAATGATATTAGGAAACCATACTGCAATCAGTGGTGGAAAATCAGATTGTTCTGCCATAACACCAAAAATCTTATCGAAAAACACAAAGACCATAGCGATACAAATACCAACGGCTAAATTAACCCCCATACCTCCTCGCCTTTTTATTGACGAAACTGCAACGGCAATGATTGTTAAAATAAATACCGAAACAGGTAAACTCCATTTTCTATATAAAACCAATTGAAAACGACCTACATTAGAAGATCCACGCGCTTCTTCTTTTGCTATAAAACGTTTTAAATCTCCATACATTTTAGTTTCTGCGGCATATATTACCGGAATAAGGTCATCTACATGAAAAGAAAAAAGGGTGTCTTTTTTTTGGATTCTTTCTATTTTATCTTCATTTTTACCAATATCTCTTTTAACATAATCAGTTAGTTTATACATAGTATCTTTCTCTATGTATTTTATTCTATTAGCTGTTATTTTAGTAACAAGCTCGTTTCTTTCGAAATGCTCTAGAGTAAAATTTCTTCCTTCTTTATTTTTAACATCAAAACTGCTCACATAAATAATCTCGTTATCATTTATTTGCCTGAATACATTCTTGTTATCTACAGCACTTCTACCTTTTTTTAAATATTTATAGCTAAAGTTGTTAAAGCCCTCGCTTGCTTTAGGTGCTAAAAATAACCCCAGAACAATAGCCAATACAGCAACCACAGAGGCGCCAATCATATAAGGTCTTAAAAAACGTGTAAAAGAAACACCAGAACTTAAAAAGGCAATAACTTCTGTGTTATTGGCAAGCTTAGATGTAAACCAAATAACCGATAGGAATAAAAATAATGGAAAAAGTAAGTGAGCAAAATAGATTGTAAAGTCTAAAAAATAAATCATGACTTCTCCAAAAGGGACTTCATTCTCCAGTATTTTACCAATCTTTTCAGCTAAATGTACTGTGATTCCAATAGGAATAAACAGCAGTAACATCATTAAAAATGTAAACAAATAGCGTTTTAATATGTACCAATCAAGAATTTTCATAAATATTATAAACGATTATCCATTTGTTTCACCATTTTGTCTTTCCATGTTTTAAAATCTCCTGCTAATATATGTTTTCTTGCTTCTCGAACCAACCATAGATAGAATCCTAAATTATGTATCGTTGCTATTTGCTTGCCAAGTAGCTCATTAACTGTAAATAAATGTCTTAAATAGGCTTTACTATATTCTGTATCTACAAATGTTATTCCCATATCATCGATAGGTGAAAAATCGTCTGCCCATTTTAAGTTTTTAATATTTATAGTGCCATGCGCTGTAAATAACATGCCATTTCTAGCATTCCTCGTTGGCATGACACAATCAAACATGTCTACTCCTAACGCTATATTTTCTAAAATATTGATTGGTGTCCCTACTCCCATTAAATAACGGGGCTTGTCTTCTGGTAAAATAGAACAAACCACATCGGTCATAGCATACATTTCTTCTGCTGGTTCTCCAACTGATAAACCACCAATGGCATTACCAACGGCACCAGAATTTGCAATATATTCTGCAGATTGTATACGCAAATCTTTATATGTGCTCCCCTGTACTATTGGAAAAAATGCCTGACTATAATCGTATTTTAAAGGTGTTTTTTCTAAGTGATTAATACATCTATCCAACCAACGGTGCGTCATGTGCATAGAGCGTTTTGCATAACTATAGTCGCAAGGATATGGTGTACACTCATCAAAAGCCATAATAATATCTGCTCCTATACTTCGTTGAATCTCCATAACATTTTCTGGCGTAAAAGTATGGTAGCTTCCGTCTATATGAGATTTAAACTTGACGCCTTCTTCTTTGATTTTTCTATTTGCTGACAAAGAATACACTTGATATCCGCCGGAATCTGTTAAGATATTCCTATCCCAATTCATAAATTTATGGAGTCCACCTGCCTTTTCAATGATATCAGTTTGAGGACGTAAATACAAATGGTAGGTATTACCTAAAATAATGTCGGGATTAATATCGTCTTTTAGCTCACGTTGATGCACTCCTTTTACAGTAGCAACCGTACCAACAGGCATGAAAATGGGTGTTTCTATAACACCATGATCCGTGGTTATTTTACCTGCTCTTGCTTTACTTTGAGCATCTTTTGCTTTTAATTCAAATTTCATCTCTACATCATTATAAGTTGGCAAACCTACATATTTTTTTAATTCTAAATTAGTTTTATTATATCAAATTAATGTAGATCCACTGATCCAATTTATTGAAATAAAAATGTAAGTAAAGATAAATAACAAAAAATCTATAGCAATAATTATAAAAAGGAAATAATATGCTTTTGGCAACGTTTTTGATATTAAGAATCAAATCTAAAAACGAATATTATGAAAAGTTTAAAAAACTTTCACGAACACTTTAAAAATAAAAGTGGCGTGAGTAAAAATCTATTTTTTATTTTGGCAATTGCATTAATTATTCCAACTGCTACAATGGCTCAGAGCCAAATGGTCACTGGTATGGGAATTAAAGCTGGGTTAAATTACAATGCAAATGGTAAGTATTTTGAATCAATTAGCACGAATGCTGATAATCCTGATAGAAATATTGGATACCACATTGGTTTATTTGGTAAAATTGGAAACAGTAGGCTATACTTTAAACCGGAATTAGTTTATACTGCTACTAAAAGTGATTATGCAGACGATGATTTTAAAATGCAGAAAATTGATGCACCTTTATTAGTTGGCACCAGAATATTAGGTCCTATTAGTGTATTTGGAGGCCCTTCGCTTCAATATATTTTAGATTCTGAATTTGACGGTATTTCTATTAATAACATAAAAAATGATTTCTCCGTTGGGCTTAATTTTGGTATCGGATTTAACCTTAATAAAATTGGTATCGATGTACGCTATGAAAGAGGCTTTAGTAAAAATGAAGCCACCTTTTTAAATAATAACAATGTTAACACCAGTAGGCTTGATACCAGACCTGATCAATTAATTTTGAGTTTATCTGTTATTTTATAAGCAAAATTATAAATTTGCAAATAGTAAAAAAGAGCCACTTTAAAGTGGCTCTTTTTTTTACTTATTCATTATAGTTGGTGGTTACATCTTTCTCTAAATAATCATCAACATCATTATTGTTAGAATCTACAATCTTTAACGTTTTTATAGTAATCACACCTGCATTATCAGATCTTTCGACTTCAAACTCAACCTTTTCATCGAGCACAGGTTCTTGTTCTCCTTGATTTGTGTCAACCACATAAGTTATTCGCTCTAATTCATTTCTGGTTAAAACACCATCGCCATCGTCATCAGAATCTATATAATTGTATATAAAACCAGCACGAGCGTCAAAATCCTCATCAGTATTTTCATCAAAAACTTCTCCATCTCCGTCTATATCTTCCAAATAAGAAGGAATACCATCATTATCATGGTCATTTTGTGACGTTTGTAACAATTCAAACTTAAAAATAATCGGAGCATAAGCTGGAATTCCAGCTTGAGCTTGTGAAAAATATCCCAACCCAGAAGGTAAAAACATAACGCCTATACCTTGATTTACAAAACTAACAGTGCCATCTCCATTCTCGACAAAACTTTCTGCTATATTAAATTGAGGGAATACTTTTCTCCAGCCGGGCACTAATGTCGTTAAATCAAACCCTATAGGGCTTACTGCACTATCAAAAATCGCATCATCTAAAGTAAAACCTTCATATTTCACCACGACATTATCTGCAAATGTTGGTGATTCAACGCCTCCTCCTTGTTTTAATTTTAGTATATAATACTCATAATTTGTATCTGCAAAAACAACCTCTTTAGTTTCCAAATTCGTTTCCATTGCCTTTTCAAGTAATGTACTACCATCAGGAACATCTGCTCCATCTGCAAGTTTGGTGATTTTTAAATCAGCAATCGTTGGATTTGTAATCGCTTCAAATTCACTTGAATTGTAATAATGCGTTGCAAAATACTTCAACAATGAATCTTTATCTTTATCTTGTTGTTCCCCTCTATCCCTAACTTCAACAACAGGAACCGTACCATCATCATCATCTTTATTACAGGATAAAAAGCATACAGCTAAACATAACGCAATTAAAGCTATTTTTCTTAATTTCATATTTATTTTTATTTGCTATTTTGAACGACCTCATTTATACTGTGCCGAACACGAATGTTACATTCATTTAATCAATTAGCTCTCAATTTAAATTTTAAGCCTTCGAATGTTTCATTATTGCTTATTTTTGGTGCGCAAGATACAATTTTAAAATAATTTTGCACAAGAACATTAACGTAGTTTTTAGAATAATTGTATGCGAATTGATAAGTATTTATGGTGTATTAGGTATTACAAAACAAGAACACTTGCTACAACTGCTTGTAAAAAAGGTCAGGTACGAGTAAATCAGGAAATTGTTAAACCTAGTAGAGAAGTTTATGCTCAAGACACTATCGAATTAAGAAAGAACCAAATAAACTATAAACTTACTGTAAATGATATTCCAGAAAGTAGAGTTGGTGCCAAGTTAGTTGATATTTATAGAACAGATATTACGCCCAAAGAACAATTTGAGGCCCAAGAGCTTTTAAAATATTCTAAGGATTATTATAGAAAAAAAGGAGTTGGTAGACCTACTAAAAAAGATAGAAGAGATATTGATGATTTTACAGATGAAAATTTTAATCACAAAGATGACTAATTATTGGATGTTCAATATGACTATTAAAAAAAATAAACTTTCTCAGGGCAAGCCATGAGGTATTAAATTCCCAAAAAAAAGAAAATTCCAAATTCAAAGATCCCGCTGAAAAGCAGGATTAGTTCAACTATCTGTTTTGAATGCATTGCTTTTGCTACTTTTCAAAACAGAGTTTCACTAATAAACAAATAAAAATGAGTAATTTTATCCTTTAATTTTATAATTAACTATTATGGCTGTTAAGAATAACATCATCCTTAATCATAACGAAATCAATCATAAAATAAGACGTATTGCTTTTCAGATATATGAAAACAATGTCAATGAAAAAGAAGTTATTCTTGCTGGTATTGATAAAAATGGTTATGTATTTGCAAAAAAATTAAAAACTGTACTTCAAAAAATATCTGAGATAAATCCTGTACTATGTAAAGTAACTATTGATAAAAAGAATCCTTCTGCTGCTATTGAAACCTCTATTTCATCAGACGATTATAAGAACAAGTCTTTAGTACTGGTTGATGATGTTTTAAATTCCGGTACTACTTTGATTTATGGTGTTAGACATTTTTTAAATGTTCCACTTAAACAATTTAAAACAGCCGTTTTGGTAAACAGAAACCATAAAAAATATCCTGTAAAAGCAGACTTTAAAGGAATTTCTTTATCTACTTCTCTACATGAACATGTACATGTGGTTTTGGAAGGCAAAGCTTTTGAAGCTGTTCTAGAATAATTGTAATACTAGTTCTTCAATAATATCTTCTTCTGTTTTGTTATCACTTGTTATAGTAACTTCAGATAAGCTATAAAATTGAGAACGTTCAAAAAGGTGTTTTCCAATAAACTCTGTAAATAATTCGTCTGTTTCAAGATGAGCAATTAGTGGGCGCTTACTCTTTTCTTTTTTTAGCCTTGTTACCAAAGTAGGTATTGAAGCTTTTAAATAAATACTCTTTACACCAACTTTACTTCTAATAAAATCCATATTATTACTATAGCATGGCGTCCCCCCTCCTAGCGATAAAACTAATTTAGTTTTATTATCTAAAAGTTCTTTTAGATACAATGTTTCTATCTTTCTAAAATATATTTCGCCTTTAGATTTAAAAATGTCACTAACTAGTAATTGCTCTTTTTCTTCTATATAATCATCTAGATCTATAAAATCATAGTTTAATTTTTTTGCTAAAATTCTACCTAAAGTCGACTTTCCTGAAGCCATATACCCAATTAAAACTACAATCATTTTCTTGTTATAAATTGATTATTAAAAACATACGTTTTAGTGATGCAAAAAAACAAAAAAATCTTTAAAAAAAGTATTGTTTAATTAATAAAACATTTTATATTTGCACCCGCTAACAACAACGTTAGTATTGAAATAATGACCTGGTAGCTCAGTTGGTAGAGCATCTCCCTTTTAAGGAGAGGGTCCTGGGTTCGAGCCCCAGCCCGGTCACTTAAAATCAACCAAAAAGCCCTAAAACTTATGTTTATGGGCTTTTTTCATTTTAATTACTTTCAATTGACATAATTATTAGCATCAAAAAGGTGCGTTAATCGGTGCCTACATTTGTTAAACACAGGTTAACTTTTTAAATATCAGCTGTTTAAAATAGCGGTTCGAGCCCCTGTCCGGTCACTAAATAGGATATCATCCAAAATCAAAACCTTACTAATTATATGACTATCAAGGCTTTATAGTTTTTAGGCAATCATTTAATTTGATTCGATTTGGTTTTAAAGATTCACAAATCGTCAACATTTTGATTCGCTGAAAAAATGTTGACCACTACTCTTGTAACTTACTGATTACATGAACAATAACCGATTTGACTTTCGTTTTACAAAATTGAAATGATTTATTGGATTCTATTCCATAGTTGAACTCACGGTGGGATGTTTAATTCCTCATTTTTAATGAGTTAAATTAATATGATTTCCTATAAGCATATTAATAACCCCAACATCTGCATTGTTTTTTTAGTTTTGAGAGTCATTAAATTGGCTTTGAGAAAAGATATAGTTTTGACTACCATCTAACCTTATCAATATATTAGCATAAATATCACAAACTACCTTTTTAAACTGAATAGCTAGACATCATGATTCCTTGCCGTTTTTTATGATATAGCACATTAATTATCTTCCATAGACGCGGTAATAGCTATACACGTTACGGGTTTCATTTTTTTATATTCAATTCCTATATAAGAAAAACCTGCTTCTTTTAGCTGAATTGCTATTTCTTTTGCTATCTTTTTTATTTGAGCCTCATTTTTCGCCTCATGAGGCTGATAAGTTAAAATAAAATCTCCGTGGGGTTCCAAAAGGCTATTTATTAGTATAAATTTTTTCACTGGATTGTTCCAAAACAAATGCACATTTGATAAGAATATAGTATCAAACCAAGGTAATTCATTTATTATATCTTCTAATTCACAACAATATAACCTGACCTTGTTTTTATCAATATATTTTTTATTTAACTTACAGGCTTGTTTATGCATAATCTCTGAGTGGTCAACACCAAATACAAGTTGGGGGTCAGATTTTTCACAAATTCTATTGATAGCCAGACCAGAACCATAGCCAATTTCTAAAATCGTTTCAAGTTCAATAGGGTTTACTTTTTCTATGGTATAGTTTATTCTTTCACTATTTTTTATGTTCATTAACTTTCCTATGAGGCTTCCTATATAGCCTGTTGGTTTTTGAAACTGTTGAAAAAAATACTTTTTAATTATCTTTTTGTTTCCTCCATTGTTTTCTCTTTTCAAAATTAGTTTTGAATTTATTCTCCCAATATTCATAGAATTGATGATATCTTATACATGCATTACTATATTCTCTTTGATTCTCTTTGATCTGAAGTCTTATGATATTGTTTACTCAAAGCTAATAAGAATACTGGCTCAAAAATGCTCATTTACAATTTTTGAATACTCAAATAATAGAAAAGTAATACTTTAATTCTTTCGCTTTTCGAGAATAAGAATTTCATTTGGTGTATTTCCAAATTGTTTCTTAAAAGCATCAATAAAGTGGCTAATATTAGAATACCCTATTTCATAGCCAACTTGTGTAACCGTATGCCTGCAAGTACGTAAAAGTTCCAGTGCATACAACATTCGCTCTTTTTGAAAATCCTGATAGGGAGATAAACCAAACACTTTCTTATAACTTTTCTGAAATTTACTCTCACTCATGTTGGCCTTTGAAGCCAATAGGGAAACAGATGAAAAATTAGAAAGGTCTTTTAGCATTTCTTTCCTTACTTCAAACAGATGCTCTACATCTAAAATGTTCAAATCAAAGCGTTCATTGCCAAGTTTTCTATTTTCCAATCTATCAAAGAAGAGCGTAAGAGCCTCTAAGGTTTTAGCCTTAAGGTAGTTTATATGTGTAGGTGATTTAAATGAATGCTCTAATAAGTTTGTTAAAATAGATTTAAGCGTATAATCGAAAGATTCAAAAAAATAAAAAGGTATTTGTTGATTAATTTGTTGGCTTATTGTTAAACTCCGAAAGCCAATAAATATTTTATTGAGCCACTTCTTTGAAACCGTAATGGTTAACAACGTTAATGACTGGGTTTTTGGAAAATGGATACGACTTCCTATTTGCGGAGAGGCAAAGAAAATACCATAAGGAGATTCTAGATTGGTATTAAGAGCTTGAGCATCTACCGTTTGAAACACTTCACTTTCAGAAGCATAGAAAATAATGGGATAATATTCACTATCGTTTACTGCTGTTCTAACAGCAATAACAGGTTTACTTAACTTTCCCTGAATGATAGTGACAGCCAACCCTTCCTCAATTTCATATTGTACTATACTTCCAATTCCCAAAGGTCTAGGAAATTCAATACTATTATCAACTATATCCTGACCAAACTGTTTACTTATATTTTTAAGCCATTCGGAAGGATGGTTTGATGAAAAAAAAAGTTCTAATGCGTGTCCTTTATATGCCATAATATAGATTGTAAAAATATTAAAAATTGTATCTAAATCCGTATCAATTATTACAAATAATAGGACAATTTGAATTTTAAAAAACGATCCTTCCCGTAGAAGTTAAAAACTCATGATTACTAAAACTGTTTAGTAACCTACGCTCCAATTGTAACTTAAGTCGATTAATGTAATCGCCATTTTGGTCCTTGAATCAGCGCAAAATTTCCACCCATATTTATTTTTCCTGCATACAAAACTACCCCTTGAGGTTGAAGAATTTATTTTAGTTCCTTTCTTTGCAAAAATATCGACACCTTTGTGAGTGACAGACTTTCCCTAAGGGTAATACCAAAATGATTTTGAATTATAATCAGATTTATTAGCTCCCTTAACAGGCATTTTCAAATTCTGTGGGATTAAAAAACCAATAATAAGAATTGTTAATACTCCTAAATAATATTTTTCTTTTTCTTTTAAAATCTGATTTTTAAATGCAGGTAGTAGTTTGTGTATGGCATTGTAGTATCGCGTAGGGTGTTATGCACTATACACCTTTTTTGTTAGCTGCTGCAATTAAGATATTATTATTTAATTCATACAATTTACAAAGGTCATTCATTTTTTTACGGAAGGCTACTTGATAATAATTTGGCATTTGGGTATTATTTGCTGTAAAAAACTTTTCATATTTTTCTATTAGTTCTGGATAGTGTTTTTTTATAGCATTCAACATCAATGTTTTACTATCAGCTTTTCCATTCCCAAATAAAGTGATAGTCGCTGGAAAAATGTAGTCAATGCCAATCTTTTTGAACAAGGAAAATGATTGATGTAATTGTTCTGACGTGTCTGATATATATGGAATTAATGGCATCAAACTCACTCCTGTAAAGAATCCTTGATTGATGGTGTTTTGTAAGGTTAATAATCTTTTGGAAGGTAAAGTTGCTCCTGGTTCAAAAATCTTTGCGACTTCATCTTGTATTGTTGAGAACGAAAAACTAATGATTACTCCTTTTTTTAATTGGGGCAAATCTGATGGTAGTATAGCGTCTCTTTCTATTTCTTTCAATAGTTCAAAATCACGTACTATCATATCTGACTTTGTAATAATATGAACTGGAAACTTGTGCTTATGAATTACTTCTAAAGCCTGCTGTGTCAACCTATATTTTTTCTCAATTTGAAGATATGGGTCGGTAACTGAGGAAAGTACTATGATTCCATATTGCTTTTTCTTCGCTCGGTTTGCTAATTGCTTATCCAATAATTCTATAGCGTTGGTCTTAACTGACAAACTTTGTTCTAAGTTAAAGCCATACTTGCTTCCTCTTATATAACAATACAGGCAATTAAATGAGCAACTGCTATACGGGTTGAAGGTATAGTCGTCTAGAAACCATTTGTCTCTTTTCTTTGTCTTGTTTAAGACGGATTTAACCTGAATTTCTTTTGTCATAATTATGTCTTTCAAGACCAATAATGATTTTTCTTCGAAACCAATTGGCTACTTTTTCTTGATTGTGAATTTCCGCATGGTATTGTTCAATAACATCAGGGTGAAATCTTGCTGTAGTTTTTGCTGCCCAACCAACTCCTTGTCGTATTTCTTTTTCTTGGGTGTTTGCCATTGAAATAAGAATTAAAAATACAGTGGCTACATGTTGCTTGTCCAATCCTTTTCTAACGGCATTATGCACTCCTGCTCCTAATGATCGTATAACCCATTTTTTCGGGTGATTTGAAAGTTTTGTCATCACAGGAATGGTTTTTTTCGGGTAGTGTCGCAGCGCATAACCGTAAGTTCTTTCGCCTATTATATCACATACATACCAAATATCGGCTTTTGAAGTGTATTCAGTGGTTTTGTCTAGGGATTCCTCAAAATGATCTTCAAGTCTATTTTGTAGTATAATCCCAAGGATAACATTGCCTCCCTCTGTCTTTAAAGCTTCTATTTTATCGCATAACAGAATTTGCTCATTTTCTTTTATTTCTCGTGACAACTCATGTGCACAGAATTCAAGTAGAGGAAATTTCACTTTCCTGTTTAATATTTGGTTACTTAGCTCTGCTAAACAAGCTGTGATTCCTTTTTGGTGATATGCTTGTATGCAGTTGCTTAGGTATATCTTTATTTCGCTTTTTCTGGTTACTATGTTCATTTTTGACGGGCTTATTTAAGTAGGTCTTTCATTGGTGTTCTTCGTTCTGAAAATTCCTCATCAGTTTCCCAAATGGTAGGGTAATATTCAAAGAGACGTAGTGAATATTCAAATTCTATGGTTTCTCCTGTGTCTAGTTTTTCTCTACCTAGTAAGTAATAGGTTTCTCCGACATGGTTGTTGAAGTATCGTTTTGCTTTTGTGAACGTTATGGTGTCTCCAATGTTGTATTTTTTGAGGAGGGTTGTGTCTTCTTCTGAAAAGGAATCAACATAATAATCACTGTATCTGTTTGCGAGATTAGGGTTTTGGTATAGTGCTACTGGTCGTGTGACAATAAAGGGATTGTTTAAATAGTTTTTGAAGCGTGGGTTTTGGGAGATATCTGTGGTTGACTCATAAAGTATAAACCAAAGGAATAGACCAATTAATACAAGTGCTGTAGTTAATATAGCCAATATAATTATTGTGGATTTCTTCATAATTTATTATCGTTGTTAAGTGGCGTTTTCTTTTTTAATTCAAAAAGTCTGGCTTTCCCATACCAAACTATTTTTTCATCCATATCCCACTTTATTTCAATATTTCTATACATTGTACTTTCTGTAGAGTTACTGCTAATATAATTTAACATTTTGCCATTTTTATCTTTTAAAATTATTGTTGCCATATTATCACTTCCTCCCCCAGGCATTGCAAAAGGCATTTGTTCCTCATATAACTCAAGTTTGAATTGTTTATCAGGATTCCATACGGTCTTCATTAAAGTTATGTTGTCCTGTTTGCTATCATAACAGGAACTGAACTCTTTACTACCTACTAATTTAGTATTCTTATAAAATTTCCATTCTCCACATGGGCAATCTGAAAATTCGCCAACTCTTTTAAGTATTGATTCTTGAATTAATTGTCCTTTTCTATATTTTTTGATCTTTTTAATTAATAAGAGAGAGTCACAATTAGATTTTTGACCTAATTGAAAGGCTTCATTTTTTATTATTGAATGAATTTCAGCTCCATTTTGAGTATATAATGTATCTTGTTTTATTGATATTAAACACTTGTTTACTCTACCTGTATATTTAATTGAGATTATTTTTCCTTTCCAATACCCAACTTTTTTATAGGTTGAATCATTAATCGTAAATTTTATTTCTCTAATTTCATTTATATCATACTTGTTTAAAGCATTATGCCAGTACAGCGTATCTGTTTTTTGGGAAAACCCTTGCATGAATGAATTGCACAAAAAGAAAATCAATATTGCTCTATATCTCATATTTATTTAAAATTTATGCATTACAGATATCTTTTATTGTTAAAATTTCAATTTCTTTTAGTATTCCTTTTAATAAGGATGGTCCAAAAATCTTATGAAATGGACGGATTGGTAAAAAATAAAGTTTCCCGAACCAATTTTTAAATTCAACTACGATTGTGAGAGTAAGTCTTTTTTTTGTATGTTGAATTTTGTCCATTTCAGAATACAATGAAACTCTAAAATTTAAATGACTATCGTCTTCTCCTAAAATTACTTCCTTGTTATTTCTAAAAATCACTTTAAAAAGTCCTATTTGTTCTCCTTGCTCACATTTAAAATTGGTTAACTGTTTTTCTTGGACCTTTATATTCCCTACCTTCTTAATCCCAAATATCCCAACAACTTTGTCTCGAAATATTATTAATAGGTTAATCCATTTGGGTATGCTTCCAAAAAAAGCCCTTCCAACATCAGCTGATGTTATTAAATTATTACAATCTCTATAACACCCTTGGAAACTGCTAACATAATCGTGTGTGTGTTTTGAAATATTTAATATTGAATCTGCTGGAATTTTCATTTTAGAATGCATTGCTTTTTATTCTCTTTCATTCTTTAAACTTCTTTATCACTTTTTCTACTCGTTTTCTTTTGGTTTCTTTCTCAATGTCATGAAGTCTAGAATTAAGTGTTTTTATAAAAAGTGCCTTGTTTTTCTCATTAATTACAGGTATTACTCTTTCAGCATACATTGGAAGTTGATTAGTAGGGCTTTTTAAAAGTTGTTCCATTAGTAGATTAAAAGCATCTTTTGAGTATTTTTTAATTGCACACAATTTTATTAAAATATTTACTACATGGTCTTTGGTAATAACAGATCCTCTGTCGGCAGCAAAAAGAATGACCGGAAGTGCATCATATATTGCTTTTGGTCGTTCGTTTACAATGGTACCAAGAGCTGTCATTGCTCCCCATTGAAGTCGGTTGTTTTTATGGTCTAATAGCTCCATAAATTCATCGATATAATCAGCTATAAGCTTTGGTGCTCGTTCTCCAATTTCATAAAGCACTTTAATACAATCATTTTGTATTGCTTTTTTGTTGGATAGGTTTTTAACCAATTCTTTAACAGCCTTTTTATCTGCGGTCTGTATAATTTCTTCTGCCAATTCTATATTAGGGACCTCATCTCTACTGTCTAATGAGGATGCTAGTTTGTCAATAATATTTAGTTTTTTTTCCATCTTTCTAGTTTAGGTGTTTTTTTAGCGAATGAATTTGCAAAGAGAGACATAAAAAACCCCATACTTTTCATTTTTTATTTCTCTTTCAAGTATAAATATTCAGAAGGTTTAATAAATACATAATAAATGCCTAGCAATAATTTCCAACCTGATAAATTAGAACCTACCTCTAGTTATGTAGTTTCATTTTCTCTACTAATAATTTTAAGAGGCTTTGTTTTACACCAATCAATTTTCACATATATTTTGTTCTCTTTTAAATCGACTTCAAAAGTTTTAGTTTTTCCATCATTAATTGTGTCAACTTTTTTTTGTTAATATAAATTCCAATTGCCCTTGCCTTATTAGTATATTGGTTTGTTCTATTAATTTCTATTACTGGTTTGCACATTTTAAAAAGATTTATCTTTGTAAGCTAGTTCATTCATCAAATGAATTGTTCTTTATAGGGAATGAGAAACATAGTCCTATAAATCTTTCAATATCTCTTGCTTTTTATTTTTGTACTCTTCTTCTGAAATCAACTCTATTTCAAACATTTCTTTGAGTTTCTTTAGCTTTTCCAAAGGATCATTAGTATTCTGCTGAGCTTGGTTTTGTGATTGGTTAGGGGTGTTTACATTTTGTCCCATTCCCATCATACTGCCCACTTGCATTCCTGCACCCAAACCTGCTCCTATTCCGGCTATTCCTCCTTCATTTTTGGCAGCATCTCGTAATGCCTTTAGTTGTTCTATTTTTGTGTAATCTAGCCCAGCCAATTTTGCTGCTTGTACTTCTGCATTAACATCTGCTATTCTTCCAATTCGTTTTTCAGTATCGTCATCAAATGAAGTACCTTCTATTCTAAAATCAAGCAATTGAAACCCTAGTTCTTTAAAAATGGCTTCGGTATTTTTTTTAGAATAATTAGCTATTTCATTTACATTACTATCAATTTCTGCATAAGAGAATTTAGCATTGGCTAAATAATTAGTAATGGGTTGTACAATTCTAGAAACAAATATTTCTTGGATTTCTTCTACAGTAAATAATTCTAGCCCTCCAACTACCTGGGTAAAGAAATTCTTGGGTTCGGTAATTTTAATAGAATAATTTCCAAAAGTTCTTAACCTAACAGGAAAAGTATAAACAGGATCATCATATTTTATTGGTGAACGAGTGCCCCAACGAATATTTAACATATCTGTTTTTTTGTAAAACCACAATCCTGTTTTGTGCTCACTTTCTGCATCACCAAAAAAAGTGATAAACTTTTTAATGGTGGTTAAAAAAGGAATGTTATCTGTTTTTAAATCGTATAACCCTTCTTCTTCAAAAATGGCTTCTATCTTACCTTCGTAAGTAAATAGACAACCTTGTCCAGGCCCTATTATAAGTTTTGATGCATTTTTTATTTCATCTCCGTTATCCGTAAACTTAATAAAAAGTTGGTCTTGCTGAGGATTTTCCCATTGAATGACTGACCTTAATTGATTTTTTATGTTCATTTTACTTCTTATTTAATGTCTATATCATTTTATTTGTTCCAGTCTATGAACCCTTTTACGGTTATAAAATGCTTCTTTATCTGGAACAAGTTCTACAATAAAATCGTAGTACTTGTTAATGTATTCTACCTTATTTTTATTTAAATCGTTCTGAATTTGATCCATCTTTGTTTTTTCATCAGTAACCCAACGATCAAGTTTAAGCAATTCATGCTCTAAATTTGCCTCTTTTATAGTAAGATCGATTACGTGCTCATTGGCTAAATGGATAACACAGTTATGTTCAATAGCTAAAATTCTATCATCTGGTTCATAAGAATTTACTGTTCCACATGAACGACACTTTACGTTTTTTGCCATAAAAGAATAAATGGTAATGTCCATTATATCGCCACATTGTTTACAGTTATGAATTTTATTTAAATCAATATGAGCCATAACATTCTCTTGAATTTTGCGAGCTGCATTAGCAAAAGCTCTATTGGATTCGAATTTATATTTTGTAAGCATTTTATGATTTAGGTCATGGTATTTATTATACTGTTCCATTCGCTCTTTATCAGTAGCATCATCCTCATATTCATCATAATTTTCATTTTCATCATAATTTTCATCCTCATCTTCATATTTAGCATAATCTATAGCTTCAAATGATTGCTCCATTTTGTTTGCCCAAGTGTCATCTGTTTTGCGCATAAGTGACAAAAGTTGACTTTGCACCCCATTCCATGCATTAATAATACTAACAGAATCATATGTAATCTGATCTATTAACATTTGAGTTCCTTCTTTTGATTGGTCAATAATCAAGTCGAATCGCTCTTCAATTTTACTGAGAAAAGTATCCCATTTTTTTACTAATTCTTCCTTAGATTCCATAATTGTTTAAAATAAAGGTGTTCCGCAATAAAAACAATCTCCATATTGCTCTTCTTCCGATCTTGCAGCCCCACAAGTTTTACATTTGACGCTATATGATTTATCTCCTGAATCTCCTGCAGAATATTTATTCAAACTACCTGCTGCATTGGCAAACACATCTGCCATTGAAACTTTCGGTTTGATGTCTCCCAAATATCGTTGAAGCTCAATGGTAACAAGGTCACTTAATGTAAACCTATTAAAGGAGTCTAATAATTTACTTGCTTCTGAAGATTCAGTTGGTCGGTTTTGCAAACTTTCAAGTTCAGATTGGGTGTTTTTTTGTAATTGCTGGAGTACTTTTCGATATTCTGCAGGAAAAGCTACTGCTAGATTGAATTGTTTAGATTGCCGAGCATTTTGTTTATCTTTTTCGGAGCTAGGTTCAATGCCTTCTTGCTCCAAGAGTATACGCCATTTTGTATGGCTCGATCTGGCCGTATCATTGATTTCTTTCAATTTAGCATTGAATTGATCAATGAATTCTTTCAATAAAGCTTTCGACAATTTCGGTTCAGGGAGATCTTCCGGTCCCTGAACCGAATTATCAGTTGGAGTAGTTTTTTTTATACTCATTTTACTATGATAAAAAATAATTGATTAAAAATCGATGTCCGAATTACTATCTCCAGCCATATATTTCGCCTCGTACTTAGCAGTATACTCTTTTTCTAATGGAATATACTTGACTGTATCAGACATATATTCAGACATCCAAAAAGTCGATGAGTTAGACCAATCCACAGCAGTCATATCAAACATAGCTAATACATCTTGTGCATCTTTTCCTTGTTGACAAAGTAAATCCAGCGCAATTCGAACTTCTATATATTTCTCAAATGGAAAAGATTCAGCATTGATATTACTGGATTCTCCTAAGTTTCCAGTGGCAGAACTTGTAAATGCATCCGCATAGATTGTCGCAATTGTACCACTTTCATCATTGCTCATTCTTGTCATCCATTCTTCGCTGACTTTATCCCATCCTGCTTTGTCCTTTTTTGTAATACGCAGGGCTTCGTCAACAGTTCCATTATTTGCTACACTTGCGAATGCTTTTGCCCAATCTTCTAACGATACACCATCTACTGGTTGTAAATCTTCACGATTGGAGTCAATTTGCTCTTGTAACTGTGCTTCATGTACTTCCTTCGCTCGATCAAGTGTTGCTTGTGTAAAAGAATGTTCATTGAAAGAAGTGTACGCAGCTGCTAAAAAATCATTATAATGCTCTTCATTCTTAAATCCAAATTCCGCATAAAAGTTATCTAGTCCATCATGAAAATCATCTTCATCCATGTCTTCTTCCATAACAGCATACTTTTCACTTACAGCTAAAAGTTTATCAGCGATTTCTATCTCAGAAAGATTCTCCCAACCTTGTGGATAAGGAATATCTTTACCTAATTCTTGTTCTTCATCTTCATCTTGCTCTTCATCCTCATCATATTCTTCATCCTCATCATACTCTTGATCGTATTCTGTTTCATTTTCCGATTCGCTAGCATACTCATCCTTTTCAATTACTTTTTCATCTTTTTTTTCTTCGTTTTCCGCTAATTCTTTTGCTTTGTTAGCGATTTCTTTTGCTTTGTTTTTTAGGTTGTTAAATAATCCCATCTTTTTTAGTTTTAATTAATTTTTTTTATAAATAGTTATATATAATGTGATTTAAATTATTTTAATGACATCTGAAATCTTTCATACTAATTCCTGAAAAGGTTTGATCGAAAGCTATAATCATAAAATAGTTTTTACCCTCTTTTTGTTCTTTTCTGTAATTACCACATGAGTACACAAACAGTATCAAAATACAGAACAGAACTATTTTTATAACGTAGCTTAAGTTATTCATGTTTTTTTATTTATCCTCCTTATCCATTCTCAAGAGTGATCAAAAAATAGTAGTCAATTGTTAGGTGTATTGTTTACCGTTTCAACTTTTGGACTTGCTCTGCTTTTTTAGTAGAATAGTCATCACAACTATTTGATAAAAACCCAATGATTAAAATACTTTATATACATTTTATTATCATTTAATAAGTTCAATTATTCTGTATATGAAATGAAATAAAAAAAGCTTCTCTACCACACATTTAATTATTGTATAGTAGAGAAGCTCAAAAACTTAAACTATAAGCTATTCTCTAATAGTTCTTGCAATGATTCTGCTCTATTCGAAACCAAATCGATATTGGTAGTTGGTGCAGCATCTAAGGTTAATACGCCACCGCTAAAAGAACTCCATGCTCTTGTATTTCCTTCATTGTCCTTATGTTCAATAACAATTTTATTAAGACTTTCTGCAATGGCTTCTTTTCCCATATCGTCAGCACAAATATTCTCTAATGCTTTAATTAATGGAAAAAAGTAAACCTTAGGAAAGGCTTCTTCATACAAATGGCTCATTCCATCTTTTGCAAGAGAATTCCAATTTACCTCTATTTCAATTTGTTTTCCTAACGTTTCAAGTATTTTACTTTCTAATTCTTTGTAAGTTCCTTCCTGAAACGCTTTTACTACTCTTTTTTCGGCTAATCCCATAATGTTTGTTAATAATAAATATTTAATTTGTGTTTATAATTTTTCTTCTATTAATTTTTTAAGCTCCTGCTCAAACTGAGCAGGAAAGTTCTTGCCAAAATTGATATGTATCAATAATTGATCATTGCCTTTTGCAACAAAGGTTTCCTTGTTAGTTTCTTTTATATGAATTTCGCTGAGTTTCAATAGAGCTTCATTTCCTAAACTATCTTTTGCTATATCATTTAATGAATTGCTTAAAATTTCAATAAAACAACTAAACTGAAACTTAGTCTTATCTGAATTTGATGTATCATTTATAATATCACTTGTCAACTTAATAGCGTAAGTTCTATTAAGAGTATTTTCTATTTCATTGAATTTTCTTTTCAATTCTAAAACAGTCGGTACTTTATTAACTGGAACTTCTAAGTATTCTCCACCTGTTAACTTATCTAAAATCAATTCAGGATGTAAAATCTCTATTGAGATCAGATGGTTTGAAGTGACATAGGAGATGCTTTTTCTCTCTAGAATTAAGACTACAACATTGTTTTCATGATCAATATTTATTGGAACTCCTTCAACAACATTAGTATTTGTTAGAGCCATTCTAACCGTTAATAGTTTTTTGTTATCGACTATTTTTTGATTATAAGTAATGACCCTCCATAATATATCTAAAGGCTTTTCTGCTTTAAGAAAAGGAATCATTTCGGTTAAAATCATTTTATTAAATTATATAGATTAGGGGGTACATAAATCCAAAGGTTATTTTTTAAAGTTAAAAACAAGAAAAGACTACTCTTAAAAAGGAATATATTTGATTTAAAAGACCATATTAGAGGGTTAAACTTTTCATTTATATTTAAATAGGTCGCGCAACCTTCTCGTTTTTCCGACAGTGTTTAAATAGAGTTTTAATATTTTTATGGTTTTGATTTGCATATCATATACATTGTTAAATCTATCTTTTCTTTTTCCAGAGGTATTAAAACTAATTCAAAAGGTTCTTTAAATAACTAGATTTTTCCTGGCTTAATACAATTACATCTTCAAACCTTGGATTAAGTTTAATTACCAATTGTCCTGGTTTATATTGTGCCAAATATTCTATTGCATTAATATTAACTATAACCTTCCTGTTAACTCTAACAAACTTGTTGGCATCTATACAGCTTTCAATACTAGATAGAGAGCCATTAATAGGATAATTATTCCCATTAAATGATCTAATAAAAACAATATCATCTTTATAAAAGTATGCTATATCATCAATTTTTAATGGTGTGTATTTATTGCCTAATTTTACCAAAAAACGCTCTTTAAACAATTTAGGTTTAGCCACCTGCTCTAAACTTTTAACTTTTTCTTTTACTTCATTTACTTCCTGTCTAAAAGACTTCTCTCTCCTTATCTTAAAAAACTTCATGATAGCTTGATAAAAATCTTTTTCTGTAATAGGTTTTAACAAATAATCTATTCCATTGTTTTTAAAAGCCTTTATAGCATATTCATCATAAGCTGTTGTGAAAATTATTGGACAATTAATGTCTACATAGTTAAAAATTTCAAAACATGAACCATCACTTAATTGAATATCCATAAAAATTAAATCTGGATTATCATTTTCTGCAAACCATTTTAATGCATCAAGAATATTATCAATTTCTTTTTCAACAATAATTTCCTCAGAGCAATATTTATTTAATAAATTAACAATATGATTACTTGAAACACTCTCGTCTTCAACAACAGTAACTTTGATCATAAACTCTGTATTAATTTATATTTTGATTCAAATGCCCCACGTTGTTCTAAATTTTGAGAAAAGCTTAAACTTGTTGAAATAGTACATAAAATGAAAATTATTACTTTCTGCTTGGTATTTTTTAGCTTTATCCTAACTTTTTGGAATGACTACGATAGTTAATAATGTTGTTATTAAACATCATTAGACGTAAAAAAACAACGAAGGCAAAAGCATGGATAAATTTTATTTCTGGTAGCTGAAACAAGTCTGTTAATACTTTAACCCAAATCCATTTTAAAATTATACCAGTAATTATGGTAATGGTAAGATTTGTGAAGAATCCGCGTTTGTGCTCTTTTGTGAAGTACGATTTCGTTTCCATTATATTAAAATTAATTTTACATAAACAAAATAAGCGTATCAATGGAAGTTAACATACCCAAAAACATCCAATCTGTAACCAAAAACAGTCTCTCTCCACTTTTCTAAGCCTAAATATTTTAGTACGTGTTTTAAAAAGAAGAATAATTTAAAGTGTTAGGAAGTAGAACAATATACTTCTTAGAGTTTGGAATTAATTATATTTGCAATCAACGAAAGTTAATTTGACATATTATAAATGAAGTAAGGTTCACAGCTCGTCAACATGGATTGTGAAATTCAACAAATAGCTTACCGGTACTGGGTTTCAAGCATTAAGTTCTGACTCCTGCCCGGTCACTGGAATCACTTCAAGATTATTCAAAAAGTCCCTAAACGTTATGTTTATGGACTTTTTCGTTTTAATTACTTTCAATTGATGCCATTTATAAAAGATCAATCCCAAAAGCTGTATTTAGGCAAAATTTGCGTTAATATAAAGAGAACTAATTCTACGTTTTTGATACCTCTAAACTGGCCCCTAAAGGCTTTAATCTTAGCATTGAAAGAGTTCAGCCGAAGCATTGGCACTTCTGTTTATAAAATAATGAAGTATAGATCTATAATTTATTGTTTTGGTATTTGCAATAGAATAAATAAATCCAATTATGACTTATAGATTTTCAATTTTGTTTTTTCTAAATTTAAAAATACTCTAATAAATATTTCATTTTTAAGGAATATGAATTAAATAAAGTCTAGCTGATGTTCATTAATAAACACATTTTAATCAAATTTTTATACTATTTGTCAAATACATGTGTTATTTTTAACAAATGGTAAAATAAATTAAGCTTATATTATAACTTAACTTTATAAAAATTGAAAATTTATAATATAATAAGAGCAATAACTGTCAAGTTCTAATAAATATGGGAATATTACCAATTCTAAAGAGGGTTACAGAATTATTCCAAAACTGGCTTCTTTTAGATATCTCCAATCGTCCATTTTTAGTAGATTCACATACTAAAATATTTGGAGCCCCTTGCCATGTAGTCGTTTTTGCTCTAAACTATGTATTAGTGCAATGGGGTGTTTTGAACATTCTTTATAGAGGTAAGTTATTTTTATGTGTTTAGTTTTTAATCCTATTATTATATGTCATGAGCAGCAAAAGAGTTACTATAAGTGATATTGCACAAAAGCTTAATATATCTGCATCTACCGTTTCTAGAGCATTAAAAAATCATCCTGCTTTAAAAAAAGAAACGATTAAGGCAGTTCAGGATTTGGCAAATAAATTAAACTACCAGCCCAACCTTTTAGCATTAAGTTTACGCCAAAAAAAAACGAATACTATAGGTGTCATTATCCCAGAAATAACTAGCCACTTTTTTTCATCCATAATTACAGGAATACAAGATGTTCTTGTAAATTCAGGATATAATATAATTATCTGCCAATCAAATGAATCGTATAAGGAAGAACTTGCTATTGTAGAAAATTTATTAAGAATTCGTGTAGATGGCGTTTTAGTGTCTCCTTCTTCAAGAACAAAAAAGTTTAATCATTTCTCTAAACTCAAACAAAGTGGTGTTCCTATTGTTGTATTTGATCGGGATTGCCCTAATTTAGAAGTAGATAAAGTTTTGGTAGATGATTATGATGGTGCTTTTCAAGCTATAGATTACCTAATAAAGTCAGGTTGTAAAAAAATTGCACATCTAAGTGGTCCAAAAAATCTATCAACAACCAATCATAGGCTTCAAGGATATCTGGATGCATTAAAAAAAAATAATCTCCCGGTTAAAGAAGAGTATATTGTTCATGCATCAGGATTCACTCATGAAGAAGGCATACAACCCACAAAAACATTATTACGTTTAAAAAATCCACCAGATGCTATTTTTGCAATAAATGATTGCATAGCCATTTCTGCTATGTACATAGCAAAAAAACTTGATTTTAAAATTCCTGAAGATATTTCAATCATAGGCTTTGATGACGAACCACATACGCGCTATTTTAAACCTGCCTTATCAACGGTTTGGCAACCCGTTTATAGTATTGGCATGCTCTCGGCTAGAATTTTATTAAGTCATTTGAAAAATCCCGACAACACTCCAAAACTTAGAAAAGAGATTTTTAAACCTGAACTTGTTATTAGACATTCTTCTATTAAAATTTAAGTTTAATGCCTAAGCTAATAGTTGAACATTTGCCTATTCTCTTTATAGTAGCTAGTTTTTTAATACGTTCATAAACCAGAGTCAAAGTAAGGTCTGTTATTTCTTTATTACTAATATTAGCATTTTCCTGTAAAATGTTCAATAATTTAAGCCTTTTCAATCAAGTTTCATAGAACAGTAATTTTAAACTAAAAAGTTATTTATTGATCAAAACAAACAGAACAATACAACTATAAATATTCATATACATAAATTTATTTACTGTTTTTAAAAAAAATAAAGCATTTTAATACAAAACAAGTACGTTTTACAGTAGATTTGTTCTTGTTTAAATTTCAAATAATGCTTCATAGCTTAACATATTTAAATGAATAGAGCTCAGTAGATGATTTCATAACTTATAAGTAAAACCTCAATATTTTAATAATCAAAATGGTTAGGATTAGTAAGGTTCGTCAAAAAAATTATATGCAGCTAATACTGATCTAAATAAATCAAGGTATACACATAAAAACTAAAATCATATTGACATGCAAATAATTAGAAGAATTACCAGCATCCTTTTTTTGTCTGTTTTCATAGGACATGCACAAAAAAATGACATATCTATTATAGTACAACCTTATTTACAAGACGTAACTCCAAATTCTATTAAAATACTATGGGAAACTTCTAGTGGAGAAGAAAGCATCGTAGAATGGGGATTAACTCCTAAATTAGGGAAGAAAGCAAGAGGACATGCTTTTGATATTAATTTTAGCGCATCCAGAATTCATGAAGTAAAGATTAATGGTTTAAAACGATTTACAGAATATTATTATCGTGTTAAGACCGAAAAAGCAACTTCAGATATCTTTCAGTTTAAAACACCTCCTTTTGCTAGTGATAATGAGTCTTTTAAAATAGTAGCGATGAGCGATATGCAATACGACTCACAAAATCCAAATAAATTTTCTGAAATTGTTAATGAGGGGGTCTTGTCTTATATTGAAGAAAAGTTTAAAGGCAGTATTTCTAAAAACTTAGCAATGGTTTTAGTTCCTGGCGATTTAGTGCCAAATGGAACTAATTATAATGAGTGGAAAGACAAGTTCTTTAATCCTGCAAAAAAACTTTTAACAGATGTACCTCTATATCCTGTGTTAGGGAACCATGAAAGAAATTCAATTTTTTATTTTAAGTATTTTAGCCTTCCAGATAATGGTACACCAGCTTATGCAGAGCATTGGTGGTATAAAGATTATGGAAATACTAGAATTATTGGGTTAGATTCCAACACAGACTTCATAAGTACTTCACAACAAATCAGTTGGTTAGAAAACGTTTTAAATAAAACAGCAAAAGATGAAAATATTGATTTTGTTTTTGCTCAAATTCATCATCCTCATAAATCAGAATTATGGATTCCAGGTGAAGCAGATATCACAGGAAAAGTAGTAAAAGCTTTAGAAAAGTTTACTACAGAAACAGGTAAGCCAAGTATTCATTTTTTTGGACATACCCACGGCTATTCAAGAGGGCAATCTAAAGACCATAAACATCTATGGGTAAATGTAGCATCTGCAGGTGGAGCCATTGATAATTGGGGCGAGTTTGAAGGCAGAGATTATGACGAATTTACTGTAACGCAAGATGAATATGGTTTTGTAATGGTAGAAGTGGACGGTAGCGAACATGATCCTAAATTTACTGTAAAAAGAATTAGTAGAGGTAATGAAGAAATGCCTAGAAACAACGAGCTTAGGGATAGTATTACAATTTGGAAAAAAGAAAGAAAGCCCATAACTCCGGAATCTATATCACCAAATAACGAAACTGTAGCAATTACAGGAACCGTATTGAAAGCTGGAGAATTCAAGAGTACTTACAATGGTGCTTTTCACGCCGCTTCCCATTGGCAAGTATCTAAAACAAAAGATTTTTCTAAACCTGTATTGAACAATTGGAAACAATTTGAAAACTGGTACTACAAAGAAAATAGACAAAAAAATGATGATTTAACAGATGAAAAAACAAAACGTCTCAAACCAAACACAACCTATTATTGGAGAGTACGCTATAGAGATCAAAACCTGAATTGGAGTGATTGGTCCAAAACATTGATATTTACAACCAAAGAATAAGAGAAAATAGTATGAATAAAAAATCGAATTATTATTGTATTTATTTTTAGTCTTGACTTTTACTGTAAATGTAAACAACAAAAAACATTAAAGATTCTGAACAAATATTCACTAATCAAATGGCTACATCAATTGCCAAATTGTTAAGTATAAAAATTTCAGATTCAAACATGGGAAAAGCTTTATTTAGATTCCCATTTTCACGGGAATGACAATTTCAACGGAAACCCCGACGCAAGCATCCGGGAATTCTTCTCGATTAAATACTAAAATTCCTAACCGAACCATTAGAAGTAACCAACTATGAATTAGACTCTTAACACATAATGGTTCGGTTAAATGACATCTCTAAAATCTAAATATAAATTACACTTTTTTAGCTATACATCTGCCCTATTTATGCAAACCTTTGCATAGAATTAATGCACTCTTTCCTTTAAGATTTTACTTTTTTACACTTCCTTTGAAAAGCAAAATCAACATAAAAGTAGTATTTATTATGGGTGTATCTCCAACTGTTTTTTATAAAAATTGTTACAGCAAATATGCAATAGCTGCTGTAAATGTTTTTACTATGGAGCAAATTCATGGGCTTTTTAAGGCTGGTCAAAGAGCAAATGCACCTTTTATAGTACAAATGACTCCCGTTGCTAGAAATTATGCACATTCAAAAATGCTATTAGCAATGATTGATGCTGCTGCTAAAATATATCCAAAGGCAGTATATGCTATCCATTTAGATCATGGCAATGAACCTCATGCTTTTGATGCTATCACTTCTAATAGCTACAATTCGGTAATGATTGATGCATCACACGATAACTTTGAAACAAATATTAGCAGAACTAAAACTGTTGTAGAAGCAGCTCATAAAAACAATGTGGTGGTTGAGGCTGAATTAGGTGTACTAAGTGGTGTTGAAGATGATATCTCCATTGACGAAAAACATGCAAAATATACGCAACCCTCAGAAGTTGTCGATTTTGTAAATCAAACCAACTGCGATAGTTTGGCTGTTGCTGTAGGAACTAGTCATGGGGCTTATAAATTTTCGGGAGGTCAAGGGATTCAGTTTGACATTTTAAAAGAAATTCAAAAGCGTTTACCAAACTTTCCAATTGTATTACATGGAGGTTCAGCGGTCAATAAAGAAGAAATTAATAGAATAAATAAAAATGGAGGCTCCTTAAATAAAGAAGCTGCTGGTGTTGCCCCAGAAGAAATAGTAAAAGCCATCACATATGGTGTTTGTAAAATTAATATAGCTACAGATACTCGGCTTATCTGGGCACGAGTTCATAGAGAATTTTTTAACACATCTCCAGAATTATTTGATCCCATAATACCTGGACAAAAGTATATGGAAGCTTACGAAACATTTATGCTAGAAAAATTCGACTTGTTAAAAGCCACAGGAAAGGTCAGTCAATTAAAAATATAGATTATGAGTACATCGCATGTATTAATTAAACCAAATTCAGATTCAACAGTGTATCAAAAAATCACACCAGAATCTGCTAATTGGGAGTCGCTTTATTTTGAAGCCAGAGAAATGAGTTTGGGTGACACCTGGAGTCATAATACAGAAGAAAACGAAATAGTAATCGTATTACTAAGTGGAAATTATAAGGTAGAAAGTGATAAAGGCACTTGGAAAACCATTAATGGTAGAAAAGATGTATTTAGTGGTGTTGCCCATACTTTATATTTACCAAGACATACAAAATTCACACTAGAAGCAATTAGTCAAAAGTTAGATATTGCTTATGGATGGTGTTTTTCTGATGAAGATTTTCCTGCAAAATTTGTAACACCAGAAGATACACCTGTGGTTATCTTTGGCGGTGATAATGCTACACGACAATTTAATGATTTAGTGCCTCCAGGATTTGGATGTAGTAAAATTGTTGTTAGAGAGGTATACACCCCTTCAGGAAACTGGAGTTCCTTCCCTGCTCATAAACACGATGAACGTATCTTAGATAATGACGGAAACGTTTTGGAGCCCATTCAGGAAGAAACCTATTTTTATAAGTTTCAAAAACCTGAGGCTTATGCCATTCAACAAGTTTATACCAAAGATAAATCGTTAGACGAAATAGTTAAAGCCAGACATAATGATGTGGTTTTAATTCCTAAAGGGTTTCATCCTGTTGTTGCTGAACATGGTTTTCATTGCTATTACCTGAATTTTTTAGCAGGTTCAGATCAATGTTTAGAAAATACTACAGATCCCGATCATGAATGGATATATGATTCGTGGTCATCTCAAGATAATAGGTTACCTCTAGTAATCGCAGAAATGAATAAAAAAAATGATGCATAAAAAATACGATGTAATAACCGTAGGAAGATCATCTATAGATTTGTATTCTCAAAATATAGGTGCTTCGTTTAATGATATTAAAGGTTTTGATGCTTTTGTTGGTGGGTCACCATTAAACATTGCTGTAGGATGTGCCAGATTAGGAGTTAATGCTAGTTTACTTACCGCAGTTGGAAATGATAAAGTAGGTGAATTTATTGTTAATTTTTTAAATAATGAAAACATAAATACCTATTGTATTCCCGTAAAACACAACTCAAGAAGTAGTGCGGTGGTATTAGGTATTGAGCCCCCGGATAAGTTTCCTTTAGTATATTATCGTGATAATGCTGCAGACAGTCAAGTAGATATTGATGATGTTCAAAACGCAAATATTCCAGATTATAAAATTTTACTCATCAATGGAACGGCTTTAAATATGGAGCCTACGAGAAGCGCCACATTTTATGCTGCTGAAATAGCTAATAAAAATAATGTAGATGTTGTTTTAGACTTAGATTTTAGAGCTGACCAATGGCATGATTATAGAGCATTCGGATTAACGGTAAGAGCCATTCTTTCAAAGGTAAAAATAGCCATAGGAACCGAAGAAGAAATATTAGCGGCTACTTTAAGTGATACCTCTCAAGTAGTTATCAAAGATCAACAAATTTCTGCGCCTGAAATTAAAGGAGATATAAACGCTTCTATTCAACAATTAATAGCTTCAGGAATAGAAATATTATTAGTAAAAAGAGGTGCCGATGGTGTCAGTATTTATAAAAATGATGGCACGAAAGAAGATGTTCCTGGGTTTCCTGTTGAAGTATTAAATGTTTTAGGAGCAGGTGATGCATTTGCTAGTGGTTTTTTATATGGCATTTTACAAGGGTGGAATTTATATAAGGCATGTAGAATGGGAAATGCAAGTGGCGCACAAGTAGTAACCAAACAGGGTTGCGCTAATTTTATGCCAACACTTCAAGAATCTTTACAGTTTATTGAAGAAAAAGGAGGCTTTTAATAACGAGTAATAATACTTTGTCATTTCGACAGGGTGAAGAATAAACGACGAGAACTCTTAAATTGATGAGATTCCTCCTCATAAGCTTCGCTTAGGTATTTTCAATCAAAATATATTTTGATTTCAATAGCGTTCGGAATGACATCATTAAATATAAAAAAAGGTGAAGACAAAACGATTAACTGTAGCACAAGCAACTATAGAGTTCTTAAAAAACCAATATGTAGAACGTGATGGTGTGCAAAACAAATTCTTTGCAGGTTGTTTTGGGATTTTTGGACATGGTAATGTTGCCGGGATAGGTCAAGCATTGCATCAAAACCCTGATTTCCCTTACTATGTAGTACGAAACGAACAAGGTATGGTGCATACAGCAGCAGCTTTTGCAAAAGTTAAAAACAGATTGCAAACTTTTGCTTGTACCACGTCTATAGGACCAGGTGCTACCAATATGATTACGGCAGCAGCAGGTGCAACCATTAATAGAATCCCTGTATTATTACTACCGGGTGATATTTTTGCTACCAGGCAAGTAGCCCCCGTTTTACAGCAATTAGAATCAGCACAAACACAAGATATTTCAGTAAACGATTGTTTTAAACCCATTTCAAAATATTGGGATCGTATCAACCGCCCGGAGCAGCTCATTACAGCCTTACCGGAAGTGATGCGTGTATTAACATCGCCTGCCGAAACAGGAGCGGTTACCTTAAGTATTCCTCAAGATGTACAGGCAGAGGCATACAATTTTCCTATAACATTATTTGAAAAACGCATTTGGTATATTGGAAGACCCGAACCAGACACTACCTTATTAAAAAAAGCCATAACACTTATAAAAAATAGTAAAAAGCCATTAATCATTGCTGGTGGTGGGACCATTTATAGTGATGCTACGGAGTCCTTAAAATTGTTGGTTGAAAATACAGGAATCCCTGTTACAGAAACATATGCCGGTAAAGGATCCTTACCTTACGACAACCCTCATAACCTCGGAGCCATGGGAGTTACAGGAACCCCAGGAGCCATAGAAATCGCTAAAGATGCCGATGTCGTTATAGGTATTGGAACACGTTATAGCGACTTTACCACCATTTCTAAATCGGCGTTTCAAAATCCGAATGTACAATTTATCAATATTAATGTTGCTGAGTTTGATTCGTTTAAACATGGTGCTTTACCATTGGTAGGAGACGCTAAAGTTGTTTTAGAAGGTTTAAATAAAGCGCTTTCAACATATAAAGTCGAAGAGCAGTACAAACAAAAAGTTGCGGATCTTAACAGCTCTTGGGATGCTTTTGTTTCTGGTATTTATTCAGAAAAAAATGAAACACCAGCGTTTCAAGGCGAAGTGATTGGTGCTATCAATAATTTTGCTGGAGAAAAAGACATCGTGCTTTGTGCAGCAGGGAGCTTACCGGGAGATTTGCATAAGCTATGGCGTACTACACATCCTAAAGGCTTTCATTTAGAATATGGCTATTCGTGTATGGGGTATGAGATTGCTGGTGGTTTAGGCGCCAAAATGGCCAGTCCTGAAAGTGACATTTATGTCATGGTGGGCGATGGTAGTTATTTAATGATGTCTCAAGAAATAGTTACTGCCATTCAAGAGCGGGTAAAAATGACTATTGTGCTGTTGAATAATGATGGCTATTCTAGTATTGGTAGCTTATCTAACGCTGTTGGCACCGAAGGCTTTGGAACTTATTACAGATACAGAAATGAACAAACCCAACAGTTAGATGGCGGTTTACTTCCTATAGATTATGCAGCAAATGCAGCAAGTATGGGAGCGTATGTTATTAAAGCTAAAAATGTTTCAGAATTAAAAGACGCTTTAAAGGAAGCTAAAACTATAGATAGAACAACCCTTATTTATATAGATGTTGACAGAAAGAAAGGCGTTCCTGGGTTTACATGGTGGGATGTCGCTATTGCTGAAGTTTCAGAAAAAGATGCTGTAAAAGAATCGCTTAAAACCTATCAAGAAAATAAAAAGTCACAAAAGTATTATATGTAGTATTCTTTAGTAAATGACAATAAATAGTTAGGCATTTAAAATATTATAATGTCTCCTTGAGAGCAGTTGAGAGGTTATTTAAATCAAATAATAATAATAATAATAATATATAGTTGGGAGGTCTCGACTGCGCTCGACCTGACATGTAGAAAATATTTGATAATGTATGAACTAATAATATCAATTTAACTAACCATAAAACCAATTATATGGATTCAAATTTAATTATTACACTTGCTTCATTTGTATTGTTTACAACAGCTGTTGCCTTTTTTACATGGTACAACTTGCGTAAAACAAATTTAACATCTTCAGCAGGTTATTTTTTAGGAGGGCGAAGTTTGTCTGGAATCGTCATTGCGGGATCCATGTTATTGACAAATATTTCTACTGAACATTTAATTGGTATGAATGGCAATTCATATGTCAATGGCTTTATAATTATTGCATGGGAAGTCACTTCTGCTATAGCCTTGGTAATTGCAGCGATTTATTTTATTCCCAAATATTTAAAAATGGGATTAACGACCATTCCACAGTTTTTAGAAAATCGTTTTGATGGGTTAACACGAACATTGGTAGCCGTATTTTTAATTGTATCGTTTGTAGTCACCTTATTACCAATAGTATTATACACAGGAGCTATAAGTATTGAAAGCTTGTTTGGAATCTCAGACATTTTTGGAGTTTCAAAAACGGAAGGTCTATGGATTACCGTAGTTATAATTGGTGTTCTCGGTTCTATTTATGCCATTTTTGGAGGGTTAAAAGCGGTTGCCTATTCTGATACTATTAATGGGTTTGGATTATTAATAGGCGGTTTATTAATTCCGTTTTTAGCCTTATATGCCATTGGTGATAGTAATGTCTGGGATGGATTGGTAAAAGTATATGAATATGCACCAGAAAAATTTAATGTCATTGGTGCTAAAGATTCGGTATTACCCTTTGAGGTATTATTCACGGGGTTAATCATTAATCAGTTGTATTTCTGGGGAATGAATCAAACTATTATTCAGCGTGCTTTAGGTGCAAAAAATCTTAAAGAAGCACAAAAAGGATTGTTGATTACAGGTGTTTTTAAAATATTAATTCCTTTGGTAATCATTCTTCCGGGCGTTATTTGTTATTATTACTTTCAAGACACATTTTATGATAAGCAAGATATGGTCTACCCTGAATTGGTAAAGAAAGTGTTACCTGTATGGTTAGTTGGTTTCTTTGCAGCAGTTATTATGGGTGCTGTATTAAGTACATTTAATTCGGTATTAAATTCGGCGGCAACCTTATTTAGTGTTGGTATTTTTAAAAGACATATAGATAAAAATGTGTCTGATAAAAAATTAGTGCGCATAGGAAAATTAACCTCAACTATTTTAGCAGTTACAGCCATATTTGCAGCACCAATGGTTGCTAATGCTTCAGATGGACTCTATCAATTATTACAGCAGCTAAATGGCATTTTCTTTATTCCAATTGCTTCCATTTTATTAGCAGGATTCTTTATGAAAAAGGTATCAGCTATAGCTGCTAAAACAGCCTTAATATTTGGGCTCGCATTTTACATTTTCATGTCCTTTATTTATACAGATCACGGTATTCACTTTGTACATCTTTGGGGTATTGAGTTTGTGTTGAATGTTATCATTATGTATGCCGTGTCACATTATTCACCACGCATAAATATGTACGAAGTCACCGATGTAAAAGCGGTAGATCTAACCCAATGGAAATACACAAAACCAGTATCTATCATGCTTTGTGTGGTAACCCTATTGATTTATATTTTATTAGGAAATAACAGTTAAAAAATTAAAAACAGATAAAGAAAATACAATGACAATTTTAAAAAATTATATTAACGGAGAATGGGTTTCGAGTAGCTCGAACGAAACCATTGATGTGTTGAACCCTGCTTCACAAGAGGTGTTGGCAAAAGTGCCTTACGGAGAAGCCACAAAAAATGATGTAGAAACTGCAACTAAAGCTGCAAGCAAAGCTTTTAACGAGTGGCGCCATGTACCCGTAATGAAACGTGTACAATGTTTATATAAATTAAAAGCATTATTAGAAGCTAATAGAGATGAATTAGCCGAAATAATTACTAACGAATCAGGTAAAACCAAAGTAGAATCTATTGGTGAAATACAACGAGCCATAGAAAATGTTGAGGTAGCTTGTGGCACCCCCATGCTAATAGCTGGTGATGTTATAGAAGATATTGCCTCGGGGATTGACGAAATGATGATTCGCCAACCTATAGGTGTTTCAGCTTGTATTACACCATTTAACTTCCCGAGTATGATCGTCTTTTGGTTTTTACCATATGCTATTGCAACTGGTAATGCCTTTATAGTAAAACCTTCAGAAAAAGTACCATTAACCATGATGAAGATTTTTGATTTTATCGATCAACTGGATTTACCTAAAGGTTTGGTAAGTCTAGTTCATGGTGGTAAAGATAGTGTTGATGCTATTTTAGAACACCCGGAAATTAAAGCTATAAGTTTTGTAGGTAGTACACCGGTAGCACGTTATATTTATTCAAAAGGAACTGCCAATGGAAAAAGGGTACAAGCTCAAGGTGGTGCTAAAAATCCAGTACTCGTATTACCTGATGCTGATATAGATATGTCTGCAAAAATTATTGCAGATTCTGTATATGGCTGTGCCGGACAACGTTGTTTAGCGGCTTCAACCATTATTACAGTGGGAGATGAAAAACACGAAATTAAAGATGCTATTTACGAGACTGTAAAATCCAGAACTACGGGTTACGGTTGGGATGCTGGAGTAGATATGGGACCTGTGATTACTTCTGAAAGTAAAAATAGAATTGAAGGTTTAATTCAAAAAGGCATTGACGAAGGCGCTAACGTGCTTTTAGATGGAAGAAATGCTTCTGTTTCTGGTTTTGAAAAAGGAAACTTTTTAACCCCAACTATTTTAGAAAATGTAGCCTTAGACAAAGAGTTGATTCAAACTGAAATTTTCGGGCCTGTAATGAGCTTAATCTCTATGAAGACTATAGAAGATGCTATTCAATTTGTAAATGGCGGAAACTATGGTAATATGGCTTGTTTGTTTACTAATAGCGGAGCCAGTGCACGTAAGTTTAGAAACGAGGCTAATGCTGGTAACATAGGAATTAATATTGGAGTAGCAGCTCCTATGGCACAGTTTCCTTTTAGTGGATGGAAAGATAGTTTTTTTGGTGATCTACACGGGCAAGGAAAACATGCTATTGAGTTTTTTACACAAACAAAAGTCGTTATAGAAAGATGGCCAAAAGCTTGGTCTCGTAAATTTTAAAAGAAGGCGTATCATGATTAAAATCGCAAATGCCCCTTGCTCATGGGGAGCACTAGAATTTGATTTAGAAGAAAAATCTGAAGAAATTGGTTTTGAACAGGTTTTAGATGAAATTAAAGAAACTGGGTACATTGGTACAGAGCTTGGAGATTGGGGGTTTATGCCAACAACACCGAACCTTTTAAAAAGAGAAATAGATAAAAGGGGATTAGATTTAATAGGCGCTTTTGTTCCTGTTGCTTTGGCTGATCCCTTAAAGCATCAGGAAGGGATTACTTCTGCTTTAAAAGTTGCTGAACTCATGTATCAAGCTGGTTATAAAAATGCTTTTATTGTATTAGCAGATGACAACTGTAGTGTTTTAGAACGTACTCAAAATGCAGGAAGAATAAAACCAGGTTTAGGGCTCACCGAAACACAATGGTATATCTATGCACAAGGCGTTGAAAAGATCGCTAAAGTGGTAAAAGACACGTTTGGTATTCGCACAGTTTTTCATCATCACTGTGCCGGATATATTGAAACACCTCAAGAAATAGAAACCCTCATGGCCTTAACAAATCCCGAATTAGTGGGACTCTGTTTAGATATGGGGCACTATGCTTTTGGAGGTGGTAACCCTGCTGAAGCTTTGCAAAAATATTCAGATAGAATTTGGCATGTACATTTTAAAGATTTCAATCCAAAAGTAGCTGAAGAATCAGCTTTAACAAATGGCGATTATTTTGATGCTGTTAAACGAGGCGTATTTTGTGAATTAGGTAAAGGCTCAGTCGATTTTAAATCGATTGTAAACATTTTAAACGAACAAAACTATAAAGATTGGATTGTAGTAGAACAGGATATTTTACCCGGAATGGGAAATCCGAAAGTATGCGCTCAAGCCAATAGAGATTATATAAAAACATTAGGTTTATAAATCATTATGAAAAAAATAAAGTTTGCTGTAGCTGGATTAGGTAGAATTGGGAAAATTCACCTTGAAAATTTACTTCAAATAAATACTATTGAAGTGGTCGCTGTTATGGATCCAATGAAAGAATCTCGTGACTATGCACTGGAGAAAAAGATTCCGTTCATTACATCTACATATAAAGAGTTATTAGCATCTACTAACTTCGATGCCATTGTTATTTGTTCTCCAACCGATACGCATGCCGATTATGTTGAATTGGCTGCAAAAGCTGGTAAACATATTTTCTGTGAAAAGCCTTTAGACCTTTCTTTGAAAAGAGTTGTGGAAGTTTTAGATGTTGTAAAAGATACCAATGTAAAATTAATGCTAGGTTTTAATAGGCGCTTTGATAAAGAGTTTAAAAAAGTACAACAACTTGTAAAAGATGGCGCCGTTGGTGACGCTCATTTAGTAAAGATTACAAGTCGAGATCCGGGAGCGCCACCTGTAAGTTATATTGAAAAATCCGGAGGATTATTTTTAGATATGACTATCCATGATTTTGATATGGCGCGCTTTGTTGTAGGAAAAGAAGTTGAAGAGGTATATGCTAAAGGAGCCGTATTAATAGATCCGGCTATAGGTGAAGCCGGAGATATTGATACCGCAATTATTACATTAACATATACAGACGGAACCATGGCTATTATAGACAATAGCAGAGAAGCATCTTATGGCTATGACCAGCGCATAGAAGTTTTTGGATCTAAAGGCATGGTGAAAGCAGATAATAATACCAGTGATACGCATCAACTGTATAACAAAGATGGTGTAAACAGCTCTTTACCTTTACATTTCTTTTTAGAACGTTATGAACAGGCTTATAAAGCAGAAGTTTCAGATTTTATTGATGGCTTAGTAAATGGTACAATACTTCCTGTTTCTGGGAATGATGGCTTGCAATCATTAAAAATTGGATTGGCAGCTTTAAAGTCTGTGCAAGAAAACAGGCCAGTCAATATTTCTGAGATTTAATTCCTATTGTTACACAAAAAATACACTTTAAAAAGTAGAATTCTAAATAAAAAATAAATTAAAATGAAACTATTAAAAATAGCATCTTATATATGGATCTTTATCTGTTTAGCATATTCTTGCAATAATTCAAAAAGTGTAAAAAAATCCCATGATCTTATTTCTATTTCCGGAAATAATCAGGGTATAAACATACAGTGGAATAATAAAAGTAGGGTCACTGGAGGAATTCCTATATTCCAAAACAAAGCATTTCAAATTAATAATACCGATATTAAGAATGACAATGAACATACTATTATTCAATATACAAATACCTCAGATAGTACCACTATTGAAGTGCAATCTCTAATCAATACAGATAACAATACGCTTATTTTATCATTATCCTCTAATGGTCATCAGTCAAAAAACGGCGAAGATTATGTTGGTTTATTTTTTAATGATTTTCCCGAGTATCAAGAAGGCATGGCAAGCTATTTATTTGGAGATTGGGAATCTTGGACTAAGCCTGTACAGGTAAGTGATTATAAAAATACACTTTCTGAAAAAATATTATTCTTTTTATTTAAATATAATGATGGCACCTATGGTGCTATGATGCCTCTTGGAGGTGAAGGATATAATGCTACTTTGGGTAGTCAGCAACATAAATTTGGAGCACACTCAGTAAGTTATAAGAATAATTTTGAAGCAGTAAAGGTTCCTTTAATGGCTATAGCCTTTGGGGGTAATCCATACGAAACTGTAAAAAACTTATATGAATCTGGCATGACTGCCATGGGAAAAGAAAAAGGGTTACGTAAAAACAAGACCTATCCTGAGATATTTGAATCTATTGGTTGGTGCTCATGGAATGCTTTGGGAGAAGATGTCACCGAAAAAAAGCTAATGGATGCTGTAGCTACATTTAGTGAAAATAAATTCCCTTTGCCTTTTATGCTAATTGATGATGGTTGGCTATCTATAAATGATGAAAAACAGTTAACCAGTTTTAATTTTGATACTACAAAATTCCCCAATGGCTTTAAAGCTAGCGCAGAGAAACTAAAAACGACACACGGTGTTAAAAATATTGGTGTTTGGCATACTATGAATGGTTATTGGAGCGGTGTATCTAAAAACAACTTCAAATTAAATTCCGATAAACCTTTAATGCCTTATTATGATAAGAATGATGTACACGCCGATAGCTTAAGTGGCATTACTTACCATACGCCTAATGCTGTTTCTAATAGCGGACAAAACTTTTATAATGCGTGGTATGAGTATTTAAAAAACCAAGGTATTAACTTTGTAAAAGTCGATCAGCAATCGGTAATAAAAAGAGTTGCTAAAGGGCAACTTTCGAAAACAGATAATATACCTTTTTGGGATATTGCTACAAATTTAGAATCGAATTTACAATCGGCAATTAAAAACCACTTTAACGGAGCTGTTATTAATTGTCAGGATATGGCAACCGAAGCTGTTTATAATTTCACATCATCTGCAATTGGAAGAAATTCCGATGATTTTTTTCCGGAACGCACCGCCTATTTTAGTTTAGAAGTTGAAAAAGGCAATGCCGCAGCTCACGTACTTATGAATGTTCATAATTCTATGTGGTATTCGAATATGGTTTGGCCGGATTTTGATATGTTTCAATCACATCATATAGATGGGGAATACCATGCAATTAGTAGAGCTATTAGTGGAGGCCCTGTCTATTTAACCGATACTCCGGGAAAACAGAATTTTGATATTTTAAATCAACTCATTTTAAATAATGGTAAAATATTACGCCCGGATGTCCCTGCTTTACCTACCGAAGATTGTTTATTTCAGTTAAATGAAGAAAAATTATTTAAAACATTTTCAACAGTTAATAATTCCGGATTAATAGGAGCCTGGAATACCGTTGATGCAGATCTAGTAGAAGGAACAATAAGTCCTACAGATGTAAACGGGTTACAAGGTGATACATTTGCAGTATATGATTATTTTTCTAAATCGGTTAAAAAATTAGGAGCATCAGAAACAGTTTCCGTAGTATTAAAAAGAAAAGGCTATAAATTATACTCAATAGTTCCCTTAGAAAACGACATTGCAATTATTGGTTTACTAAACAAATACATTTCACCTAAGGCAATTCAAAATCAAAAAATCGATAAAAACACCATTGATGTGACCTTAATTCATGGAGGCGAATTTGGTGCCTATTTACCTTCTGAACCAAAAGAAGTGATTATTAATGGTACAAGTCTAGTACCTGAAGATTGGAGTTATACCAGTAATTTGTTTATTTTAAAAATTGTAGACGAAACTATGTCTCCAGTTCGTATAGAAATTAAATTGTAAAAACTATGACTGATAAAATCAGGTTTATTGCATGGCTGGTTGCAACTTCTTTTTTGTTAACCAATTGTACACAAAAAAAGGCGTTAGAATTACCTGTTTTAACACATGTACTATCCCATAACGATTATGAGCAACCCAACCCATTATTTGATGCTTTAGACGCGAGAATTAACTGTGTAGAAGTAGATATTGCATATATAAATGAAACACTATATGTTACACATGCTATAGATGAGATTAAGGAAGATAACACCTTTGAATCGCTATATTTAAAACCATTACGGGATATTATTAAAAAGAATGGCGGTTTTGTTTATAAAAAGGGGGTGCCTTTCACGCTTTATATAAACACCAAAACGGGTGGTAAAACGGTTGAAAAGATAAACGATTTTCTTCAAAAAAACAGTGATATTATTGCTTCATTCACAAAAGAAGGAAAAACAGACAAGCCTATTTTTGTAATTTGCGGAGGTCCTAATTCAATAGTAAACACACAACGCTTTATAGTTGCCGAAGGACATTTAGAAACACCTAAAAGCTTTACTTCCAGTGAATTTTATATGGTGAATTTACGATGGACAACATATTTTTCATGGACAGGTGAAGGTACTTTCCCTTTAGAAGAAAAAGGACAGCTTCTTAAACTTGTGAAAGATACTCACGAACAAGGAAGAATTTTACGGTTTTGGGACAATCCAGATATCAATACAACCTATGGTGAAAATTTTTGGAATACTATTTTAGACTTAGGTGTTGATATAATTAATACTGACGCTCCTAAAGCTATAAAAGATTTTTTTGATGAAAAAAGCAGTAAAACTCCGAAGCCGAAAATTTTAGCGCATCCTCAATTGGTTAATGGACATTGGTCGTTTTTTATTGAGACTAAAGGAGAAGAAGGAGACACACATTATACTACGGATGGTACATCGCCCACTGTAAATTCACCAAAATATATAGGTCCGGTTCTCTTTTCAAAAGACATACAAATAAAAGCCAAAACCTTTTGGAAAAAAAACGGAAGCCTTTTAGGGAGTAAAGAGACTAGTAAAAAGATTAAAACTCCTGTTTTAATTCCTTCTGTAAAAGCTGATGTACATAAAGGTGCTTTACGGTATTACTATAAGGAAGACACAAGTAACCAACTCCCGGATTTAAATAGTTTAACATCTAAAAAAACGGATATAGTTAATGACATTAGCGATACAGATTTTAAAGAAGATGCTATGTATGCGCTTCGCTATAAAGGGTACATCAATATTCCAGAAGATGGTATGTATACATTTACAAGTAAATCTACCGAAGCCATTAACTTTGTCTTACTTCATGATATATTAGAATTGGAAAATAAAGGACATCAGGAAAAGAAGAGGACAGTCCCACTGGCTAAAGGACTGCATCCTATACAGGTGGACTTTTATGTTGGTCTGGAAGCTTCTTTTAATTTACAAATTGAAGGCCCTACATTACAGAAACAGATTATTTCGTCAAACCTATTATGTCATTAAAAACAGAGATATGGAAATTAAACTCGTAATAATTTTAGTGCTTTTTATAGGATTAAATCCCTTATCATTAGAAGCACAAGAACAACAAAAACCGACTACGGTTTTTCTAATTGGTGTGGATGGTATGAGTGTATTATCATTTGGTAATATTACAAAGTAAAATACCTGTAAAAGTTGAGAAAATAGATTAACTTAAAAATACTTATAAAACATCAAATTATTGATTTTTTTTGCACATATTTGCATATAACTACAAAAAATTGAGTTAAAATACAAAAAATTGAGTACAACAAATGGAACAAAAAATTTTGAGTACAGAAGGTGATGTAAATCTTACGGAAGAAAGAGCAAAATGGCAGCAAAACAACATTTTAGACTCTAAAACGCGACAGCTTTTAGATGATGATGCACGTCTGTTTCTGCACCAGTCCATGTCAACCCCTTGCTTAGATGTATTGGGAGCTTGTGAAGGGCCTACTATTGAAAATATTAACGGTAAAAAGTACCTTGACTTTCATGGCAATAATGTACATCAAGTTGGGTTTACCAATACCTATGTTGTTGATCAAATTAAGAAACAATTAGACGAATTGGCCTTTTGTACGCGTCGTTTTACCAACGAAAAAGCGATTGCTTTTGCAGAAAAACTAACGTCATTACTTCCTAGTGATTTGAATAGAGTACTCTTTGCTCCAGGTGGAACCTCTGTAGTAAGTATGGCTTTAAAATTAGCCAGAGTTGTAACCGGTAAGCACAAGGTAGTTTCTTATTGGGATTCTTTTCACGGAGCATCTCTGGATGCGATTAGTGCTGGTGGTGAAGCCGTATTTCGTCAACATATGGGGCCTATGATGCCCGGAAGTATTCGAATTCCGCCTCCAATGAATACCGGTGGTTTTTTTGATGACGAAATGAAATATGCCGATTATTTGGAGTATGTTATTGAAAAAGAAGGTGAAATAGGAGCGTTTATAGCAGAAACTGTTAGAAATACCGATGTACAAATTCCTTCTAAGGCCTATTGGAAACGCATTCGTGAAATATGCGATAAGCATAATGTATTACTTATTTTAGATGAAATCCCTATTGCTTTAGGACGCACAGGTAAAATGTTCACTTTTGAAAATTTTGGTATAGAACCGGACATTCTTTGCATTGGCAAAGGTCTTGGAGGCGGCATTATTCCATTTGCAGCCATGGTATGTCGTGATAAACACAATGTGGCTCAAGATATTTCTTTAGGGCATTTTACTCATGAAAAAAGTCCCGTTGGCTGTGCAGCAGCTCAAGCAGTTATAGATTATATTGAAAACGAAAATATTTTACAAAAAGTGGACAATGATGCCCTTTGGATGGATAGTCAACTGAATTTACTTAAAGATAAGCATGCTATTATTGGGCACATAAGAGGCATAGGGCTTTTATGGGGCGTAGAATTGGTAGATCCTACAACAAAAAAACCGGCAAAAGCAGAAGCTGAAAAAATAATGTATTACTGCTTACAGCATGGTTTAAGTTTTAAAGTCTCTCAAGGTCATGTATTACAACTGTCACCTGTTTTAACTATTGAGAGAACAGATCTTGCAAAAGCATTGAAGATTTTAGATAATGCTTTTTTATCATTAAACTTAAATGACAACTAATTATAAAGTCACTTTATATGAAACATCCATGACTGAAAATTTAGTCACATTGAAGAATGACTATGGATGTTACATTCCTGTGCTAAGCCTTTTGAATTAAGCTTGTATCGAGCTTAACGAGATGCTCAAGAAAAACTAAAATCGAAGCATGACAATTAAAAACAATACATATAAACACATGAAAAAAGTATTATTTATAGATCGAGACGGAACGATTATTAAAGAAACTACTGATGAAAAAATAGACAGTTTCGAAAAACTAGTTTTTTACCCCAAAGCCTTATCATCTTTAAATAAAATTGCTAAAGAACTTGATTTTGAAATTGTGATGGTTACAAATCAGGATGGCTTAAGTACAGATGCTTTTCCCGAAAGTACTTTTTGGCCTGTACATAATTTTATTATTGAAACCTTTAAAAATGAGGGAGTCATTTTTAAAGAGCAACTCATAGATAAAACTTTTCCTGAAGAAAATGCACCAACTCGCAAGCCTAATATAGGCTTGTTAACCCATTATTTATCAAATGATGCTTACGATATAGAAAATTCATTTGTTATTGGCGATAGGCTTACTGATGTAGAGCTCGCTAAAAATCTAGGTGCCAAGGGTATATTTATAAATGACAAAACCGAATTGGGAACCTCAGAAATCACTGTTAAACGAGATGAGTTAAATCCATATATCGCTTTTGAAAGTAATGATTGGGAAGCCATTTATGGATTTTTAAAAAAGTGATACTTAAATAAAATTTCTCAATAATTTACATTGGATATTTTATTGGTCTCAAATTAAGTTAAAACTATGTACTTTAGAGCATCCCGCTTTAGCTTCTAAAAAGGTTTAGCCACAAATTTCACTAATTCATACTAATTTTTTCGTAATGTTAAAAGTAGATGCTTAGAATATCTAGATTTTAGAATTTCACGAATGTAACAAACTTTCAGCCTGTTCTTAAAACCCATGGACTTGTTGTAGTCCATAATGGTTTAGTTATTAAAAAATGCTTTTATTTCTTTTGGAAGATCGGTACTTAGCATATCTACACCCTCATTTAAAACAGTTTCCCAAAAATTTTC
The DNA here is from genome assembly GCF_030540825.1 of Flavivirga spongiicola. NCBI lineage: Bacteria > Pseudomonadati > Bacteroidota > Flavobacteriia > Flavobacteriales > Flavobacteriaceae > Flavivirga > Flavivirga spongiicola. The sequence goes on from NZ_JAUOEO010000001.1 coordinate 99,662, forward strand.
TCCATATTCAGAAGTAATTTCTGGATTATCCCAAAAACGTAGTATCCTACCTTGTTCATGAATGGTTTTCACCATATTATTTAATATTCTTTTTTCTTCAACAGGCATGATCCCTTTCCCTTTCCAATTAAAGTACTTTCCCATCTTAGATTAACCATATAAATGTGGTTGCCGGTAATGTGTTAATGGTTTCTAAATTGCCTATAAAGTTGGTTTTAACACACCAGCATACTATACAAAATGTTTTAAGAAACAGTATGGCTGTTTGCCACGAGAATATAAAACTAGTATATAGAAATGAAGTATAATTCTTTTGTTTATAATGAACTCATTTAGACTTTTATAATTGACTAAAAATTCGAAATTTTGTATTATATCTTTCCCTGAACTGCATAAAAGCAGTCCCGACCTCTCCGAAGGAGAGGTGAATTGGAAACCCTGCCTTTGCAGGCAGGCAGGCCTTGAGGAATTCTTTAGATTTAAGACAAATAATGTTTAAGAACTGCAATGCCTCTTCGAGTAAAATTATTTCAGGATTTTGTATCCATCATTCACCTTAATTTACTTAAACAATTCAAAAATCGGTACGTTATTTGAAGCATTTGGTAATGGAATATTTAACAAAAAGGAAAGTGTAGGCACAATTTGAGTAATGGAATATGGCTTTATGGTTTCGCCTTTCGAAATATTATGTCCATACCAAAGTAAAGGAACATGAGTATCATTATTACTAGAACTTCCGTGAGTAGTTCCAAATTTCATGTCTGTCATCCATCCAAAATTATATGAGATCAATAGGTCCCCAGACCTTTTACTATGATAACCATTTTCCATAAATGAATTACATAAAGAAGTTGATAAAGATGGTATGCATACCTCTTTTACCACTTCTTGCTTCATAAGAAATGATTTGGCACTTTTAAGTACTTTTTCTCTATTACTTAGGGTTTTATTAATATAGATCTGTGATTTACCAACATATTCAACATAATTTGTTCCTCCAAATTCCTGAGATAAATGCTCATTAAGGCTCTTCTTAATGTCTAAGGGGCTATAAAATGCTCCAGGTAATCTCATATTTTCAAGGTAGATTGGATTATCTCTTGCAGCATGATCTGCAGTAATAAATAGTATATAATTTTCTTTACCAATTTCTTTATCCAACGTTGTTAGCAATGATTCTATTTCTCTATCCATTCGAACATACGTATCTTCCAACTCTTTAGAACGTATACCAAAATTATGACCGACATAATCTGTACTGGAATAACTAATAGCTAAAAAATCTGTTTCTTTTCCTTTCCCTAACCGCTCTCCTATCAAAGCTGCTTTTGCCATTTTTGTTACCAACGTATTACCAAACGGTATTTCACTAATCAGCCCATAATCATTATTTTGCTTTCTCAATCTTTTTAAATCATACGGAAAAGCAGCATCTTCTTTCCCATTAAAGATTTTTTCAAAAGAGGCGTTGTCTGCACTACTATTTACATATTTATCTATAGGTAATAAAGTATTCCAAACACTATTTAAAAGTGAATCTGCCACTTTATTATTATTAAAAGTTTCTAACCATTTTGGAAGCTTTTTAGAATAATAACTGCTGGTAATGAAATTTCCGTTTTTTGAATTATACCAAAAAGCATAATCTGCTAAATGTCCCGCTGGGAGTATAGCCCCCCTATCCTTTATTGAAACACCAATAACTTTAGATCTTTTATTTGTGAACAATTTTAACTCGTCTGTAATTGTAGTTACTAGCAGTTTTTTTGGAGATCTAGCATATGCAGTAGCATTAATATCTGCATTATCCATATCAATCTTGTAAACTGTATTATCTTCACTACAATACATCTCTTTTCCTGATTTTCTATCTAACCAATTATTACCAATAACACCATGGTTGGAAGGTGTTGTACCTGTATAGATAGAGGCATGCCCTGGCCCCGTTGATGTAGGCGTATAATTATAGTGCACATTCTTGACATGAAATCCATCAGTCATTAATTTTTTAAATCCATTTTCTGAATAGTTTTCTTGAAAACGGTATAAATATTCGGCTCGCATTTGGTCTATAACAATACCCACAACTAATTTTGGTTTATTATTATCTTGACTTAAAAGGGATTGATTGGTAATAATATATATTATCAGAAACAACTTTACTGCTATTTTCATACGTACTTTTTTTTTAAGATTTAAATGCAGTAACAGGAATTTTCTGCATGATGAAGTCTGGTCCGGCATAATACAATTCAAAAGGCTGATCTTTAGTCTTATAAGTATAATAGATAAACTCTAATTCGTGTTCCCCTTCTTCTAATGTTATAAATCCTAATCTAGAACTCATATGATGCGTTTTCTCGTCTATGACTACTTCTTTATTAATTTTAAGAAGTGACCATCCATAAGAATGAGCCGCAAATCTATAAGTACCAAAGGCATTAACACTAATCTTGGCGGTATATTTAACTACATAATTCTTTGCTCTATGTGGCACATCATTTAAATCTAATCCAAATAATTTTCCTTGTTTAATGGGCTTTAATGTTTCTACTTCTTTCCAATCCAGAATATCAGCTTCATAATAGTTATAATGTACATTTTTAGATGAATTGGCTTCTACATAATTTAGCGATTGTTGATCTTCATCACTTTCACTATTCCCTAAAAAAGCTTTAGCTCTAATTAATGCCGTATGTGCCAGTTTAAATTCTTTGATGTACAATTTAGATTGTATTGTTGGTTCTGTTCCATCTAAAGTATACCTAATCTCTACATTTGGCGTATCGGACGTTATAGAAATCTTGGTTTCTTCAGAAATATATTTCTTTAAAAAAGGGCTAATTTGTGGTTTTGCTACATGCTGATAGTGCTCTTTCTCATTCGAATTCGAAAAGGCATCTAATACAGGTCTAGCTATCCAAGCGAAGGGTTGTTCGCAGTTAAAAATATGTGCTACTGTTGCTGCGGTATCATACGTATTAACAGGTACATCTATTCGTTTATTTTTTACAATACCAGGTCCGGAAATAATCCACGGTATTTCAAGTTCGTTCATGGTCTCTTCTCCATGATCTTTACCTAACCCACCATGGTCTGCCGTAACAATAATGATAGATTGCTCAAATATACCAGCTTCTTTTAAAGCATTTATAACATTACCAATTGCTGTATCTGTAACTTCTACTTCTTTATAAAATTGAGGTGTACCGTGTCCATATTTATGTCCTTCATGATCCAATTCATCCAAATGAATAAACGTGAAATTAGGCTTCTCTTTCTTTATAAAACTGGTGGCTAAATCTATGGTTTCATCTGTAGTTTTTCCATGTTTTACTTCGTTTACATAATCATTATTAAAAAGTCTGGCATAACCTTTCCAATGGTGGAATACGCCCATTTTAAAACCCTTTCCCTTTTGGTCTCTTAATACAGTAAATATGGAAGGGAAATATCCTTTATCATCCGTTATTGTTGAAGGAATATTAGCGCGAACCAATTCCCAATCATTTGAGGTAATTCCATGCTGTTCAGGACCGGCACCTAAAATCATAGAGGCCCAATTGGGGCTACTTTTTGTTGGAAACACACCACGAGCATGCATGGTTGCTGCTCCATTTTGTACTAATGAATTAATGTTGGGCGTCTTTGCTTTTTGAAGCCCATCCGGACTAAAGGCATCGACACCAATTACGACAACATGTTCTACTTCACTTTTGCTTTGCTCTATGTTTTTTTCATTACACGAGAACGAAATAGAACTTAGGAATAATAATTTTAGTAAGGTTTTCATTTTTAATTTATTTAAAGTATTGTAATAGCTCTTTAATGAGATAGTTACCGTTAGATAGTCATAAAATCTTATAATAACAAAAATAGATATTTTTTACATATATTATAATTTTATAAACTAAATTATAGTATATGTAAAATAAAATGATACAAAAACAGGGTTGAAATTTCAACCCTGTTTTTTTAATTAACTCAAAAAACACTTAAATTATTCATTGGCAAACAAATCTGCTACTTCTGTTTCACTAAGTACATAATCAAAAATAATCGTGTTAGCAATTTTTCCTTCAAAAAACTGGCCATAAGTAGCTGGGCCATCTTGAGCCATACGAAGTGGATTACCACTCTCTGAGTTTACTACTGTACTTAAATTATTTGCGCTTGCAACCTTTGTTCCATCTTGGTACATAGACAAATCTCCATCTCTATCAAATGTGGCTACTAATAAATGCCACTCATTATCATTAAATGGAATACCAAGACCTTCCGTTCTGGCATCTGCCTTATTACCTGCCCCATCTGAAGTTGCAACACGCCAGTTATCTCCTCTAAAGGCTACCGTTAAACCTGCATTACTGGAACTTCCCCAATCTTGGTCACCTATCATTACGGGATCGCTATCTGTAGATGTGGTATTTACCCAAAAAGCAATCGAATAATCACCTGTGTGTCTAAAGCCTAAATCACCTGTATCGGCTATGGTAGCGTATTGATCTACTCCATTAAATGTATAACTAAAACGACCTGCTTCAGAACTAATATCTCCTCCTGAATTGGTTACTTCTATATTTTTTGTTGAACCATCTTGCTTTCTTAACTCAACCCCAGTTCTAAGAGATGATTCATTTGCTATTTGCTCTGGTGTTAATACATAATCATAAATATAAGTGTTTCCTATATTGCCTTCAAAGAACTGCGAATAGGTTGCAGGACCATCTTGTGCTATACGTAAAGGGTTACCATTTCCTATTGAACCAACAGCAGACATATCTTCTGTGGCTACCAAAACTCCATCCTGGTACATATTCATATCACCATCTCTATCGAAAGTAGCTGACAAAAAATGCCAGTCACCATCATTAAAAGGTATATTTAGACCAGCTGTTCGTGCATCTGCTTTAGTTGTTCCATCAGAAATAGCCACACGCCAATTGTCTCCTCTAAAAGCTACAGTTAAACCTGTATTACCAGAGCTATCCCAATCTTGATCTCCCAACATAACAGGATCGCTATCTGTAGATGTTGTTTTTACCCAAAAGCCAATAGAAAAATCACCTGTATACCTAAAATTTAATTTAGAATCTGATTCGTCTATAGTTGTAAAATTGTCTACTCCATTATACTTTACACTTGCACCGGTATAAATGTCTTTAGCTTTGCTAGTAACGGCATCAGTTGTAGTTAATCCTTCCACTTCTCCTGTTTGTTTCTTTAAATACACAAAATATTCTAAAAGGCCCGCAAAAGGATCAAAAGGTGCTCTCTTTTTTAATTCGAATGCAATTCTGTTCAAAGAATTATAATCAAATCCATTAACACCCAGGTCATCGTAGCTCACACTAAATAGTATAGTTTGTTTATCGCCTACTTCAAGAAGTCCTCTGTCTTCAAGTGTTGTGCTATAATCTCCCACATACTTACCATCAACTTGTGTAAAAGTATTTATTTCGGCTATAACAACATCGTGAAGAGGAGCCACAGTGACTTTAATCGACAAAGGTTTGGCATCCATAACAATTTTTAAGTCAATAGGTTGCCCTTCAGAATAAGATTCTTTTTCTAAAGGATTATATGTTAGCTCTTCTAATTCTTCATTAGTATAGGGTTCTCCAGTTATTGGGTTATTGTGCTCTATAACTAAACCTTCTTTACCTGCCAAACGATCATCAAATTTAACTGCTTCATCTGAATCGCAGCTCACTATTACCCCTATTAATACTGTGATTAATAGAAATACTATTTTGGTTGTTTTTTTCATTTTATTATAGTTTACTTGATAATCCACATTTTCGTATTAATATCATCGCCTCCCATCGCACTAACAGCATTATTATACGCAGTGGTGTTAAATATTTTTTCATTATTAGGATAGTTAAATCGTACAGGTATTTTATTATTATTTACTGTAGTTGGACCTGGTGTAATCACTGGATATCCTGTTCTCCTTTGATAAAAATAGATTTCTATATGGTTTAAAGATGAAATCCACATTTGCTTTCCAATTTTTTCGAGTTTTTCATCACGTGAACCTGTATAAGTCACTTGAGGATCTGAAAAATAGCTATCATTAAAATTAGCCATGGGCTCCATACCAACTAAAGCAGCAGCAACTGCTTGGTCTCCCATCCATTTTTGATAATTATATGAAGATTTTATTCCATCTTTATAGTAATTTTCTGCCACAGTTGTTCCTCCAGTGATATACCCTTTTTCAGCAGCCTCAGCTAAAAGGAATAATAATTCTGAATGCATCATCCATACGGTTTGAACTATTGGAAATTCATGTGAGTCCCATATTAATGCAGATTGAACCGATATGGCATTAACATCAAAAGCGTCTGTTCCTGCGGGTTCTGCACCTTCAAAAGTGTTAGTTGTATTTGGTACTGGTGCAGCTATGGTTTTAATACGCTCATCATTAGTATCTTTTAATAAATTTATAAAGGGAGTTGTTATGGCAGTAACACCAACCCAACCTTCATGTTTAGAAACCACATATTGGTCTGTAAGATATTTATAAGCTGGTTGGTCCCCAAAAGCTTCAAAAATTGGAAATTGGGCAGGGTTATCTATCATTTCCTGTAATTTAACACTTGGATCAACCTTGGAAGAACGAGACATTAATACGCGGATCTTTAATGAATTTGCAAATTTCTTCCATTTTAATAAATCCCCATCATAAATAATGTCTCCTGTTAAAGCTACAGTACCGTTTCCTATTAGAGTATTGGCACGTTCTAAATCTGCAATTAAACCTTCATAAATTGATTCTTGAGAATCGTACTTTGGTAAGTTTTGACCTGAAGATGCGTTTCCTGCTTCTGAGTAAGGTACATCTCCATACAAGTTTGTTAAATTATAAAACAACCACGATTTTATTACCAAGGCAATCCCTTCATAATTTTCATTTCCTTCTTTGCCTTCTAACAAAAAGTTCAAGTTTCTTAAAGCAGCATAAGTATCATTCCACATCGGTTCTAAAGCTGCTGTATTATATTTGTCTCCTTCGGCATCTTCAAAACGTGTCGTATACTGAATGAGTTTGTTGGTTACGTCAACGGCAAAAATTGTATGTTCCAGTGTTGGCTGTATTACAATGTTTGGTATTAAGTTACCAAGAGGTATCGACGTAGGTGTAATGTCGTTTACATTAATGTCATTAAAATCACTACAAGAAAAAGTGAATAACAATGTAAATATAATGCTCAACTTTTTTATATTTTTTATTTTCATAATCTTTAAAATTTAAGTCTATAAACCAATATTTATATTAAACCCATAAGAGCGTGTCGTAGGTATATAATAGCGTCCGGAATTTCCAGGAACACCTTCAAAATATACATCTGGATCTTGATTTGGCACATTAGAGAATAGCAATAAGTTTCTACCTACCAATGCTATATTAATGCTTTGAAAAGCTGTTTTAGAAAGAAAAGATTTTGGAAAACTATAGGATAATGATAACTCACGTAATTTAACAAATGATGCATCATATACCTGGTTTGCACTTGTTAGTTCGTAAGGGCTAGACCATAACCTTTTTATATCTTCTCCAATAACTCTTGTTGTATTTTCAATATAACTACCATCAGATTGAGCAACGACACCATCCCCTAAAATACCTTCTTCACGCCATTGTAAAGTTTCTTGGTTATATCCACCTCGATATAACACATCTGTAACTCCTGAATGTAAAACACCTCCATGTCTAATATCTATTAGTGTGCTAAGCGTGAAATTTTTATATTTAAATGTATTTGTTAGACCTAACATCCAATCCGGGCTGGCATTTCCTAAATACTGGGGCGTATTATTTCTTACTAAAACGCCGTTAGAATCAAAGATTTGCCGTCCAAAATGCGGACTATTCTCATCTTCAACAGTTGCTTGTTTGAAACCAAAAACACCAAAAATAGGTCGTCCTACTTCAGCAATAATAAATTGGTCTCCATCACCGTAGCTTCCTAAGCCAAATTGTGTAAGACCTTCTGCTAACTCTATTACTTTGTTTTCATTTTTACTAAAATTGGCAATAACATTCCAGCTAAAGTCATCTGTTCTTAATGGCGTACCTTTTAAAACTAACTCTATTCCTTTATTTTCTATTTTACCTGCATTTATGGTTCTACTATTAAAACCTGATGAGTTAGGTAATGTGGCATTCAAAACTTGATTTTTATTATCTATATAATAATATGTAAAATCTACACCCAATCTATTATTAAAAAATTTAGCATCAACTCCAAACTCATACGATGATGTTTCTTCAGGCAATAGATTTTGGTTTGCAATTGAACCACTCAAACTATATGTATTAGTAGCCCCATAAGATCCTGCTCCATTAAATACTGTTGAACCTTGATATGGGCTTGTATCTTTACCTACTTGAGCATAAGCCAATCTAAACTTTAAAAAAGAAATTTCTTTAGGCAACTCCACCAATTCAGGTAATAAAAAACTAAGGCTAGCAGAGGGGTAAAAATAACTTCTATTAGTCTCTGGTAAAGTACTAGACCAGTCATTTCTAGCTGTAAGATCTAAAAAAATGGCATCATTATATGCCAAAGATGCTACACCATAAATACTGTTCACCTTTTTTTGACTTATTCCGGGAAATAAACTTATATCTTGAGTAGCTGCATTGTTTATTGTATAAATATTAGGTATCAATAAATTATTAGCATTCCCAAACAAATTACTATTATCAATATGTAAAAGGTTACCTCCTAGCGAAGCGTTTAATCCCCATTTATTATCTTTAAAAGATGTATTATAAGTTAATAAAAAGTCAGCATTAGTTTCTCTTTTCTTAATATTGTTTTCTTGATATCTTGTTTGAAAATTCACTATTCCAAAAGGGCGTCTAGATGTATTCAATTCTGTACTTAAATCCATTCCATATCGAACCGTTAGATTTAAGCGATCGGTAAATGCATAATTAAGAGAAGCGTTACCATAGAGTCTATCTTTGCTTAGTTCATGACGAATTTCATTTCCAATAAAATAAGGGTTATTAATATTATCCCTCCATCTAATTTGAGAACTCCCCTCTAAACCTCTTTGCCAATATTCTTCAAGTTTGTCTATATGTGTTCCTGGAGCCATCCACGCCAAAGCATAGCCAATACCATCTGTACCCCTATCAAGTTTAGGTCTGTTATCACTGCCTACATTTACAATATTAACATTAATACTTGCTGTTAACTTAGAAAGGATTTCACCTCCGGCATTCAGCGAAAAATTATGACGTTTTAAGTTGGTTCCAGGAATAATTCCTTCTTGATCTAAATTAGTATAAGAGGCTCTGAAATTAGATTTATCTCCACCTGAAGAAATGGAAACATTATTAGTTAAGGTAACCCCTGTTTCAAAAAATTGTTTGTAATTATTTTTCCCATTTGATACATATGGATGCTTAACAGAAACACCTCTAACTAAATCTACAGCACCAGCTCTGGTTCCATTACTGGTTTCAGACCACCACCATTCTACTAATAAATTAGGATCATAAGGGATGTTAGCCCAAGTTTCGTCATATACCGATTGATTAAAAGAAAAGTCATTTCGATTAAAAGCTAAACGATCACCATGTAATCCTGCGCCATATTTATATTGATAAGTATCAGGGTATTTAAGTATTTCGTCAAATATGATACTAGAATTCACATTAACACTTATCCCTTTTTTAGATGTTCCTTTTTTAGTCACTATAATAATAGCGCCATTACCTGCTCTTGAGCCATATAAAGCAGCTGCAACCGGACCTTTTAAAACATTCATGGACTCAATATCATCTGGATTAATATCTGCTATCGCTGATCCCCAGTCTACTGTACTATTTGTTGAAAACGAATTATCTATAGGAACACCATCAACTACAAAAAGTGGGGTATTACCTCCCTCAGAGAGAGACGTCTCTCCTCGTAATGTTATTCTAGTTGAACCTCCAATTGAAGACGAACTATTTATTTGTAAACCAGCAACATTACCTGCTAATTTACTGGCAACATTAGCTTCCCTCCCTAAAGTTAAACTTTCACCGTCAATCTTTTGAATGGAATAGCCTACTTTTTTTTGTGCTTTGGTAATTCCTAAAGCTGTTACAACTATCTCATCTAATGCAGCAGTATCTTCTTGTAAAACAACATTAATTGTTACGCTATCTCCAACAGTTATTTTAGCAGTTTTCATGCCAAGATAGGAAAATACCAAAACGGTTTCTTTATTGGCATCTATGGAATAATTCCCATCAAAATCAGTCTGTGTACCTGTAGAAGTGCCTTCAATCAAGACGTTTGCTCCTGGCAAAGGCACACCTTTTCCGTCTTTTACAGTTCCTCTAATTTCAATTTGTTGAAGCTTTGGAACTTTAGCTTTTAAATTATTATTAAAATGCTCTTGAATAATACCTTTATTGATATCATCTTTTGCCAATACAATTTGCTTGTCGATGATTTTATACCGAATGGCTGTTTTTGAAAAAAGAAGATCTAATATTTTTTCTATGCGCTTCTTTTTTACATTTATAGTGATTTTTCTTTCTAAATCTATCTCACTATTAGCAAAGAGTATTTTAAACTCGGTTATTTTCTTTATTTCAGAAAAAACGTGGGCTATAGTAACATCATCAAGATCTAACGAAATCTTGGTGTTCTGCGAATACGAATTAGCGTTAATTTTGAGAAGAAAAATAAAAAAAAGTATAAATGTTAGTTTCATTTTTAAATCTATTTTTGGGATTTCAAGATAACCCCATGAAAAACTTGGCTTTTTTTTCATAATTTTGTACTGATTTTAAAGGTTGTTCAAATTTTTTAAAGTCGTTAGATAAGTCAGGGAATGGTCGTAACATTTCCTGATTTTTTTTAATTTTATTTGTTCGTAGTTATTTTATCATATAAATGTGTTTATGGGTTAATAATTATTTTATTGTTATCTATTATGTAATTAAATGGTTTGTAACCATTAAATGATCTTAAGACCTGATCGATAGTTTCTACATCGAAAGATCCAGTAAATCTAATATCGTTAAGTAATTCGTTATTATTTTGAATGGAAATATTATAATGTCTTTCTAACTTTCTAATAATGTTTTCAAATCGTTCCTTTTGAAAAAGAAGCACACCGTCTATCCAAGCTATATGGTTTTTAACATCTACTGTTTCTGTTGTAAACTGTAAACTGCTTTTTCTTAGTGATGCTTTTTGGTTAGGAATTAAAATAATTTGTTTAGAGGAGTTTTCTTTTAAGTTATTATTATAAACCCCAACAGACCCTTCAACTAAAACAATGTCTTGATTATCATCATTTTCATAAGATGAAATATTAAATTCTGTTCCGTAGACTTCGGTAACGACATCATTGGCATAAGCGATAAAAGCATCGTTTTTATTTTTAGCTACATTAAAGTAAGCTTCTCCATTTAAAAATACTTCTCTAGACAACCCCTTTATAAATTGAACAGGATATTTTAAGGTTGATCCAGAGTTTAAATAAATTAAAGAACCATCTGATAATCTAATCTGAATTTTTTTGCCGTAAGGGACATATAGTGTATTATATGTAAGTTTTGTTACTTGATTTGTAGTATCTATGTTTTCGTAAATTAATAAGTTTTTATCTTGCTTGCCTAATACCACCCCTTTGGCATTAGTTATTTTTTGATTATCATCAATATTAATCACTTTCTTAGAACCATCATGAAGCTCTAAAACAATATTTTCATTATTATTTACAGTTTCCGGTTGTCTATTAACATATATGGTTATAAAAAGACCTATTAATAAAATTGCAGCATACTTCATATAAAAAAGTGGCCTTCGTTCTAACTTAAAGATACGTTTAGAGTTTTCCAGACGAATTTTTTTGCGAATTTTATTATAAATACTTTTTTCAATTTTTAGCTTATTTCCATAATCAAATGTATTCCACAGGTCACTTTCTCCTTGATAAGATTCTAAAAAATTTTCTAATTTTTTTTTCTCTTCAGCACTGCAGTCGTTATTTAAGTACTTGTTTATTAGTGATTTGATTTGATTTTCTGTCATGATTTTTATATAAAGTAGATTAAGAGAGCATCGTTTAGAAATAGGTGTATATCTTATAAGTACCTATTTTAATGAAAAGGTACTATAGTTAATTCAATTTTTTCGAAATTATATAGTAATTAGGTCTCAAATAATTTAAAAACCAGATGGGTATAAATTTATATATCCTCTTTTTAGACTAAAGATTGAATAGCAAAGAAAGCAACCAAAACAAATAAGTATCTCCAAGTTTAAGCCGTAAGTGTTTCAAGGCTGTAGTGATTTGATTCTTTACCGTTTGTGTAGAGATATTTAATTTTTCTGCAATTTCTTTATGTGATAAATGTTCAAATCGACTTAAATAGAAGATGTCCTTACATTTTGGTGGTAAAGTGTTTAAATGTCTATGTATAACAGACTCAAGATCATTAAGGTTTATTAAATCTTCTGTCACATTTGTTTTATATACATCAGCAAACATCTTTATATCACTTTTTGTTAACTTTTTATCACGAAAGTGTTTAAATAATTGAAATCGTAATGATTGAAAAAGGTAAGCCGATAAATTTTCGATTTCTACTTTATGTCCATTCTTCCAAAAGGTCAAGAATATTTCCTGAACAATATCTTCACATATTTTTTTATTTCCTAAAACCTTAAAAGCATAAATGTATAATCTTTCCCAAAAATGTAAATATACTTTTTTAAAGGCTAATGATTCTTTACCATTAGCTTCTTTTAAAATTTGACGATATGTCCTATTTTTATTTAGCAATTATATAAAACAGAAGACAGTAAATTTAGTGATTTATACAAAAAAAGAACTGTTTTTAAACTTTAAAGCGTTTCTAACACTTTAAAATGATTATCTCAAAAACGATATTTGATATACTTCACCTAAAATATTTCAACATTTATGTCATGAACCCTTCGACTATTTAACTGAATTACAATACGTTATACTTTACAAAAAAGTAAACTTTTATAGACTGAAGGCGTACATCAGAGTTTTGAATATACATCCAAAATATTTTATATTTTTTCCAAAAACCAATCTAAATTGAAAATATAATGGTTCTAAAAATAAAAAAATTCTTGAAACCAACTATCTCTCAAGCCTCAAGGAATTCTTTTAGATTTAAAATATCATCTTAAATAAATTCATATGGTACAATCGTATAAAAAACAAATTAAATATAAGCGCCTGTCATAATGAAATATTTACTGAATGCATGTATCTTTATATAATGTTCATATTAGTCGTATGAAAATATTGAATAAGCCAAAATTGAAAGCTATTATCTTAATAGAATGAAGAAAACATATAAGTATAGTGTAATCACTATGTTAATGCTATCCCTAGCCATAGTTACTAATAGTTGCTCTTACAATCCCAAAATCCGAATTGCCTCATTCAATATACTCAGTGGGCAGTTTAAATTCAACATGGAATTGGGCCCAAGAGCAGATGATTATGAGTACAAGAGGATGTTGCAGGTGCGTTATATTGATTCGGTACAACCTGATATTATTCTCTTACAAGAAGCCGAGCCTTTGTATGAACAGATAGACTATATTATAAAAAAAATGCCTTGGTTGCAATCAGTTAAAGCGTCCAATGGATTAAGTATTCTTTATCATAAAAATAAGTTTGAATTATTAAATCATGGGTATGTTAGACCAATTTCATTACAGCATGCTTCTTTAAAACATGTCCAATCTGGAAAAAAATTGAATGTATTGAATATGCATTTAGCAGGTGAAGCTGGCAGTCTTCTTAATCTCAGAAAAATAATGGCATGGGCTTCACAACATCTTGATATGAATCATGAAAGCACCTTACTAGCTGGGGATATGAACGCATCTCTTACCAGCAAATATTATGATCAATTCATCAATGATTTTCCTGTTTTCAATGATCCTAACCATAATGATGCCCTTAAATTTAACAAAGAACTTATCGATTGGATATTATTAAATAAAGGGTTTAAACTTGTTGGCTCGGGATGGAAAAAAGCCAAATTGGAATCACGTTTTATATCAGATCATCCTATAGTTTGGGCTGATTTAAACCTTACAGATGTGAATGATAATTTTGATTTCGATAAAGCTAGTCGCCCCTACCTTGTACTAGACAAGCAAGATAAAACCATTCATAAATATTTTTCAGTTCATTCAGAAGAAATTTTTCATTTAAAAGGGCAAAATTATTTTTTGTCAACTGAAAATCAATTAATTATTGATGCAAAGCAATATAGTGTTGGCTTTTGGTTAAATTCCAGTATTGAAAACAACCAATTGGGGCAAAATTATCTAATTACCAATCAAGGATATCCTTTTGGTTGGGAGGTAGAACTAAGATCCGGTGTCCCCTATTTTGAAGCTAGAATTGAATCCGGTCAAGGCAAGAAGTCTAAAGGGGTTAAAATTAGTGGCAATACCATGGTAGAAGCAAATAAATGGTATCACATCCTAGTTTCTATAGACGAAGAAAATGATGCCAAATTATATTTAAATGGCATATTAGAAGGCTCCGTTTCGTTATCAGGTAAAATTGCATACCACAAAGAAAATCCTGGGATTTTCATAGGAACCAGATGGGATTTACGAAATATTTTTAAAGGTAAAATAACCAAGCCTGTCTTTTATAAAACTATCATTAACAGTCAAAAGCTAAATACTATACTTGAAAGTAAATCTAACATGACAAAAGAGGATATGGAATTATTCTATTTAAATTTTAAAAACAAAAAGCAATAGTAATTTTCCATTTACTTCACTTTATTTCCTTTAAAAAACATTATCATCAAATTATCAATTTGTAAAAATTGCATGTTAAACCCAATTTAAAAGCGTTCTATGGCCCATAAAAGAGGAAATAAGAACACAAAGACTTTAATCTGCTGAGTATAGAAAAAAACGCCTTTGAATAGATAAACGTCCATTGAGGTTGTATCTCAACTACTATAAAATATAAATTTAATTCCTGACACCAATACCGTTATAAAAATTATTATTCTATAACATGATTAATAATCATAAATAATGAGGGGAAAATTTTCATCTCTTCCCCTCATTAAAAAACTAAACTCAAACTAATACTTAATACCCTGTATTTTGAGGAAGTAAGTTAGGATTTAATTCTATTTCCCTTTGTGGTACTGGTAATAAATACCTATTTGGGAAAGCTGCTGTAAATTCTTGATAAACCCCACTAGTATAAATATCAAAAGTTAATGGGATTTCCTTTCTAATGACATCAAACCATCTTTTTATTTCATAACCAAATTCCCAATAACGTTCTTCTATAACGGCACTATCAAAATCTGAAACCGATAAACCAGAAAGCTCCGATCCAGAGCCAATGCCACGTACTCTAACATCATTTATACATTTATAAGCTAATGCATTTGCACCTCCATCTGCCATATTTTGTGCTTCAGCATAAATAAGTAATACTTCAGCATATCTAAACAAAACTAGGTTTTGGTCAGATTCATCGCCTTCCGGTCCTTGTGAGCCATAAGTGTATTTTTTAATAAATCCAGTATCCAAAGCATCTTTAAGAAAATACTTTCTTTCGTTTGGCAATCCTATATTATTAACATTTCTATAAACCTGATTAGAAAAATTACCGTTACCATCCATTTCATTTAAAAAGTTTTGAACAACAGGATCACTATTCAAATAAAAGGTAACTTCTTTTCTTGGTCCATCAGGAAAATCATCCATATATCTTCTATAAGCTCTTGAGCCAGGATTGGTAATACCATTTCGCAACGCAGTATTATTAAATAATGAATTACTATAAGCTGAACCTACCGAGGTAGAATGAATAAATTGAAAAATAATACTAGTGCTGTTATTCTGTTTAGAAGCCATAAAATTATCGACATACTCGCCTAAACTATAGGTGTCTGAATCTATTATTTCCTTAGCTTTAGAAGCTGCTTTTTCATAATTTTCTGTTAGCTTTAATGGCGCTCCAGCCATCGTTAGATATACTTTTGATAGATATGCTTTTGAAGTCCAAGACGTAGGCTCTCCTGGTAAAGCGGTTGTACTTAAAAGTGTTTCTGATTTTTGAAAATCATCAATAACTTGTGTGTATACCTCCGTTGAAGGGGTTCTTCCATCACTAACTCCAATATTATCTAAAGAAGAAGACCCTGATAATATTAAAGGAACATCACCGTAAAACCTTACCAAATAAAAATAAGCAAAGGCTCTTAAAAAGTGAGCTTTTCCTAAAATTTTATTTTTTTGACTCTCAGTTCCATTTTCTGCTAAAGCTATATTGTCTATAACACTATTAAGGCTATTAATAGCCTTATAAGAATCAGCCCATAAATTGCCGAAATCTGCTGGCGAAAAACTATAGGTATCTATAGTAGGACTTGCTTCTATTGCTTTACTACCACTTGTAGGTGTATAATATCCCATGCTTTGTAAAGTTCGTGTTGCTCCATTAACCAAACTTTCAAAATTTTCAATTTTTTGAAATGTATTGGATGCAGATTCAAAGCTAAAAGGTTCTTCTTCTAGGGTTTCACAAGAAAACGTGAACATGCAAATTGCAAATAACCCTACAATAATTTTATATATATTATTTTGTTTCATGATTTATATTTTTATAATCCTATATTAAAAATCTACTTTAACGCCCAGAGTAAATGTTCTCGCTTTTGGATAACCATTTAATTCATAGCCTCTAACGCCATCATTTTCATTGGCAGCCAATTCTGGATCATACCCCGTATAATCAGTCCATAAAGCTAGGTTTTGCCCGCTCAAATACAATCTCATCGCATCTACCCCTAGTTTAGATATAAGCTTTTCGTTAAAATTATAAGCAAGTGTTACATTACTTAACCTAATATAAGAAGCATCTTCAACAAAAATATCTGATTGCCAAGCATCTTTTCTGGTAAAAATATTGGTCGCATTTTGTCTAGCTGCCGTTTGATTAATGGTTCCTGTATAATCTACACGTTGGTAGTAGCCATCTGGATGATTAATGGGATGCCATCTTTCTCTTCCTCTATAACCCGTAGCGCCAACATCTTCCATATCAAAACGACTTCTTGCTCCCTCATTATAAATTTCACCACCTTGAGACCCTTGAAATTGTACATTCAAGTCAAACCCTTTATAACTTGCCGCAGTATTAAAGCCCCAAGTAAAATCTGGGTTGGCAGATCCAAGAAAAACTTTATCATTTTCATCATAAACACCATCATTATTTTGATCTATAATTTTAGCAGTTCCTGGTATTTGTCCATACCCAAAAGCTTCAGCTTCTTCATCCAACTGCCAAACTCCCACATATTTATATCCATAAATAGCACCTAATGGCTGCCCTTTTAATAGATACATAACACTGTTTAAAGGTATGCGCTCCTCATCAGGGGTACTTAGTTCTACAACTTTATTTTTATTAAAAGTCATATTTAAACCAGCTGTCCATCTAAAATCATTTTGTTCTAAAAGCGTACCATCGATTAAAAATTCAAACCCTCTATTTTCTACCTCTCCTACATTTTGTAATACAGAGCTAAAACCAGATTGACTTGCCAAGGTTCTAGAGGATAACAAATCGCTCGTCTTTTTATAATAATAATCTGCAGTAAAGTTTAACTTATAATCAAATAACGAAATATCAACACCGAAATCTGATTGTGCTGTCTTTTCCCATTTTAAATCTGGATTCGCAATTCTGTTAAAGGCACTACCTAAAGATAAAGAACCTCCATTTGTAGGATAATCTAAACTTGTACCACCGGTAGTTATTTGTGAAAGCGTTTGATATGGGCTAATAGCTTGATTACCTGTAACACCGTATGATAACCTTAATTTCAAGTTATTAATATGATTACTGTTTTCAAGAAATTTTTCGTTCGACAATCTCCAGGCAAAAGCACCAGAAGGAAAAATACCCCATTTATTATTAGCTCCAAAAACAGATGACCCGTCCGATCGTAAAGATGCAGTAAGTAAAAAACGATCATCAAAACCATAATTAACACGCCCCATATAGGATAAAATGACTCTCTTCTCTTTATTAGAAGATTTTCCTGTTACAATCTCTGCAGATTGAATGGCATTGAAACTAGTCGTATTATTATTAAAGCCCTGAACAGAGATAGAAGAACTTGTTGATGTTGTATACTGTTGCTCAAATAAACCTGTAAACGCTAAACTATGCTTATTAAAATCTTTCTTATATGTTAGGATATTAGAGTTTTGCCAAAAAGAGTTTTCAGAATTGCTAATACTTGCTGTTCTCTGTCCGTCGCTAGTACTACGTCCATTAATTAACTCATTAAGATATGTTCTCCCATTATTATTAAAAGAAGTCATACCTCCAGTTACTTTTAATTTTAAGCCTTCAGCAATTTCATATTCCAAATAGGTAGATAAGGTATTACTCGATGTTATTATTTCTCGTTCTGGTTCTAAAGCTGCAGCAACAGGATTTATTAAACTTCCTCCATTAGGTGATGAATCACCAAAACCACCATAGCTCCCTCTATGATTAAAGTATCTACCAATTAAAGATTCGCTAAATGGATATCTAGGATCATTAAAGGTTTCAGGGTATTTTACGCCAAGACCTACAGGCAATGCATAAAGGGCTGCAGATACGACTCCTAGACTGCCACGACCACCTTCACCTACTGGATTATCATTCTCCCTAGATAATAATATCGTTGCTCCTACTTTTAATCGATCGTTTGCCTGAACATTAACACTTGCTCTAAAGTTAAATCTTTCATAATCCGAATTTATAACTAAACCTTCTTGGTCTAGATAATTTCCAGCAAGGCTATATGAAATATTATCATTACCTCCTCTTACACTAAGATTATAATTATTAGTATTTGCATTTCTAAAAATTTCGTCTTGCCAGTCTATAGCTAATTCTCCATTTCTGGCAGCCTCTATAGCCTCTGGATGATAATATAACCAAGTCATTGATCTATTACCATTAACATCTGGAGTTAAAATCTGCTCGTCTGTAGGATAGTTAAAGTCTGTTAAATCGTTAATCTGTTGAGAATATTTGGCATATCGCCTTCTATTATTTGCAGAAGTTGTATAGCCAACAGCGTCTAGAATTTTAACTTTTTTTGGTACCGATGCCAGTGTAGTGAAATAATCAAAGGTAATTTGAGCTTTACCTTTTTTTCCTTTTTTTGTTGTAACTAGTATAACACCATTTGCACCTCTAGATCCATATATTGCAGTTGCTGATGCATCTTTTAAAACTTGTATAGACTCAATATTATTTGGATTTAATGTATTAAAATCTGCTCCGATAAGATCGTCAACAACTACCAAAGGAGCATTATTTCCAATAATTGAGTTCGCGCCTCTAATTCTAATAACTTGGTTACCTCCTGGTCTACCTGAAGGTGTACTTACAGATACCCCAGCAATTCTTCCCTGTAAAATTTCTGAAGGTTTAGTGGTTGGTTGTGTTTCAAATGCTTTAGAAGAAAGGGAGGATACTGAGCCAGTTAAATCACCTTTTTTAACAGAGCCATAACCAACTAAAACAATTTCTTCCAAGCTTGCTGCGTTTTCAATTAAAGTTATAGCAATAGTTTCTTGATTATTAACAACGACTTCTTTTGTTAAAAAACCTAAATAAGAAACAACAAGCACAGCTTGTTCATCGGCTAGTCCAATAGAAAATTTACCATCAAAATCGGTTTGTGTTCCATTTGTAGTCCCTTTTTCTAAGATATTGGCTCCTGGTAAGGGTTGCCCGTTAGTATCTGAAACAACACCACTCACAACAAGTTGTTGGTTATCAAGCTCGATCTGCTCCACTTCTTTTTTAGGTGTCATCACACTACCTAACTTGGCCTTAATAACAATTTGTTTTTTTAAAAACACAATGGATACATTAGCATCTTTAAAGAGTTTATTAAGAATAGACGATAGCTTTTCTTTTTTTGCAGATACGTTTACAATTTTATTTGTTTGAAAAATGTTCTTTTCATATAAAAACTTAAAGTCAGTTTTCTGTTCAATCACATTTAAAACACTTTTTAAGTTTACCTGTTTCATATCTAGCGAAATTTTAATGTCTTGACCATAAGTGTCATTCGCGTGCATCTGAAATAGAGAGACAACTAGTAAGAGTGTTGTTAATTTCATTTTTAAACTTATTTTAGAGGAATAGGCGCATAGGCAAACCCCTTTAATGAATTTTTTCATACTTTTGTTTTGATTTAATAATCTGTTAGACATTTTTTTAAATCACTTTTAAGACCGAGAGATGTAGTAGCATTTTTCGGTTTTTTTATATCATTTCTAAACCATTTTAATAGGTTATAAAACAAATTATAAAAGTGATTGGTTTTTTTACTTGTACCAAATAAGTTTTAAAAAGACAGATAATTTAGTTTAATCATCGTGATGTCATGCTCATTTGGATTTAATGTTAATAGTTAATTAAAGTTGTTTTTTGTCATATAATTTTAGTTTATGGGTTAATAATTATTTCATTATTGTTAAAAGTAAAGCTAAACGATGCCGAATTACTAAAACTCGTCATTACCTGATGAATATCTTCTATATCAAATTTTGCTGTAAAATATCTATTTTCAAGCGCTTTATAATTGTTTATAAACGTGACATTATATTGGCGTTCTAACTTTTTTAAGATGTTTTTAAATGCCACCTCGTTAAGTATAAGTCTTCCTTTCATCCAGGCCGTGTGCATAGCTATATCTGCTGGATTGATAGAAATTAGGTCATTGTCTTTATTTAAAGAAGCTATATAACCGGGTTGTAAAACGGTTGTCGTCTCTTTATTATATGTTTCGTCCTTTTTATAGATACTTACAGAGCCTTCTACCAATACTGTATTGGTATGGGCATCTTCCGGATATGAAGTCATGTTAAACTGTGTACCAAGAACTCTCACATTTATTTCATCAGCATTCACTATAAAAGGGTGGTTTGTGTCTTTGACAACATCAAAATAGGCTTCACCATTTAAAAACACCTGACGGTCTAATCCTTTAATAAACTTGACCGGGTATTTTAATGAGGTTCCAGCATTTAAATGTACTAGTGTACCATCGGATAATTTAACATCAAAACGCTTACCATAAGGTACTGTAAGCGTGTTGTATGCTAAAGTTTCTGTATTAGAATTATCATCATAACTTAGTTGACTTCCTTCTTGCTTCCCAATAACTTCTCCTCTAGCGTCAATCACCTTGGTTGAACCATCCTCATTAATGACTTTAATAGTGCCATTGTCTAATTGAAGTGTGATATGTGTTTCATCAATAATAGGTTCTAATTTCTCATTAAAAAACCCTTGCTGGTAAAAATACCCTAATCCTAAAAAGAGGAATACTATTGCAGCATATTTTATCCATCCATTATATAAACGTTTTACTGGGTTTTGTGTTTTTTGAATACTTTTCCAAACTGCTGCGTAGGCTAGTTCAAAATCTATATCTTGCAAAGCTGTATTGGTGTCACTTAAATCACGTAAGTAAGTTTCAAATTCAACTTGATGTTTTGGTTTCTGTAACCATTTCTGCAATTCATCCAATTCAGAGACCGTAATGGTATTGTTTAAAAACTTATCTATTAGAGATTTCACGGGGTATTATTTTAATGTTCTTATTCTATATACGCTTCATTTTTTTACATCCCCTAAATTATTATCATTTTTTTTTTAATCTTTACATAAATTTTATTTCGCTTATGTCAATTTATACTTCCTGGAGTCATAAAGAATTAGTAATGGCAATACAACAAGGGGATAAAGTAGCTTTTAAGTTTTTGTTTGAGCAATACTATGGGCCATTGGTTGGTTACATCAGCACATATACACAAGACAAACAACTTTCGGAAGATATTGTACAACATAGTTTTATTACTTTATGGCAGAAACGAAGCAGGCTATCAAATGAAGCTTCTCCAAAAAACTATTTATATACCATAGCATATAATCGTTATATAGACCTACTTCGTAAAGAAAAACGGGTTGGTGGCTTACTAGAAGATCTTCGCATGGAAAACTTACGTAATCGTATTGAAGAAGATCGGGAATTTTTAGAAAAACGCCTATTTAAGTTAAAAAAAATAATAGAAGGATTACCTCCTCGTTGTAAAGAAATTTTGTACTTAAGTAGACAACGCGGATTAGAATATACAGAGATTGCAGAAAAACTTAAAATATCACCTAAAACAGTAGAGGAACAAATACGAATTGCCTTTAAGAAAATTCGGAAGGGGTTTGAAGACGGCCATTCCTTTCTTATTTTCATTAGAAAGATATTGAATCATCGTTAATATTTATGATAGTCTCTTTTGTTTTTATTAAGAAAACCTATGTTAACTGGTTTATACTTGTATACTAGTTATAAAACTTATTTTCGAATAGCATTAAAAACCATATTAAAATAAGTCATAGCATATGGTGCATAATTTGCTGATTTCTTTTCATCTTGCAGCTCCCTTTTTAGTTGATTCATTAAGATAAGCTTTAATTCTGCTACTTCCTCAATTTGCAATTTTAATGTTTCTAAAGGAACTGTAAGTTTGGTAATATATACATGATGAAATTCTTTATCTATAAGAGATTCTTGGTGTTTATAATTGGTTTTATAAGTTCCAATTTTTACTAACTCCTCGTTCTTTATTTCAAAACCCACCTCTTCTAACACCTCCCTTTTGGCTGCTTTTAACGGTTGTTCCCCTGCACCGATATGACCTGCAACAGACACATCCCATAAGTTAGGAAAGGTATCTTTATTTGCTGCACGTTTCTGAATAAGGACTTTACCAGAATCTGTATATAGCCATACATGAATACAAGAATGCCAATACCCAAATTGATGGGCTTCAGATTTTAAACAAACCTTTCCTGTATTATTTCCATGGTCATCAACTATATCTACAAATTCGTCCATAGTTTTTATAAAAATAAAATTCGGTAAATAAATGAGTTTTTAGTCTCAATTATTTACCGAATATATTACATAATTATTTTATTCTTTTTGCGAACTAATCTAATCTTCAAAAACATGTTTAGCATAATTCAATTGTAATGCATCATATCTACCTTTAAGGTGGTGTAATCGGTTTTTAAAATTCTCCCAATCTCTTGATTCTTTTGATGACCAAACAACTTCAGACAATGCAGTCATTCTTGGTAAAATCATATATTCAACATAGTCAGTTGTTTCCATATATTCGCTCCAAACATTTCCTTGAGCTCCTAAAATATATTTTTGTTCCTCAACGGTTAACTCTTCTGGTGTTGGTTCGTAAGCATACACTTTTTCAACAGGTAACTCACCTCCTATGGCCAAAGGTTCTTTATCTTTATCTGCTTTTAAAACTTGGTAATGATCAAAATAACAAGAGTGTCCTGGTGTCATAACTACATCGTGTTTTTGTTTTGCGGCTTCTATTCCGCCTTCAGTACCTCTCCAAGACATTACGGAAGCATTTGGTGCTAAACCGCCTTCTAAAATTTCGTCCCAACCAATAATATTTTTTCCTTTTGAGTTTAAATATTTTTCAATTCTGGTAATAAAATAGCTTTGTAAATGATGTTCATCTTTTAAACCTTCAGCTTTTATTCTAGCTTGACAACTTGGGCATTTTTTCCAATTATCTTTTGGGCATTCATCACCACCAATATGGATATAAGAAGCAGGAAATAAAGGAATGACTTCATCTAATACATCTTGTAAAAATGCAAAGGTTTCTTCTTTACCAGCACAAAAAACATCAGGAAAAACGCCCCATGTTTCTTGAACAATTTTAACGGTTCCATTTGCCTGAGCTTCTTTACTTGCTTCAGACATCATATCATTATGAACTGTCGTTTTTTCGTCAGGGAAACAACTTAGGTTTGGATAACCAGCAATGGCAGCACTACCATGACCAGGTAATTCTATTTCCGGAATTACAGTAACATGTTTCTCGGTAGCATAGGCTACTATTTCTTTAATATCTTCTTGAGTATAAAACCCGCCATATTTTTTTTGATCATTTCCAGTTCCTGGATGATGTCCTATAATCGTTCCGTTTCTCCAAGCTCCTACCTCAGTAAGCTTTGGGTATTTTTTAATTTCTATTCTCCACCCCTGATCTTCTGTTAAATGCCAATGAAATGTATTCATTTTATGCATGGCGATTAAATCGATATATTTTTTTATAAAATCTACAGGGAAAAAATGGCGAGCCACATCTAAATGCATACCTCTATACTTATAACGAGGATTATCTTTTATTGCTACAGCTGGAATAGTTAATTCTTTTAAAGTGCCATCACCAGTTTCCATACTTGCAGGCATTAATTGCCTCAAGGTTTGAATACCGTAAAACACGCCTTGTGCCGTTTTACCTGATATTTCAATCTTATTAAAAGCTACATCTAACACATAACCTTCTTCATTTTCAATTGTATCATCTAATTTTAGTTCAATATTTCCTTTACCTTCTGAAGAAAAAGCCACTGTTTCACCTGTTGCAGCGCTTAACATTCCTGCTAAAAATTCGCCTTCATTTTTTAAAACTTCACTACTAACAATTTTAGTATTAGAATCCACTAAGAATTTACCCGTTAATAATTCCATCTTTAATGGTTTCGGGATAATTTGATAATCTTGTTCTGCATTTACCACTTCTTTGTATTTATTTGAACAAGAAAAACTTAATAAGCTAATTAATGCTATAATTGACAACCTCTTTTTCATATTATTTTAGTGTTTATTATAATTGATATATTTTATCCATCAAGAGCCATTTTTCGCCTTCTTTTGCTATAGGTAAGGCTTGTTGATATTTCCACATGAGTGTTTCCCACTCTTGTACTTTTGGGTTTCCTGCATCCATTTGAGATTTTTTTTCTAAAGAAAAAGTATCATTAACCTCCATAATCATAAACATTCTATTACCTATCAAATAAATCTCCAGTTCTTCAATACCTGAATTTTTAATACTTGCTGTAATTTCCGGCCATATAAATTCATGGTATTTTTTGTATTCAGATATTCCTTTTGGATCATTCTTCAAATCTAATGCAAAACAATGTCTATTCATAGTTTTTTATTCTTAATTTGCATCGCTCTTAGTTATTAAATCGTATACTTTAAATGCTCTATAGCCATATAAAGCAACTACCAAAAAGCATATTAAAGGCAAGATAAAAGAGAAATTTACTTCGGGCACTCCCGCTATTCTGGTATCTGCATATCCTGAGCCACCAAAGTCTAGTATTAGCCCTTGTAAAATGGGCATAAAAGCACCACCTACAATAGCCATCACTAAAAATGCTGAAGCTGGTTTAGCATCATCTCCCAATCCGTAAAGTGCAATCCCATAAATTGTAGGGAACATTAAAGACATACAAAAAGATACACAAACCAAGCTATATAGTCCGCCTAGTCCTTCAATAAAAATGGTTCCTAAGCAAAAGACAACAGCACCAAAAGACAACAACATTAATAATTTTCCTGAATTAATGAACTTTAAAAGGTAGGTACATAAAAAACGTCCTAATAAAAATATTCCTAAAGCCATATATGCATAATTTACAGCTCTTCTGTTATCAATTCCTAAATTTTCTGCATATTGGTAAATATAGGTCCAACACATAATTTGAGCGCCTACATAGAACATTTGTGCAATAACACCTCCAACAAATCTTTCTTTTTTGAAAATTCGTTGTATAGAACGCCACATACCGGTACTACTATCACTTTCTTTCTTTTCCGGCATTTTCACTATAGCAATAAGTATCATCATAAAAATAACAAACAGACCTAAACCGACATAAGGATTTCTAATAACCAATAAGTCTGACGTTTTCACTGCTGCTTTGGCTGTTCCTGTTAATGTTTCATATATTCCATTTCCATTTGCATCTACATTGTCAGATTGCAGAGCTCCTAAAATAAATGTTTGAGCGACAAATAACCCGGACAAGGCTCCAACTGGATTAAATGCTTGTGCTAGATTTAAACGCTGTGTTGCAGTCTCTTCACTGCCCATTGCCATAATATATGGGTTTGCTGTAGTTTCTAAAAAAGCAAGACCAAATGTTAAAATATAAAGTGCCGCTAAAAAGAAAAAATAGTTTTCCATGGCAGCAGCCGGATAAAACAACAAAGCTCCTGCAGCATATAATATAAGCCCAACCAATATACCTACTTTATAAGAATATTTTTTAACTACAAAAGCAGCTGGAAGTGCCATCGTAAAATAGCCGCCATAAAAAGCTGCTTGAACCCAAGATGCTTGTGTGTTATTTAATTCTAAAATCTTTTTGAATGCAGATACCATCGGGTTTGTAATATCATTAGCAAAACCCCATAAAGCAAATAATGACGTTACTAAAATAAATGGAATTAAAACCTGCTTAGATACTATAGGAAGCTTTTGCGTGTCTTTCATATTTATGAATTATTAATTTGGTATTAGTATTAAATTATTTTAAAGCTCTATCTAAGTGTGTATAGCCCCCATCTACAAATAGTAACTGCCCTGTGGTGTGGCTAGATTTTTCCGAAAGTAAAAATGTAACCGTATTAGCAATTTCTTCTGCTGTAGTCATTCTTTTTTCGAAAGGTATTTTCTCAACTATTTTTTGTAGTTTTTCTTCCGGATTGTCGAATGTTTTTATCCATCTATCGTATAAAGGTGTATAGCATTCGGCTACAATTACGGCATTTACACGTATACTATAAGGCAATAATTCTACGGCCCATTCACGAGTTAATGCGTTACGACCACCATTGGCTGCAGCATAGGCAGATGTTCCTCCTTGTCCGGTAACCGAGGTTTTAGAACCTATATTAACTATAGCCCCTTTACTCTTTTTAAGTTCCGGAAGTGCATGGTGTCCCATTAAATAATAATGTGTTAAATTACGGTTTATGGACCTTAAAAAATCTTCGTGATTTCCGTTTTCTAGACCTACACCATCATTTATTCCAGCATTGTTAACCAGTCCATCAATACGTCCAAATTCTTTAACAACTTGCTCTACAGCTTCTTTACATTGTTTTGCATCTGTAAGTTCAGCAAAAGCATAAGACGCATTACCACCATAATCTTTAATAGCTTTAACAGCATCCAGAATGTTTGGTTTGTTTCTACCAATAATTACAGGAATAGCTCCTTCATTTGCTAGTACATTACAAATACCATTTCCTATACCTTTAGACCCTCCGGTTACTAGTATTACTTTATCTTTTAATTTTAAATCCATTTAAATTTTAGTTTTTCAATAAATATTCCAAAACATTCTTAATCTTTCTGTTATAATACCAAATAAACAGTAAGTAAGCCTTATAATTCGTTTCTATCACACTCAGATAAATAATAAAATAAAAGGTTTAACCCCAGAGCAAGCTCTGGCCTTTGAAAATCGCCCCAAGGGTTGAGGTATTAAACCTAAGATCCCGTTAGATACCGAAGCAAGTTCAGCACATGAAGCGGGATTAGCCTGCCACGACAAAGGCGTGGTTCAACTAGCTGTTTTGAAGGCATTGCTTCGCAACTTTTCAAAACAAAGTTTCACTAATAAAACCATAACTAGGCTATGCTTGGATTTTATTATTTATCTGAGTGTGATATAATTCAAATTATTTAAGGCTCATTTTAAAATTCATTTGGCATAAAAGTTAAACTAACATACCTAATAATAAAGAATTTTTAACAAAAATAATTTTTGAATGAATTTATATCTACCAATAAAAGGACTTTAACTGATACTTTTTTGATTTAAAAAAGTTCAAACGACAGTTAAAAGAGTTTTATAGCAAAATAATTTTCTGTTAATTGACTCTTTGTTCTTTTTTAATTTAAATTCATGATTTTGTTTACCCGATTAATATCCCCATTTCTGCAAAACTAGCTACCAAATAAAAAATGACTCATTTTCGCTATAATTAAAAAACTTTAAATGAGTTCATAATCTATAAATTGTAAAAACGTATCGCGTTATTACCCATTATTTTTATTTTGTCATCTGATGAAAACCTTGAAATATAGGTTTCAATAATATTTAATTGTTCTTGATATTCTGCTGCTAACAAACATACGGGCCAGTCTGAACCATACATGATTCTATCTATTCCAAAAGCTTCAAAAACCACATCTAAATACGGTTGAAAATCTGACAATCTCCATTGCTTTAAATCGGCTTCTGTTACCATTCCTGA
Organism: Flavivirga spongiicola; assembly: GCF_030540825.1. Lineage (NCBI taxonomy): Bacteria > Pseudomonadati > Bacteroidota > Flavobacteriia > Flavobacteriales > Flavobacteriaceae > Flavivirga > Flavivirga spongiicola. Next base: position 127,917 of record NZ_JAUOEO010000001.1, read on the forward strand.
GACTTTACAATATACATTTGGTGCTTTGGCTAATGTTGACATGTTGATCTTCCAATCATGAATTTTCGCATCCTTTATATACGGTTTTGCTATGTGATCTAACACGAATTTTTGATTTGGAAATTCTCTAACCAATTGAATTGCCGCTTCCAATTGTGGTGGAAACACTAAAATATCATAAGTCAAATTAAATTGTTGCAGCTTGCTAATTCCGTTTTGAAAATCTTTTCTTAACATAAAATCATTAGCTTCGGCCTGTACAATGTGCCGAACACCTTTTAATATGTTATTTTTAGAGTAATATTCAAGACGTTCCTCTACATTATCACTCAAAAGATCAACCCATCCTACGACTCCTTTTATAAAAGGGTTTTCTATAGCACATTGTAAAAGAAAATCTGTTTCATTTTCAGATTGGTCTGCTTGTACCGCTATACAACCATCTATTGTATTAGCTTCAAGAATAGGTTTTAAATCTTGAGGTAAAAAATCTTTCCGGATTACCGTCATAGAATCATCAATCCAAGCATCACGTACGGGATTGTATTTCCAAAAGTGTTGATGTGCATCTATTTTCATTATTAAAAGGCTATTTAATCAATTTATTATATTGTTCTCTAATAAATGCTCCCCAAGCATTATAACCTCCAGGGTTTAAGTGGATACCATCTCCTCCATAATAGTCCTTTTTTAAATCACCATTTTCATCACTAAAAGCCTTTAGCATATTATAATAATGGACATGCTTTTTGGAGGCTAAATGCGAAATCAATTCGTGTATCTTATTGTATTTTTTTCTTGCACCTGAATCTACTTTTGTACCGGTTGGTAATGGGCCAAAAAATAATATTTTAGATTTGGGAAGTTTTTCTTCTATCAATTTAATGTCTAGCGCAATGCCTTCGGCTATTTCTTCAGCCGTGTTAAATGCAAAATTATTAACTCCTATTGCTAGGGTAACCATTTTAGGGTCTCCCTTATCATAATATCCATTTTTCAACCTCCAAGCAACGTGCTCTGTTCTGTCACCAGAAATCCCAGCACTTACCCAATTTAGGTCTTTAAAATAAATATCTGCAGCTTGTTGACCGGGTTTATATGTGGTAAGTGTACGACTCCCTCCCCAGCCTTGTGTAATGGAGTTTCCTATTAATAATAAATCAAGTTTTCCCGAATTACGAATCAAAGAATCAATATCTTTCATCTGATACCACCAGCCTTTTCCTTCTTCCCAACCGGCAGCAGAGCGGTATTCTGATCCGGGTGCTATAATAGTTGCAAAATTAATTTTACGCTTAGTAGCTTGTAAAATAAAATCTACAATGGGTGTTGAGTTTTCTAAACTGTGTGGATGATGCCCAACATCTGCTTTATAAATGGTCGAAATATTTCCGCCAGCTTCTTCAATTTTTTGTTCGAATAAACGCGTGTTTTCATTTACTGGAACCACCTTATCTGCTTCACCACAAACGTGCATCATAGGAAACCCTGCTTTGGCAATACTAGCTGTTTTATGTATTGGATTTCCTTTAAAATCTACTAATGCTTTTTCTGAAGCAATATGATACATCTTTTTAAAAATTTCCCAATCATCAGCACTTCCAATACCTTTTCCTTTACCTCCAGGCCAACTTGTTCCATCTAAAACAGGAGCATCGGCATAGATACAAGCTACTTTTTCAGGATTTTCGGCTGCCCAATTATAGACTATTAAACCACCACGACTCATTCCTTCTAAAACTACTTTTTTTGAAAACCCGTTTTCAATCATTAATTTATAAAAATTATTCCAACGATCTACAGCTTCTCCATTTCCAAAAAAATGAGCAACATCACAATATGCAATATGAAAACCTCTTTCTAATAAAGCCATATCGGTTTGCGGTTCATGCCCCCAAAACCGTGCACGTAGCACCCAAGGTTTACCTTCTGCTATCCGTTTTGGTTCTACTATTTTACAAGGATTAGAATTATATTGAAAATCCGTTTGGGTAAATCCATGAAAATCAAACTGCTTTATTTCCGCAATTCTTGAGAGGTCAAATCCTTGACTATTTTTAGCTGTCTTTTGAACTATAGCTTCGTACAACCTCCTAGCGATTCGTGTAGCGCCTAATGATGAAGGATGAACGCCATCTGGAAGAAGGCTTGGTGAGTCAATAAACAGTTGATACAGGTCAATGACTTCACTTTTTGTATCATAAGCTACTTTTTGCGTTAATGGAATGATTTTATTTTTTATGATAGGATTCCAAATACTGGTAGTATCTTCTAAAAAAGAAGGAACCGGGAGTAATAAAACAATTCTGGTATCTTTATTCTTGTTCTTAAAAGATTGTATCAATTCTTTATAATCGGTTTCAAAATCCGTATCTAAATAAACTCTATTTTGTTGCTTGGTATCATTAGTTCCTAATTTTATAAATACCACATCTGGAGTGAACTCTAAAGCTTCTTGGTATGCATTAGACTCCCAATATGGATCATCTCCTTTTTTTAATAAGGTATTTCCACTCACTCCAAAATTCTCAACAAAATAAGCATCTCCTAACATGGCCTGTAATTGCTTTGGATATGCGTTCTGTTCTCTATTTGATACACCTGCCCCGTAGGTAATACTATTACCTATACAAGCAATTTTTATAGGCTTCGCTTTGTTGGCTATTTCTTTACATCCTAGACAAGACAAAACAATTAAAAAATGAACTACTAACTTTAATAAATATTTAACTTCCATCTATATCTAATTATTGAACCCATCTGTGCTACACGCCGTATATAAAAAAATCATGAACTACATTTTGTTTACTATTCTCCCTAATTGTTTATTTATATGCTTTCGTTATTTGTTTTGATGTGCCTAAACCATCTATCCCTAATTCTACGACATCTCCCGGTTTAAGATACTTTGGTGGGTCAAAACCTAAACCAACTCCAAATGGTGTACCGGTAGAAATAACATCTCCCGGTAGTAAGGTCATAAACTGGCTAATGTAACTTACTACTTCCTGTACATTAAAAATAAAATCGGAAGTATTACTATTTTGTACCATGTCTCCATTAAGTTTTAACCATAAGTTTAGATTATTCGGATTTGGTATTTCGTCTTGAGTAGCAATAAAAGGACCTAAGGGTGCAAACGTATCACAACCTTTACCTTTACACCATTGTCCTTCTTTCTCTATTTGAAAAGCTCTTTCACTAACATCATTATGTAATACATAACCTGCTATATGCTCTAAAGCATTTGCCTCTTCTACATAAGATGCTTTTTTACCTATTACAATAGCTAGTTCAACTTCCCAATCGGTTTTTTCGCTTCCTTTTGGGATAATAATGTCATCATTGGGCCCTACAATGGCACTGGTAGATTTAAAGAACAATACAGGTTCTTTTGGAATTGCCATGCCACTCTCTGCAGCATGTTGCGCATAATTTAGTCCCACACAAACCAATTTGGAAGGTCTAACTAATGGAGATCCTAAACGGGCATCGCCACTAATTATCGGGCACGTTGGCCCATTATTCTTTAACCATAATGCTAAACGTTCTACTCCTTCTGTTCCGAAGAAATTTTCGTTATAATCTTCACCAAATGCTGATACATCTATTCTCGATCCATCTTCTAATTCTATACCTGGTTTTTCATTGCCTACTGCTCCAAATCGTATTAATTTCATTTTTTCCTTTTGATTATTTCTCTCTTTAATTTTAGCTATATTTCTGTTATTCTTTGGTTTTTTAAAACCGTTTTGATAGCCTTTTCTAGCTTAGCAAATATAATTTCTGTTTTATTTAGTAATTTTAAAAGCCCATGCATAGTAGTCTTCTTCAGTGACCCTGTTAGGATTAAATGCAGGCATGTCTATTATCATATTCCTTCCTTCCATACGCCATTGCAATGCCTCTCCTGTAGCCAATAAAGTAACTTTTGCCTTTTTAGAAGGTTTAAATTTTCGTATAGTGAATGATTTACCAGGCCATTTAGGACTTATCGCATAATATGCCGATTCATTCCGAGTAAAGAAAAGTTCTTTAACACCATAACCTGGTTCTGGGTCTATGGTTTGTTTTAATATAAAATCGCCACCTAAATAGTGCTGTTTGGGTTTATAATCTTGTTTCCCTTTTATAGACCATTGAAACGACTTGTTCCATGGCTTTGTTTTATAAATAGCTTCTCCATTTATTTTTAACCATGCCCCAATTTGTTTTAATCGTTCTTGCATAATGACTGGTATTCTCCCTCTGGAATCTGGTCCGATATCTAACAATAAATTCCCTCCTGTACTTACAATATTAACAAGCATAAGGGTTAATGTTTTTGGAGAATTATAATCTTGTACATCTTCATTCTGATTGTAACCAAAAGAAAAGCCCATACCACGACATTCTTCCCATGGTTTTGTAAATTCTGGAGCTTCCGATTCGTATTCGGTTGTAAAATAACCTCCATGTTTTTTCCTAATGCCTTTTCCCCAACGATCATTAATTACAACATTATCTTTTACTGAAGATTCGTTAAAAAGCCATGCTAATAATTCGGGGGTTTTCCACTTTTCAGCCTCCATATCCCATTCGCCATCACCCCACAATGCATCCGGCTGGTATTTTTCTACTAAGTCTTTAAATTGTGGATGGAAGTGTTCGGATACAAAACGTTCTTTATCATTTTGCCACCAAGGGTGATACCATTCATATAAAGAATAATAAAAGCCCATCTTTACATCTGTCTTTTTTACAGCAGTTGTTAATTCGCCTACCAAATCTCTTTTTGGTCCAATATCAACACTGTTCCATGCAAACCCTCTATCGTTTGCCTCTTTACTGGGCCATAATGTAAATCCGTCGTGATGTTTAGTAGTTAACATAATATATTTTGCTCCGGATTCTTCAAATAAATCTGCCCAATCATCCGGCTCAAATAAGTCGGCTTTAAACATATCTCCAAACTCATAGTAACTAAAATGTGGACCATAGGTCTTCTCATGATACCGTGTTACTTCATCACCTTTAAAATCTCCGTTTCCAAAAAGGTTTCTACCTTGCATCCAACGTTGATACCATTCTGAGTATGTCCCTTTAGGCGACCATGCCGGAACTGAATAGGGACCCCAGTGTATAAAAATTCCAAATTTAGCATCCCCAAACCACTGTGCTACTGGACGTGAATCTATAGATTCCCAGGTAGGTTGATAGGTTGTTTGCCCCTGTATATTAAAGCTAAATGAGGCACTTATTATTAATAAAACTATTACTTTCTTCATGGTGTTTTATATATTTATTATTTAACAAACTTCTTTTTTATTATTGAACTCATTTAAACTTTTTGGAGTGAAGTGAAAAAGTAAAAATTGCCATATATAATATTTAAAGTGAAACCCCTCTCTTCCATGGAATAAAATCATCTTGCCCTAATTTTTCAGCGCAAGTTTTATGTTTTCCACTGGCTACATCTATAATTAAATCTATTAATTCTTCCGACAAATCCTCTTGCGATACTTGTTCTGAAATTAATCTACCTGCATCAAAATCTATGATATCTTTCATCTTCGTAGGTAGTATAGAATTAGTAGAAATTTTTATAGTTGGGCACACTATATTTCCTGTTGGTGTTCCTAATCCTGTAGAAAACAAAATAATGTTTGAACCAAAACCTGCTAAACCAGTGGTTGATTCTACATCGTTTCCTGGAGTGCATAATAAATTAAGTCCTTGTTTATTTGCGTACTCTCCATAGTCTATAACATCAGCCACAGGGCTTCTTCCTCCTTTAGTAGCTGCTCCAGCAGATTTAATAGCATCGGTAATCAAGCCGTCTTTAATATTACCTGGTGAAGGATTCATATCAAATCCAGAACCCACATCTTCCGCTCTTTTACTATAACTATCCATAATATGAATAAACTTCTCAGCAATTTCTTCGGTTTCACATCTATCAATTAAATCTTGTTCTACACCACATAATTCCGGGAACTCTGAAAGAATACTTTTACCTCCTAAAGTATTAATTTTATCTGAAACAAGCCCCATTAAGGGATTTGCTGTAATACCAGAAAACCCATCAGATCCACCACATTCTAAACCTATGCTCAACTTACTTAAAGGTGCTAGTTGTCTAGTAATCGAATTGGCTTCTTCTAGCCCTTTATAAGTTGCTTCAATGGCAGAAATAAGCATCTCATTTTCTGTAGGATACTGCTGCTGTTCAAAGTAATAAACTGGTTTGTCAGTTTTAAAAGATTTATTTAGTGCTTCTTGAATCATACTTACTTGTGCATGCTGACAGCCTAGACTCATTACTGTAGCACCTGCAACATTTGGATTCTTTATATAGCCCGCTAAAAGGTTTACCAAGGCTTGAGCATCATCACGGGTACCACCACAACCGCCTTCATGGGTTAAAAATTTAATGCCATCCAAATTTTGAAAAACACGGTCTGTCAGGTTTTCTGATGCTTCTGTATACGTTTCTTCTGAAACTCCATGAACCATCTCTCTGATTTTTAATCGATATGGGTTTTCTTTTTTTAAACCTAATTCGGCTTCAAAAGCTTCTTTAAGGACTTTTAAATTTCTATTTTGACAAAATACCATTGGAATAAAAATCCAATAATTTGCAGTTCCTACTTGACCATCTTTTCTATGATAACCTAAAAAAGTCTTATTTTTTAAATGCGTTACATTTGGTTTATTAAATGTATATGCATGTTCCTTATAGCCATAGGGTGCAGACTCATGTTTTACATTATCTACTGTTATCTGAGTCCCTAATGCAATTGGTTTAATTACTCTACCTACAGGAACACCATACATAGTGATCATATCGCCTTCTTTAAATGACTCTAAAGAAATCTTATGCTTTATTGGAATTCTTTCTGTTATGATTAATTCATTACCATCAATGTTTAAAACATCTCCTTTTTGCAAATCTTCAAGAGCAACGGCTACATTATCACTAGGTGATATAATTAAATAGTTTTTCAATTTTCTTCTGTGTTAACAATGTTGTAGCCACAAAATTAATTTTTAAAAGATGGTATATCTACCAATAAAACAACTTAAATCAATACTATTTTTGCACTTGTTATTATTTTAAACGCTCTCATAAAACTATAAATAAATCCTATATTTCACTGCTAACGAAATCATTTAAAAAGAGTATTATAATGAACTCAAAAACGCAGAAAATATATTCTCTTTATACTGATTCTATCTATTCATAAAATTATTTTCAATCAAAAAGAAATCCAATCCCAAGGCACGTTTTCCTTTTACATGGCTTCCTTTCTCTCCTGCTCCTTTGTATTCAAACTTGATAATAAAAGTATTATCAACCGGGTTACATTCACCTAAGCTCACATAGGGGTTTGTCATACCACCATGCTCTGAATATAAATCTTGCATCTTCTTTAATTCGCCATTTACATAAATATTAAAATCACCGCAGGGTTGACCAACTGTAGCACTGAAACTGATTATTGATTTTTCGAATTGTTCGGTAATTTTTAATTCTGCAAAATCACCTTTGTTTTCAAACCAAATATTTTTCATGTCACCATTACTCAATTCTCCCCACTCTGGGATTTCAGCAAAGTTTTCTTCTACAGTTTTACTTTTATTGGTTATGTTCAAAATTTCTGCTTCTAAAGCACCATCCACTATATAGTGTTCTTTTTCTGCATGTTCTATCAAAGCTTCCAAATCGGCAATAACAGGCAGTTTTTTTTCTGCCATTATTGGTAGTGGTTTTTTATTATGTTTAACTCCAGGTACTCCATACCAAAAAGTAGTTTGAGCATATTGCAAAAAATGAGATTTGCTTCGCTTACCACAAGAGGACTCTACATCAAATTTGATTTTCTCCTTAAATGGAATGGCATCCAAAACACGAGTACGTGTACATACATTGTAACCCTTTGAGTTAGGATCTGCGACAATAATATTTCCCAAGAAGGGTTTTGAGAATTCGTCTTTCGAGGTTGGTACTTTACCGCCTGCCCATCCATAATAATCTTCTGTACCTGTGCCAAAATGGGAAGGAAAGTTTTTTTCAATGTCATCATCTATATATATTTTCTCATCACCTTCTCCCCACCAACCTTCTATGGGGTTTAATACAGCCCATTCATCACCTACAATCACTCCTTTGCCCTGCGCTTCTAAAAAGTTATAATCAAATAATGGAAACGTAGGCACAGGATCATCCATTTGCCAAGTCGCGTAAAAATGCATCGAATTTTCTGTCCATTTATATTCATCCGTAGTTAATGTTAACTGGGCTTTCACACTTAAATCACTCATATTTTCTAGATATATCTGGGCTTCTTTTTCAAAGGGCATGATCCAGCGGCAAACCATGGTACCATTTGGCTTTACGGTTCTTTCCCACATATCATAAGGATGACTTTTGCCCACATTATTAAAAAAGTCGCCAACCGGAACCCAGACTGTTTCTTTACCATCAAAAGTGGCTTTCAGTACTACGGAACGCAATGCTTGTGCCATATTTTCGGTTTCATCTAATTTGATTTCCAACTGCTTAATAGCCCCCCCTTTTCCAAAATTCATGGCAATTTGGTCTCCTCTTCCAAGGGTCTTAATCATTGTATCTTTTTCTCCTTCTGGCTCTGGTTTCGTATTTAGAATATGACCCACCTTTTGTTGCCATTCGGCAGTTTGATTAAATTCTTCCATGGTAAAAGTTTTCACTTTAGTTCCTGCTGGATACTTTCTATAGTTGATGATGTTGTAGAAAGCCTTGTTATCCATAGTAATTTTACAACTTTTAGCATAAGGTATTGGGAAATAAAGATTTCCAGCTCTGGTGGATTCGTCCGCAAACGGTGCTTTTACAAAATCTTGTCCTTTTACCAGCTTAAAGAAATTGGTAGAAATGGTTGGTGTTGTTTCGCCATCTAAATAAAAATTGATATTAGCTCCAGTTGTATTGTCCAAACCATAATAGAAACAAACAGCCCAAATTTTGGTTATTACTCCTGGCCCTTCATCTTCCATGAGTACCCATTCTTTTTTACCATTATTTTCTTCTGTCCTTATGGCACTAACGCCATCGCTATCGGCAAACCAACCTGGTTTGTCTGGTGAGACTGATTCACGATTATAGCTACTTGCTTGTAGCGATTGATAATTAATGGTAGGAAATTCGGCTATTTGTTCGCGATCTACCATTTCGTTGAGTAAGGTTGTAAGGTTAATTTCTTTTTCAACAGATGTATTTAAACATGAGATGGCAAAGGAGACTCCTAACATTAAAAATAATAAATTGACTTTTTTCATTGTTTATTTATTTTTTATTATTTGATAACTACGCTTGATAGGTTTGTTATTTTTATAAATCTGTATTTGCAATGCATGGGTCTGAGCTAATATTTTTTTCTCTTTTTGACTAAAATTGCTAATGACTTCTTTATGCTTATCTATCTCTTTTAATATTTTAACATCATTTGGCATTACGAGTACTACTTTTCTCTTTTCACTTAATGCTTTTTTGTGATACCAAAGTTCTCGTAGCTGAAATAGTTTTTTGTTACGTCGTTGATTAAGTGCTGCAATAGTTAAAGATTGCTTATAATGAGACATTGTTGTATCCCCACTCAAATCAATCCCTTTAGTTAATTCTCTAGCTGTACTATTTGCAATGGCTACGTCATCTACATAAATAGTATAGCTTCCTCGTGCAAGCCCTGAAATGGATAGAATTTCATTATTTATTCTATTTATTCCCGCCAAATTAATACCTTCTTTGGCTTTTTCGGGTATAACCCATGGTAAAGATTCGGGGTAAAAATCAAAAGCTACTTTTTTACGAGAAATTTTCAAATAGCTCATTATTCCTCCTTTTATAGTAGATATTGCTTCTTTATTTTTGACTAATTCCAAATGAATTTCCGATAATGGTTCTTCCCCAAATAATTGCTTAATGATATCGGTAGCCATAACTGCCAACCCTACTGGATTAGGATGTATTCCATCAGGAACTATGGTAAAACCTTCGTACTCTTTTCTCTTTTCTGAAGTAATTTGATTAAGACTGGTTCTTAAGTCGACAAAGAGGCAGTCTTTCTCCCAAGCTATTTCTCTTAGCCATGCACTATAGTAAGCCAATACACCATTGTATTCAGGAAAATAAGATTGATCTGGAAACCAACCTGTTGTACTAGCAAATTTTGCATCAAACATAGTAGGTGACATAATAATAGGCTTTGCTCCAATACTATCAATTTTAGAAAGCAATTTTAACATCCCTAGCTGATAGGTCTCAAAAGTAGATTTGTCAAATTTTTTGTAAGATCCATCATTCATTCCCAAAAGTATGGTAATATGATCGGGTTTATATCGGGCTATATCCAAATCGAAACGTGCTAAGGCATCTGCCACTTTATCACCAGATACTCCCGCGGTATGAAAATCAAACCTCTTATCAGGAAAACGGGTAAAAAGATAATTTTCAACATACTGAGAGTACCTACATTGATGCGTAATACTATTACCCACCCAAACAATACTTTCGTCGTTTTTTAAAGAAAGTTGCCCATTTGATTGCCCCCAAACATATACACTAAAAAATAAGAGAACAATTAAAAGCTTTAGGTATCGCATTTTCATTTTGTATATGCTTTTAAAGTTCAATGATTTTGATTTTTTAGTTGATTAATAATTCACTGGAGATTCCTAAATTCATAATATCTTCCACATAAAGAAATCCTAATAGGTATCCTTCTTCAGGAACTGGACTTTCAATGATATCATCAAATATTTTAGCCGGAATAGATTGCCAAATACGTTTTTCATTAATGTTGATGGTATCGTTAGAATAATAGAATTTTGCTTGTTTAAGTGTTACCGTACTCTCGTAATTAAATTTAATAATTGAATCATGCTTATTAGTTCCTGTTATTTTTGCCAATGGCGTACCATCTTTAAAGATTGAGTTAAAAAATGCTGCTATTTCTTTTGATTCCCATGCAATAGGGTGATCATGTTCCATATTTGGCGTGATTTTAACATATCTATTCTTTTCGGGAATCAGTTTAGTTGTCTTATCAAAAGGGACAATATCAAAACAACCATCTGTGTTCCCATTTATAAAGAGCGTGGGGCATTGCGAGTAAATTATATAGTTTTTAGGGTCTATCTTATCCATCCAGAGCGCTCTATACGTTGAATCTAACTTACTAAAGTGATTTTTATCTAAAGCTATTTCATCATGAAATGCACTACCATATACAGAAGTTGCAGCTTTAAAACGATTATCAATGCCAGATACAATGCATGTTTGAAAACCTCCCCAACTAATACCTGTTACCGCTGTTTTATTTTTTTTAACCTCTGGAAAACTTAACAGTAAGGAATGTGCTAATATGGCACTTGCTGCAGTTCGATAAGAACGTACCGCTTTAGGGCCTTGTTCTATAGCATCATAAATTCCTCTTAACTGCTCTTCAAGATTTCTAAAAACAGGACCGCCTGCTTCAGACATTCTGGTGTTTCCGTAATCGCAGGTTATAGCAGCGTACCCTTCATGAGCCCAACGTTCTACCCATTCTTTAAAAGCAGGCTGGTCTCCTCCAGATATTAAGACTACGCCTGGGAATTTATTCCCCAGATTGGTGCCCGTTTTTAAAATATCAGGGTTAGAATAATAGGCAAGCACTTGAGTTTCTTTCCCTTGATGGTCAACACCTTTAAACATGATCTCTCTTACTTTAGAGGTGCTATCCAAATACTTAAATGGCGGCACCTCTTGTAGAGCATCTAAATTCCATATTAAATTATCAACTTTAATTAAAGATTGATCTATAATTGGAGTCTTATTTTTTTCTCGCTTGGCACATGCTGTCAAAACCAATATCAAAAAAAGTAGTAAAGAAACTCTAATTTTCATACTATATTTCATTTGTTCTTTTTACTTTTTTTAAATTTTTAAGATAAAATTTGTCTTTGAGCATTTCAATTAATGTCTACTAATATGGCTTATTCAAACACCATCCAAGTATAACTCCCTGCTGGCACTTTTACTTCTAGTTCTACTGTGTAATCCCTATTCAAATTATATGTTTTTGATATACCTTCTTGAGATTTAGTAATCACTTGATCTTTCAATCCAGTATAATAAAGGGGTACTTTTATTTCTTTTGTAATGGGTTTATCTGTTGGGTTGTAAACCATTAGCATTCCCTTTTCTTTTCCTTGAGCGTTTACATTAAGCCAGTAATCCAAATCATAACCATCTGCTCTACGCAAATGAATAATGTCTCCATCTAGTACTTCTCGGTGTTTTTTATACCAATTTACAACTCCTTTTACCATGGTCTTTGTTTTGTCTGTATCAAAAAGTCTTGGCCCTCTAAAACAGGCTTGTACACCTCCTCCTAGATTACTAACCATCATCATTTCGTAATGACTTAAATGCTCATTAAGAGGTTCTATAGTAGCAGCCGATCCTCCACCTTGGTATTCTGTTAAAGGCACAAACATCCAACCCATAGAAGGTGTTTTCTGCCAGCCTCCATCGTATATATTTTGTCTGGTATGTACTAATTGCTGGTTTCTAGGCAAACTCCAGTTAACTTCACGATATCCCATACCACATTTATTACCTCCTGCCATATAGTAATAATCTGGAATATTAAGATAAATACCATTAGAACGGCACCATTGATAGAATTTGGAAATAGTTTCATATTGATTCCAACGAGAATCATCTACCCCCTTATGTCCAGGGTGATGATTTGCTGTACAAACATCTCCAGGGTACGAACCATCGTGTTCTAATAATGTAAAGCCGGTTTTTTCATAAAAAGTATATAATTTCTTAAAATAATCCTGGCCCCATTCACTTCCAATACATGGCGAATTTCCAAAAGTAGGACGTTCTCCTTCTGGCATGACAACATCATGCCCTCCGCCTACTTTTCTGGATGCTAATAAAGAATACCCCCCTATTTCAACACCTTTACTTTTAGCATAATCAGCATATTTCTTCATTTTTGTCATATATGCTTTACTATCATCTTCAATATTAAAACCACTTCCAAAAGTGAGAATGACCATCTCAAAACCAGCATCAGAAGCTTGGTCAATCGCTATTTTTACTCTATCCCAATCCGCAAAACGTGCGTGCATCATTAATGGGTTTTCTGTAGTCCAAGGGGCCAGCGTACGATACATTTTTCGCAATGACATACCTTGTCTTTCTCTATCGTAACTGTCATAAGGCAGTACAAATGTTCTAAATGATTTAAATGTGTCTCCATTATTCAACGTTTTTGAAGGTCCTACCTCTGGTTCTACCTTTAATAAACAAGGTGTTTCTCTTAAATAATTAACCTGAGTAGCATAATCGGGATCTGCTTCCCAATGTACTGCATGATGATTAGCATCATCTACATTAAAACTGCCAAATGCATAATCCGTTTCTACATGAATATTCGGTTTGGGAACATTATACTCCCTTGTTTCTACTGCAGAACCATACTCTACTGCTGCTATTATTTCACTGGTAAATTTATTAACTGTAATGACTTCACTATTTTTATTTTGTACGGTAATCCATTTAGACATAACAGGTATACCGTCATATAATTCGTAATGTACTGAAACTATAACATCGTTCTTCTGAAGTCCTTTGGTTGTATTGTTAAGATTGCTATAAGAAGCATAATGCAGCACAGTTAGTCGCTCTAAATCACCCTTTTCCCCACTAGCATCTTTTCCCTCCCCACGGGCATTGGTCTTGCCAATCCTTACTGATATTGGTAAGGTTTCAAAAGATTTCAACTTTTGAACAGTTATCCAATCACCACCCTGTGGTTTAGCTTCACAAAAAACACTTTCATCTGTTATACGAAATCTCAATGTCCATGGCTTACTCATATCAAGTACTTGACGTCCTCCAGCAGCTTTATGCTCTTTTTGACCATCCCATAATCCAAACATAGGTACGCCATCATCATAGGTATTGCCTCCCGGTCTTAAATAAAATTTTATTGTTTTATTTGGCCAAACCAATGCTATGCCCGGACCATATTCCTTACTTTTATCTGTACCTACATTAAAAGTGGCTTCAATAACTTTTGCCGATTTATCCAACTGTTTTTCTACATATACAGCTGTGTTTTGAGGAGTATAAATCTCGCCTACCTTACCTTCATTTTCAAAAGATGAACGCTTATGTGTTTTAGACACTCTGGTTTTCCAAATTTTATCAAGCGTTCTAAAATCTGTTTTAAATAATTCGTTTCGTCCATAGTCACTAGGCAACAGCCCACCTCCTTGCAATAAAGATTTTGGCTCAGGCATACTATAGTCCATCTTTAAATGAATTCCTTTAGGAGGCCATTCAGCTCCTTTTGCATGAGATCGTACCCTTTTCCATTCAAATGGTGCCTTTGGTTCACTTACTTCATAGCCGATATATTGCATAGCAGAGGCATCTGCTGTCATTTTATCCAACCATTCAGGTTTAAGAAATGCATAATTGGGCTGTCCTTTTAGACCTCCAACTTCATAATTTATACCATTAATTTTCACAATAGCTTCTGGCTTCACACCTCTAAGCAGAGACTCTCCAGTTACAAGATTGTCTAAACGTACAGTAGCTGCATTCGGTACTATTCTAAAAACTCTTCGCAACAACCCATTAGATATTATGATCTCGTCATTACGCTTACCTTTATACACATTGGCTTTGTATAATGAGCCATCCAACAACCAATCGGATTTAACACTCGCCTTTGGCTCATTATTCAAACTTAATGTTTCATAAACTGCGGCATAACGCTTACCAAAAGTAATTAGTGAAGCTCTGTCAAAATGTACTTGATGGTGCTCTCTTGCTTTCAAACCTGCAGATTCTACATAGGCTACCTGAGGCAGTTCTTTAGGTAAATCTCTTAGACTTTGACGCACTGTATTAATTTGTTTCACACGTTCCGGAGCACTATGATCTGGTCCTGTACCATAAAACTCTGCCAAATTGCCTACAATAAAAGGCAAACTTGAATCTTTTATGTCTTTACGAAAATCAAAAACAAGTCGTTTAAGTTGTTCTTTGTACTTTTTTGCTTTTTCGGGATCTACCGTATCAGATTCTCCTTGGTGCCAGAGCACACCTTTTATGATACCTTGTTTATTTGCCCACTTAGCTTTATTAAGAGCATCTTTATAAACATCGGTTCCTTTATTAAGCGAAGCTATCTCAGCGCCGCCATAGGCTACCGGGATTAACCCAATTGTAACTCCAGGATGTGCTTTCTGGTAGGCTTGTGCAAAAGATCCTGCTAAACCAAATTGATCGCTTCCTAAACGATTATGTATGGGATGTTTTGCTGCTTCCCAAGAGAACCTCTTCCCTTCTTGGGTCCATCCGCGTAACATTTTAACACCTTCTATTGGAAGTTTGTCTTCTGGTAATAGTTCTCCATAACCTGCCATATTGGATTGCCCCATAAGAATAAAAATATGGAAATTGTCTTTTTCTTTAGTGGATTGGCCTATCGCTGAAAAAGTGATAAGCAAAATGAATGTTATGGACAATAAAGACGGAGTTAATTTCATTTTTTTCATGCTATGGTTAGGTTAATATTTTTGTTCTGTGTTAATTTTATTAAAACCCTTCATTAGAGCTCTTATCACTGCTTAATTGGAGACATCCTCTATTTTTAATGCCACTTTTTTCTTTACACCTTCTACATCTGCTTTTACATTCCATGTGGCATTAGTAAAGGCATAAAAGAAAGTAGCCGGACTGTAATTCATTTTAGCTCTATATGGATGCCATATTTCCATATCGAACTTAAAATCTTTGGTAAACGGAATACCATCTAATAACCTATAGCGGTTGTTACTTGTATTTCCTGGTGTTTTATTCCCTTCTCCTATAGGTTGAGATACCCAAGGAGATGTAAACCACTGTGGTCTACACCAGGCATAGCTATAATAATCTTCGGTACCTGTACCAAAATGAGACGGAAAATCTTCACCATCTACATATATTTTTTCATCACCTTCTCCCCACCAATTAATCCCTGTAGTGTCTGGGTGAGAATTAAATAACGTAAGGTTATCTCCAACAAAAATGCCCTTACCTTTTACACTTATATAATTATAGTCTGACCTCAATTCTGATTCCAAAGCTCTGGTTTCCTTCCATGTAGCGTGAAAGTACATAGACTGTCTATTCCAATCATATTCTTGATGCCCTAGAGCTAATGATTCAAGTGTTACTGATTGGCTGCCATGATTCACTAAACTTACAACTGCTTTTTTACTAAATGGCATCACCCAATATGAAGTCATTTCTCCTGTTTTGGTAGTAGTTATGTAATATGATTTATGTTCCAGTTGTTTATAACCCAGGCCATAAAACTGACCTATTGGACACCAAACCGTTTGATGATTGTCAAAAGTAATTTTTAATACTGTAGACCTTAGAGCCTGTTCTTGATTCTTTGCTTTTAATTTTGTACGTAAATAATTGATAGCCCTCTCTCCTTTTAGCTTAATAGATATGCTTTCTCCCGGTTTTAAAACTAAGTCTTGTTTAGTAATTTGTTCTCCAGCTATAGACCTCTCTGTTAATTGTTTACCATAGGTGTTGATTTGTTCTTGATATTTACTAATGGTCTTTCTGGTAAAGCTTTCTACTTCCGTTCCAGATTCATAAGTACGATAATTAATTTGATAATAGTGCCCTTTCCAACCTTCTATGTGTGCATATTTATGTTCTCCATCGTATGTAATTTTACAGCTTTTTGCATAGGGTATCGGGAAAAATAGATTTCTTCCTCTCCAAACATCATTCTCGGCTTTTTCTGGTGCATAAAAAGAATAAGGCTTCCCTACTAAACCTGCTTTACCTACAAGATTCTGATTATGCATTTCTATTACTGGATTAGGGTTTCCATCAATATAAACCCTATAAATGCCCCCATAATCTGAAGGCACGCCTCCAAATGTTGCCCAAAACCGAACAACAGCACCAGCACCTTTGTCTTCAAACATCACATCTTCTTTACGACCTTGGTTTTCTTCGGTACGGATATAGTGACTAAAATCATGGTTTTCAAACCAGCCTTTTCCCCAATCGCGAGGGACATTTTCATCCCCAAAATTTCCTGTTTTGAATTTACCATCTTCAATTGCTGTGTTCTTAGTTTTAGAATCCCTGGAATAACTGGAAGCTTGCTTGCAGGTATAAGATGCAGAAGGCCACTGAGCTAAACTTGCTCGGTCTGTCATTTCTTTAAGTAAGGTTTCTACCGTTATCATTTGAGATATCACATGCTCTTGAAAGGCTATCAAAAATATAATAAGTAGAATTTTTGTTTTATTTCTTTGTAATTTCATAAATAAGGTTTGTATATTTTTTAATTATAATATTCTTTGAAAAAGGAATTATACTTTTTAAGAGTTTTTTCCACTGCTTCTATTTCATTTCCTATAGGTTTTGCATCAATAGTTTTTACACTTTCTATCCACCTTGTTTCCCAATCAGCCAGTTTATCATAAAATTCATTTGCTCTTAGTGTTTCCCTTTCGTACACTTGTGGCAATCCTTCTTCGCTATAGTCAGTACCATTCTCTAAATGCCCTCTTAACATCTCATAAAATTTTTGCCATCTAGGGAGGTAGTAGCCATCAATAAGTCCGCTCCATTCTCTCCACGAATAATCGAAAATATGGGAGTCTTCATCCGACCCCCAATGGGTAACCAGCATCGAAGCATTATATTCATAAAGATTTTTTTCTTCTTCTGTATTTCCCCATGATCGCGCATCATTTACCCATTTATCGAAGCTGAACTCAGACCTTGTCTTTAACAATTGGTCTGTATCTTTTAATAATTGCAAAAATTGTTTTGAAAATTTATCAAATTCATAAAGGTTTTTATCCTTAAAGGCCTGTGCAGCTTCTTTATGTATCTCCTGACCAAGATTTGTCAATACCTGTCTTGTTATATCTACTATATCAAAAAGGTAAGGGTCAGACTTGCTCAAAGTTTTTGCATCTTGTAATAACAATTGAAGTGATTTTATAAGTTCTTGCGGTGCATAAGGGATCTTAAACCCATAATTTGGTCCTGACTTTTTAACATCAATAGCAGGTCTGGCACAGATAATAGAACTATTTTCTACACCATTAGTACCTTGCTTATACGGGCCTTCCAATAGTATATTCCATGCTTCGTTAGCACTTTTAGAACTTGTTCCATATCTACGTGCAATACTTTTCTTTAACCATGCATTTATATCTACTTCACTATTATGGAATGGCATTTCAAAAGCTAAATCATAGTATACTGGATTTTGATTTACAGCTTCCATAAAAAGACCACTTCCTTTGGCTGTACCAGTTTTTTCTAACGCTGTTTTAAACTGATTGGAGGCTAATAAGCGCATATCGCCATGCATATTGATGCGTCCTCCAAAATTATGTAAGTTTCCGGCAACAAAATCATAGCCCCAAAAGTTGTCTTGTTTATAACGCTCCCCATTGAGGTCTAAAATCAATAATCTATCTTTAGGTACCGCCGTGGCAATACCTTCTCTAATTGACCATGCTTGCATCGCCCATTTAGCCTCTGAATCAAAATCAACCAAAAGATCCTTAATAGCCTTTCCTACTTTATTTAAATATTCTTCTCCTTCTTGTGGTGGCTCGCCTTCATGAAACGGATCAGCAGCATAAACACCATGAGCTCCAAAAAGTTCTTTTTGAGTTTCTAGAAATGTCTTTCCAAATGTTTTAAACAGAGGGTCTAATGGGTCTAGTTGCATGGTTCCTTTAAAGCCTAACCATGTGGTTTCTTGTTTTATTGCCGCATTAGGGAACTTCTCTTTAAAGATTCTGGGTACATATCCTGAAAAACCTTGTTGTATTGGCTGCATGCCTAATTCTAACTGCCTATTCATAATTTTCTTGCCCAATGCAATGTGCTTATCTATCCAGGTTTTAGGTAAAGGTCCTCCATGACTTTGTATATTAGTCATCCATTGCCACGCAAAAAAAGCCGGGCCTACTAAAAACTTACGGGCTTCTTCATCTGTTAATCCCGATTTTAAAAGCGCATGATACCATACACCTTCTAAACCAACCACAGAAAGTGGCATATTAATGCCATTTAATGCCAAAAAATCTATTTCCCGTTCCCAGCGTTCCCAATCCCACCATGCAGCTGTATAACTTATTGTACAATAATTAAAATGAACTCGGTACTCGGGCTGAATTACTTTTTTAAAAGATTCTTTAGGGATTGGTAGTTTTTTAGGTAAGTCTAATTGATCGCCCGTCCATGAAAAATGAGCATTACATTCATACTTTAAATACCAATTTAAAGCCGATGCTATTGATACACCATTGTTTCCTTTTAATAGTATTTTTCCATTTTTTGATGCAATTTCAAAAGTATCTTTATTATTTTCCTGAGGAATGCTCTCTAAAACAAACTGATTAGAATAACCAGGAATAACTCTTTCTATAAGATTGTATACTTCAATAAGATTATGAATAACTTTTTCATCCTTAATTGACAGTTTTTTATCTGAATTACACGAACTCATAGATGTTGTTATTAACAACATTGCTACTATTCTAAACTTCATTTTGTTTTTATTTTTTTGTTCTAAAGTTTACAATCATTTCGGGGCCTGCAACTCTTCCTTTTCCTTTATAATCAAATTCTATTAGATTTTTGCCTTCATTTACAATAAAGGCACTTGCTTTGAGTATCACTTCTTTTTTAACTTGATGGTTTTCTGAATAATGCCTAAGGGTTTGAGTCCCTTCATTAACAATATACTCCCCCGGTTCTAATGTGAACGGCATTACGGTTTTCTGTGTACCTACTTTTAGATAAACTCCCGTCACAGGCCCTTTAGATACTTTTGGAAGGCGAATGACGTATTGTAATTTTTGCTTTGGTCCAGCACAAAAATATTCCCATGTAGAGGATGTTGGTAAGCCAGGTTCTGTTGTCATATTCGAATGTTTGTAATCTAATGAAATAGGAGCACTCGATGTGTTTTCCAAAATTTGAGAGGGTAAGGTATTAGATTCGTCCAAACCGGAAGCATGTCCACCTTCTGGTGCCCACGATTCTATAAATATTAATTGTGCTTGACCATTTTTTAATTCTAAACCATAAAACGTATAAGGGTCACGAAGCTTTTCTTTTTGTTCTTCACTAAAAAGACCGTTCATTCTTGCTTTTTCCCATTTCTTTATTTCAGCCAAAATATCGGCAGCCTCATCATTAATTTTTTCAAAATTCGGACTAATGTAAAAATCGACACCTGCATCGTAGCCTGCTCCCAAGCCCATAACCCATTCCATGTCTTTCTTGGTGGTTTTTCTATTGATACTAAATTGCCCCATTTTTCGGGGTAATAAATCTTCTTTTAATCCTTTTTGCACTTTAATTCGATGATCCAAGTGGGCTTCTCTAAAATTCTTGGAAGTCCAGGGTTCACCCCAACTTTCGTTCGAGAAATAATGCCAGCCAAAATGTGTCACATCCGATGAATTGGCTACTATATTTGGATTATTCAGGTTATCGTAAAAAACCTTGACAAAACGATCGCTGCCATAACGTCCATGACCGTTAGCCAAACCACCTTCAATACCATCAAAACTTATTCTCTTTAGATTTCCTTCATTAAAGAATTTAGCCAGATTTTTTGCCATTTCATCTTGTAGGTTAATATCAGGGAAAAAAACTTTGTAACCGTGCGACATTAAACGAGCCACTTGTTCTCCTTTTTTATGAGCTACTGCCTTGGTGCCAAATGCGCCGCGTTTACAGTCCTTTAGTATTAATTGACCATTAGCAGTTGCATTAGTATATTCAATTATTTCATCACCAATTCGAACAGCCATATGTTCTCGCCATCTAGGATTAACTTTATCTATATTTGGTTCATGATATGCCACACGTACCATTTCATCTTGCAATAGCAATTCAATATCGTTTTCCGAAATGTCTTTTTCCAATTTTGTGATACCAGCTAAAACTAAACCTGAATGAGGCTTAGGCGTTACCAGTGGATCGTTAGGGGTGATAAAATTGGTTAAGGTATGAGCTCCCAGATTGATCCCATGTTCTTCCGCCTTATTTGAGCATTCTCTAACCGACTGATAACCATTTGGAAAATTTTTCTCACTAACTTTAAAGGTTCCCCAAGTTTCAAAAATCCCTCCGTGATACACACAGGTGATCCCAGCCTTTTTCGCAATATCAATACATGCATCAATGTTATTGACGTTATAAGACATTATAAATTTTGATGATGTCGAATAATTCGAAGTTTTATTCCATTCAGTGCCATTTTTAATATGCGGTAAATTTTCTGCCAATATAATTTTCTCAACTACCTCTGTAAGACTCTCAGATGGTACACAATACATTGCAAATTTTGCACCTACGATTTCAGCATCGCTATCATTAACCGGTACCGCCTGACCTAACTTTTGTTCCCAATTATCTTCAATACGAAGTGTGGAACGGTCACGAACAAAACCTGTTAAGCTAGCGCCTCCATCAATTTTTTGAGCTGTATTCCCAAACCTTTCTCGTGTCATAATTTCAAAACCACCGCGGCTTTTTAGATTGAGTCCCATAAATCCGACAGCAGTATCATCATCATAGGCGATGCCAATGGATTGACCTATTTTATCGGAAGGCAATACATGGTATGGTCCGAAAATAACTTTATCAATTTGTTTTTCAGAGTGTATTTTTGTGATTTCAAAAGTTAAATAATTAGGTTTACTTTTAACCTTAACATCAATTTCAGCTTCCAGTTCATCGAATTTAAGTTTCAATATTTTTCCTTTAGGTTTCCAGCTAGAAACTGGATATTTAATTCCTTCATGCTCAATAGTAATGATCGAAACTTTGTAATCTGGAATTAAAAGGTTCTTACCAGATTTCTTTTCCAACAACTCGATAACTCTACCTTTTTCATCCATCGAAATTTTAAAATAATTGTTTTCAAGAAACGGATCCTTAGTTTCAGTATTGAATGCTGTTATACCATAAACGAGCATTATTATCAAAGTCAATTTTCTAAGCATAATTTTAGTTTTGTATTTATTCCAAATCTGTTAAAATTTGTACTAATTCTATTTGTAAATGAATTGATGATCCATATTATTTAACCCGATCAAAATTCAGAACTTTTACTTCTTTTGGTTTTAATATGATTTTAATTGTTTTTTCATATCCTGTTTCTGCGTTACCAAATTCGGATGCATTTTCAAGAGGAGAACTCATACCTAAGCGATTCAATGATGTCATGCATCCCATAGATCTGTTTAGCGTAAATGTGTATGTTTGAGTTTCCGTTTGCGAAGGGTTATGAAACGATGCGTAACCACCCTCATTATTAAATCCGCAATACCCATAAACATCACCACTTCTTGGATCTCCTCCATGCATTTTCACATTTTGGAAGGTTGGAAATACGTCATAAACCCATTTAAGACCTTTAGCCATAACATCCCAGTCTTGTTCTGATAGGTTTTCGGTTTTAATGTAGAATTCTATGAATCCGGTTCCGCGGGAAAGATTCATGAAGAGGTATTCGCTGAACTGTTCCTTGGACTCTCCTGTCTTTACTTTCTTGGGCTCATGATTGAAAATAGCATTCATAGGAAATTTGGTGTTTTCTTTTACCCAAATGTCGTGGTATACGCCATCGCGATATACAAGTTCACCTGATCTTCCTTCTCCTATGGCCCCATCGTCTGCATTAATCAACCATACCAAGTCAACGTGTTGTAACCACCACGGACTTAAATAAGCGCCATTAGTTATAGCCATAAATACTTCTGGATTGATCTTAGATACTTTGGTAAAAATATCAATGAGACGTTCTGTACCTGCTACTAAGTAATATGTTTTTAATTCGTCATATTTACTATCGTTCAATCGCGTATCCGTAGAAGTAAAACCCTTTGTTTCTAATTGTGGCATTTTTGGGGTTCCTCTACCATTTATTTCAAATGCACGGGTATATAGATGCCCAAAAACACCATCAAATTTAAAATAAGAGATGCCTTGGTTTGCTAATTCCAATGTACGTTCTTCAAAAGCATCCATATATTTTGGACCAGCCATGGACATAGAGAAATCAAGACTTTCAAAACCTTGTTCTCCTAATTTCTTTACCATTTTATTGGCTCCAAAAAAGCACCCTGGGCTATACCATAATCCTAATTTTCCGCCTTGAGATTTCACCAATTCATAACTACTTTTGAAGTCTCCATCAAATCTATCTGTATTCACCTTCCACAACTTATCAGACCAATCTGCATCATCTGAAAAACTATCTTGCCAGCCATCATCAATCACATAGGCATTTATGGCTTTTGTTTTACGCTCTATAACCAGCTCTTGATATATTTTCTTAGCACTTTTTTGAAATTTCTCACGTGTTACACCTTGATAAAAATCAAACCATGAATTGTATTGTACTTGCAATCTTAAAGGTCTTATGCGTATGTCATCAATATATTTATAAAATGCATCGTCTATATACTGATAGTCATCTGCTACTCCTACTACGGCTTTATATGTAAGGTAGGTTTCCCCGGCTTTTATTTCTTTTCCCCAAAGATATCCACAGTTGAGTACATTACTTTTTACAAAATTTGTTGCCGCTGGAAATTCAATGCCCCAAAAAGTAGCACTTTGTTTTGTATATAATGGTTGGCCTAAACCCGGTTTATAATCGGTTGTGTTTTCTGCTCTTTCTGGAGCATAGCCCGGTTTTGTTTGGATTTTATTTAGAGATTGTGTTGTGATCTGCTTTAATTTATAAGGTTGGAATGCATCTTGAACCTCCAACTCTTCTACATCTACTCGTTCTAATGTAATAGTGTTTTCTGATTTTATTTCTAAAAATTTATGGATATAAAAAGCAGTATTTTTCAATTCATAAGTAACCTCAACTTGTAACTGATATTCTTTATTCTCTAATAGAAATCCTTTTATATGACTCTCGTCTTTGGTTACTTTTACATATTTAAAATCATTAGAAGTCAGTTCAACACTGGTGCCTTCTTTATGAGTTCCTTTAGAAATACGTAGTTTGAATTCTTTTTTATTTTCGGGTATAAGTTTTTTATCAGCAATCTTATTATAAATACATTTTGTATATAGTTTTCCATTTTCCAAACTCATGGTTCTTGAAAGAAACTCATTTTCAATTATAAACTCCGATTTCTTCTGACAGGATACTAAAGCTATTACTAATGGCAATAAAAAAAGATAAAAACGATAATGCATTTTTTGATGTTAATAATGTTAAGCATCAAAGTTTATAAAGTGATTAGAAAATGGTGTGTTCAGAAAATTATTAAATGTACTCAATAATTCAAAAAACTAATATCCAGATGCTTACAGCGTATTTTTTCGGTATTCGGATGGCGTTAAATTGTATATTTCCTTAAAACATTTGTTAAAATAGGCACGACTTTCAAAACCAGTTTCAAAAATAACTTCTGTAACTGGAATATTTGTTTCTTTTAATAAACGAGCAGCTTCAATTATTCGAATCTCACGAATGTATTCTTTGGGTGATTTGTTTATTGAAGTCTTAATTTCATTGTACAGTTTTGTCTTGCTCATATTCATTGCCTCAGCAAATTCATTTACTGAAAATTTCGAATCAGATAAGTTCTGAAAAACTATTTCACGAATTTTTTGCTCAAAAGGATCTGTAGAAGAGGCAATATCAACAACTTGTTTTCTCTTTTTCCTATTATAAAAAACATAAGCTAGCCCCAGAATAAACAAAATAATTACTAACACAAATACATCAGGTGTTCTTGTCTGTTTTTCTTTAATATTTACTTCCCAAAAGCTACTTTCTTTCTCAAAAACTTTTTTTACTTCTATATCAGAAAGGGGTTTATTCCAAACAACCAGATCATCGATTTGTCCTTTATAGAAATCATTCCAAAGATTGGTTCCAACTTGCAACTCTTTAACTACTGGCTGATATTCTTTAATCTCAAAGAAATCTATTTTTTCTCCATTCAGATAAAATGTAACTCCTTGCTGTTCTTTAAAAGTCACTGCTATATGTTGCCATTTATCTTGAACAATTCTGGCATCGCTATCAGTTATATCAATTATCTGAGGGATTGTGAAAAGCAAAGCTCCATCGGTTGTTATTCTGAATGCATAGGCATGCCCCAGAGCTGCAATGGCACCATAATCGCGATTAAATTCATTTTGTTTTACCCAGGCAGAAATTGTTACAGCATTGTCAATCGGCAGTTTTCCAAAATCAATGTAACTGTCCTTCCCATTAAACTCGGCAACATTTCCTTTTAATGAATCTCTCAAAAAACTAACATTAAAAGTTTCTGAATACTCGCCCGCAGAATAAAATCTTTTAGGAGTATTAAATGAATGATACAGTACAATTCCATCTGTTATCGATTCTGAATAAGGGCGTTTTTCGAATAATTTTTTTATGGTATTTTCACCAATGGCTTCTTTGTAAATTTGAATATTTTGCATGGAACCATGAAAATCTTCACGCCAATTGTCCTTTCCAATTAAAACCTGATTTTGCCATTCACCTTTTTCTCTCCCCCATTGGAACTCACCAACTAATTTGGTGTTTAGATAAATTTTTGTACTTGGGAAATCAATAACAAATGATACAAAAATCCAATTATCTGCACTTAATAAAAGTCCTTCGGTATTATCGTCACGCACACTCGGTTGGGTAAATTGTAACTCTCTATTAGTTGTTGTCCTTAACCAAAAGGCTTCTGGAATACCAACAATTGCCATATTTTTTTTTAGCAAATCAGCAGGTTTTATCCAGGCACAAAAAGAAAACGTATTATCGAATTGTTCATTAAACTCTATATACGAGTCCGCTCCATTAAATAGGTATGAAGTTCCTGTTTTTTCGTGATTTTTTATCTTAACATGGTGTGGTATAAATGATTGTATTTCGGAAATATTAATAGGCAATGGCTCTTGCTTATTTGCAAAAGTCAGTTCACAAAACAAAAGCATACACCATGTACTCAAAAATATTTTTGGAACCGTCCTCAATCTATGTTAAGTTATAGTGGTAAAAATACAATTTACAATTTTATCTTATCGTCGTTACTTATTATTTTAGGCTCTTTTTCTTCTGGTAAATCTAACCTGTTTTGAAATTGACAATCAAAATTCAAATTGTAGATGTTATCTGATGGGTTATTGAAAGAATCGTATTGAACTAATCTAAGCTTTTTGAGTTGAAACAATTTAGCATATTCATACTTTTTTAATAGCCTTTAAATACATGCAACAATGCATTATTTTCACCAACAAGGAGTATTTTTCCTCGTTTGGTTTGTATACCTTTTAATGCTTTTATATTTCCCGGAACAAAAAAACCACTTTTCCATGAAGGCATGGCCTCAAACTCTCCATTTGCATTTCCCCTTAAGAAAACTCCTGTACCAGCATCTGCTCTACTCGTTTCTACTTCTGCTTCATATTTATTTCCTGCTAATAGTATATCTAAATATCCGTCATCATCAAAATCATCACAGACAATACCATTCACTAAGGCATATTGAGCTTCATTTGGTAAAGGCTCTATACTAAACTTTCCTTTTCCTTTATTTCTAATAATTGATGATCTAAATTCATCTGCCTTAAGATGTAATGCTTCTTCTAAAGAAGAAACACCATAAATATCTATTAGATTAGCTTCTGCAAAACCTGTGAACGTAGGGAATTTATCTTTAATGAAAGGCATTTGCTCTGTTGAGCACATTTTACCTCTTACTGGAAAAAGTTTGTTATTTATATCTTTAGCTAATACGATATCAACAGATCCTGTTTTGTCAAAATCACTACCATAAATATGAAATGGTTTTTCTTTATTAGCATGAAACTTATAATTTAACCCCAGGTTTCCAGCTATATAATCAAAATCTCCATCATTATCAACATCTGCCTTTACAATAACATTCCACCATCCTGAAGTTTTTGAAAATCCAAGTTTTTTTGTGGTATTTTTAAAGTTTCCATCACTGTTTTCCAAAAAAGTAATCGGCATCCACTCGCCCACAACAATTAAATCTGTGTCCCCATCTTCATCAAAATCAGTTGAAATGGCATCAGTAACCATTCCTAATTCTGCAATAGCCTCTATATTTAAAACTTTCTTAAATACACCATTAACATTTTCTAATAAATGACTAGAGGCAGGATAGGGATATTTTCCTTTGGCTGCATCACCTCCAATAAACACATCCAAATCACCATCCTTGTCATAGTCAAGTGTTGTGATACAAGATCCATAGTTTTTTAATACAGGAAGGGCATTTAAACTTTTTTTAAATTGCCCCGTTCCATCATTTAAATATAACCTATCAAATAAATCTTCACTATTTTCATCTTTTTCATAGCTACCACTTACAACATATAGGTCATCAAATCCATCATTATTTACATCAAAAAAAAGAGCCGCCATATCTTCACTTTTCTTATCTAAATCAAAATCAAGTTGCGGGGAGAAACTAAATTTTCCCGACTGTTGCTGCACATAAATTGCTCCAGAAAACAGTGTTGCTCCTCCAACAAAAAAATCCTGTAAACCATCTTTATTAATATCGCCAACAGCTAAACATGGTCCTTTTGAAGATAACTTATGAGGCAATAATAATTGATCTTTAAAATCATCATAAGAAAAATCAATATGCTTATATTCTTCTGATAAGATATCGTTAGTTTTTGTGAAATACGTTTTAACTAATTCGCTCTTATTTGAGAATTCAGTTGCATCCTTATAATTTAATAATAACTTTTTATCTGCCTTTACATTGTAAAGTTTCTGCCGTTTTCCATCTGACCAAGTTACCTCTAAGCTATCTATCATTTTTGCTTTTCCCAGCCCGAAATGTATCAAAGGCTCTGATGCTGAAAAATAACCACGCGTGGTTTGCATTTCTTTTACTTGTATTGTTTTTTTATTAAAAATTTTCACTTTAGCTCCATAGCCAAAGTGATTATTTTTTTGCCCTTTAAAGCCAATTTTTAAATAGTGATTTCCTTTATTGGCCGATAGGTTTTCAAATAAAAAAGCATGGTCATTTATATTATTACATATTAAATCTAAATCGCCATCATTATCAAAATCCGCATAAGCCGAACCATTAGAAAATGATGGTTGACCAACATTCTCTTCTGAACTAATATTCTTAAATGTAATGTCTCCATTATTTTTAAATAGATAGTTTTTTAGCTTAACGGAAGGGTAAAGTGCTCTTACTTTTTTAAGTTCATTCTCACCAACATTTATGTCCTTTTTTTCTTTTAAACTTTTAACGTATTTCTTTTCATCAATACGTGCATCCATATTAGTAACATCTCTCAATATGCCATTTGTTACATGAATATCATTAAATCCGTCTAAATCAAAATCGGCAATTAAACATGACCAACTCCAATCTGTACTCTCAATACCTGCAAAATAACTGAGATCTTTAAAAAGAGGTTTGTTCTTAGTAAAAACCCCATTATTAATTTGCATAACATTATGCATATACTGCCAATGGTAACCAGATTTTACCATGTTGTACATAACGTCTCTAGGCATCATACTCATTGAAACCTTAGAGCGTTTATAATCTTGTGGCAACATATCTAATGCAAAAATATCTTGATATCCATCATTATTTATGTCTGCGACGTCTGCTCCCATACTATAATTTGAAGTATGTTGAAAAAACTCTTTAGCTTTATTATTAAAAGTCCCATCTCCATTATTCATATAGAGAAAATCTGGTCCTGCAAAATCATTTGTCACAAAAATATCCTTCCAGCCGTCATTATTAAAATCGCCTACAGATGTTGTAAGTCCGAAGAAAATATCTGGTTTAATTCCTGCTTCTTTCGACACATCAGTAAACGTTAAATCTCCATTATTTCTATATAACTTATCTGAACCTCCGTATAGCTTACTAGCTGGGTCGCTATATATTTTTTCAACATCAACAATTTCGTTGGCTAGTTTAAACTTAACTGGTGTATTTGCTATATACACATCTAAATCGCCATCATTATCATAATCAAAAAAATTAGATTGAATAGAATGGCTTGTAATTTCTGACAGACCATACATTATCGATGATTCTTTAAAAGTTAAATCTTTATTATTTATATACAACAGGTTTTTTTGAATGGCATCACTTTCTGGTCCAGATCTACAAACATAAAGATCTAACCAACCATCATTATTTATATCTACTGTTGTTACCCCTGTATAAAAGCCCCCTTCTCCTTTCACCTTTGCTTTTTCTGTAATATCTTCAAATTGTAAATTTCCTTTATTAAGATACAATTTGTTCTCTCCCATACTGGAAGTAAAATAAACATCTACTAAACCATCATTATTAAAATCGGCAGTAGCCACACCTGCTCCCATATACATATGCATAAAAAGGTAATAATTGAATTGAGATGTTTCTTCTATTTTATTATTAAAAAGCAACTTAGAATGTTCAGCTGTTATTTGTCTGAATACTTGTTGCTCCTTTTGTCCAAAAGTAATTTGAGCAAAATACGTCATACTTATTAAAAATATATAGTGCGTCATTCTGTTCATTCTACTAATTTATTTTTATCAGTTTTGTCTTTCCATTATTAACACCAACAACTAAAGCTTTTCCCTGTAGATGGTTTATAAGCTTAATTTCTTTAACATCGTACGAAATATTTAAACCACTATTTTGCATCAAAATTGGTGAAAATTGAAATGCCCCTTTTCCTTTTAAAAACAAGCCTAAACTAGCATCGTTTCTTGGTGTTTCAATCTCTGATCCGTATAAATTCCCAGCAATTATTAAATCATTTATACCATCTTTATCGACATCGTAAATTACTGAACTGTTTATATTTGATATTTGTGCTAAATCGGGCAAAGGCCTTATTTCATAATTTCCTTTTCCCTTGTTTTCAATAGTAATACTTTCAAAGGTCTTAGCTTGATAATGTAAAAGAGAATTACTTAATGATGTTTCTCCATATACATCTACCAAACTTGATGCTGCAAAATCATTATATGTTTTAAACTTATTTTTTATTTCGGGTATTTGTTGCGTAGAACAGGACTTACCTCTTACAGGGTATTGCTGACCGTAGTTGTAATAACTTAATACAATATCATTTTTTCCACTGTTGTCAAAATCACCGTAATGAACGGAAAAGGGTTCTTTTTCTGTTGTTTTATATTTATAGTTTAGTCCAAGGTTACCCAAAACAAAATCTTCGTCTCCATCATTATCTATATCGCCTTTGGTTATACTAAACCACCATCCTGCTGTGTTTTCAAAATTAAATTTAGTCGTACTGTTAGAAAATATACCGTTTGTATTCTCTAAAACGGTTATGGGCATCCACATACCCACTACTAACAAATCTAAATCTTTGTCTCCATCAAAATCAGTCCAAACCGCATCTGTTACCATACCCAATTTATTTAATACGTCATTATTAGTATTTAAAAAACTAAGCTTTCCGGTTTCTACCAATTGATTCTTCAAGATATAACTTTGTGCAGGCTCAGGATATTTCCCTGGTACTTGCCTACCTCCCACAAACAAATCCATGTCACCATCATTATCAAAATCAGCCGATTTTACTCTAGAACCGCTAGCCGTAATTTCAGGTAGCGTATTTATTGACAACCTAAAACTTCCATTCCCCGAATTGATATATAATCTATCTTGATAATTTAGCGAATTAATTTCTGATTCATTTCCGCCAGAAACCACATAAATATCTTGATCGCCATCGTTATCGGCATCAAAAAAGACACTCCCCATGTCTTCTCTATTAAGCTGTGGTAGTGCTAAACTCTTTTCATTAAATGTACCATGACTAGTTTGGATTAGTAGCTTACCATCACAATTTAACGGGCCTCCAATATAAAAATCTTCTAACCCATCTCTATTAACATCTGCTATAGCAATACCAGACCCCAAAGTAGACATTCTATGAGGCAATAATACTTCTCGTTCATAATCATCAAACCTATTTTCTCGATGTATATATGTTACATTAGATCTTTCTGTAATATCTTCAAAATAATATTGTTTTTTAAGGTTCTTAGAAGGGTGTTTTTTTAAATTATCTACTTCAACCTTTAATGTTTGATTTGCCTTTATGTCTTTTAAAATTGAGGATTTACCATGACTCCAGTCTATCTTTAAACTATCAATATGTTTTATTTTTCCAAGTCCAAAGTGTATGACCTCTTCACTGCTCGAATTAATACCTCTTGCGTTGGTTAATTGTGAGGTTTGAATACCATTTTTATGGAATATAGTCACTCTTGTTCCTATAAAACTTTTCTGTTTCCCTTTACTTGTAAAAAGAATTCTTAGATAATTATTATCGTTTTTTTGATTTGTATTATTTTCATATACATCTACCACATCATCTATATTATTAATTACCAAATCCAAATCGCCATCATTATCTAAATCCGCATAAGCTGCACCTGTAGAAAACCTACTATGGCCTAAGCCCCAATCGTCTGTTTTGTTTTCAAATTTTAATCCATTACTGTTTTTATACATGTAATTTTTTATCTTATTTGAAGGAAAAAAGGATAGTATGGTTTCTAAATCTAAATACTTCCATATATCAGCATCTTTTTGATTATTTAGTTGATGCTTTTGTAGAGTATTTCCAATATAAGTGTCTAATTTTTTTAGCGCATCTGTATTACCAATTTCATGACGAATTCCGTTAGTGACAAATAAATCTAGTAAACCATCATTATCAAAATCGGCCAGCAATGGGGACCAACTCCAATCGGTGCTAGCAATGCCTGCTATTTGACCTATTTCGCTAAATAGCATATTTCCATTTGAGTCAGTACCATTGTTTAATTGCAAAGTGTTAAACATGTATTGATAATGTCCGCCTTTACTAACATTCGTCCAAAATTCATTTGGATTCATGGCACTCATATTACTTTTCAGCTTAAAATTATCTTCAGCCACCATATCTAGTTCTACAAAATCTAATAAACCATCATTGTTAACGTCTCCAACATCAGAGCCCATACTAAAGTAGGATGTATGTTTAATGTTTTTATAAATTTTATTACTGAAGGTTCCGTCCTTATTATTTATATAAAAAAAGTCTGGTCCTTTATAATCGTTCGCTACATAAATATCCTGCCAACCGTCATTATTAAAATCGGCAATGGTTGAGCTTAATCCATATCCATAATTGGATAGATTACCGTTATCTGATTTTTGAATAAACTTTCCGTTTACATTTTCAAGCAACCTATAATTTTCATAGGGTTCAATTAACTTTTCATCTTTTCGAGGAGCTAGTATGGAAGCGTTTTTGGGTTGATTTATCATAAAAACATCCAAATCGCCATCTCTATCAAAATCAAAAAAATTAGCTTGTGTCGTTCTATGATTATCATTTAAACCAAATGCTTTAGCAGATTCGGTAAAGCTTGTATCTCCATTATTAATGTATAATTCATTTTCTCTAAGAGTTACTTTATCATCATACAAACTTTTGCATACATATATATCTTTAAATCCATCGTTGTTTACATCTACAATAGTAACATATGTTGACCAACCTCCTTTGTTTAGTATACCTGCTTTCTCCGTAATGTCTTCAAATCCCAGATTCCCTTTATTGAGGTATAATTTATCTGAGACCTGATTTCCTGTAAAATAAATATCCTGAAGTCCATCATTATTAATATCTCCAATAGCTACTCCGCCTCCTTTATAGAAACCTTTATAAACAAATATGTTGTTTTCAGTTGTTTGTTGTAATGTATTTTTAAAATTGATTTTTGTACTAGAAGCGTCTAGTAAAGTGAATGTAGATACGGACTCTTTAAATTCAACTGTTTCTTCTTTTAATTCCCTTAATTGTTTTGGTTTATCACAACGACTCAACATTGTAATTAAATAAAAAAGAATTATAAACTTATATCTCGGTTTTTTTAAAATTAAATTCATTTTTATTATACTTTTCACAAATTCACTAGGGTATTATTTAAAAATGAGGCTGTTAAAAAAACAGCCTCATTACAAATTACTAACTTAAAAAGTAATTAAAAAGTAAAACCACTAAAACGTTTCACTAATTCTTTTTTAGTCTAAAGGGTTGAAAGTACCATTTGGCCAACCCTCAGTTTGCTCTAAAGCAGGATTTCTATCCAAATCATTTTGAGGAATATCTCTAAAATAATAATGATCCAAATAATTTACAGTATCTCCATCAGCAATTTCACTTCCTAGTCTTTCAATACTTCTAAATGTTGTTGTAAAGTAAGTATTGTAATCAACTGGATCATTTAAATCTACTGTTCCTGAAAGTACAAGGCCTTCAAGGATTTTTCTGTCATCCAATATATTGTCATTTGCAGGTTCTAATGCATCAAATGCTGCTGTTTTTTTAATAACATACCCGCGTCTAACATTACCATTCATAACAGTTGCATACAATCTACGTCGTTTTAAATCTTGAGCTCTTTTACCTTCAAAAACAAGTTCTATACGTCTTTCCAATAAAATAGCGTCTCTCATTTGGTCTACATCCATACCTACTTGTAAACCGTATAAACCATCTCCACCTGCCTCTACTCCAGCGCGTTCACGAATGTCTTGCAAAGCAGCATATGCTTCTGCCGTATTTCCAATTTCATTTGCTGCTTCTATAGTGTTTAATAAAACCTCTGTAAATCGAATTTCCATCCAATCCGTTGGTGAACTGTTTGCTTCGGTATCGACTATCGAACCATCAACTGCTTTTCTAGTATCAAGTCCAGATCTTGTTATAAAACCATTACCTTGACTTTCTATACGAGATTCCTGGAATGACCACTGTATATCACTCGTTCTAGTTGGGCTTCCAGTATTTAAAGGCCAAAGATCTCCATTCCAAGAAAATGTATCTGTAAATCTAGGGTCTCTATTTAACCAAAACGCAGTCGAATTATATGTATATGCTGAAGTAGGGTCATTAATCATCTTACCATCTTTCATTGGGTAAGCATCGAACAAACCAATAGTTCCCTTATTAAAATAATAACCTGTCCCTAATGCCACAACCCACGGTCTTTGTCCCGCATCATTTGCATGACCAGCATCAACACTATACTGTGTAACCATAATTGCCTCAGGGTTACCAGGCCCTTCATCAAACCACATACCTGAATAACTAGGGTGTAAACCTTTTCCTTGTCCTTCTAAATAGGTTAGTGCGGCTTTATTAGCATCATAAGCAGCTTGCCAACGCCCCGCACTTTGTGTAGGATCAAACAGTTCACTAGCATAATGCAACAATACACGCCCTTTATAAGCCATGGCTGCCCCTTTTGTTATTCTACCATAATCAGCCCCTTGATCTGCATAATTATCTGGCAGCAAAGTTATTGCTTCATCTAAATCTGTCAAAATTTGAGCGATGCATTCAGACGTTTTACTTCTTGGTATATTAAGATCATCATTATTTAAATCTAATACTTTTAATATGATAGGTACACCTCCAAACGTATTTACTAACTCAAAATATATTTTTGCTCTAAAAAATAATGCCTGCCCTCTCATTAAGTTTTGTGCTTCAACAGAAATAGACCCGGTACCAACATTCTCTAATAAAATATGAATATTTCTTAAAGCTTCATAAGAATTACTAATAAAATTTCCACCAACCGAACCCGGCGATAACTCTCCATACAATAAAGAGCCTCCGCCCTCATCATTATCTGTAATACCAGCAGCCCCAGTAGGCCACCCATCTATATTATCACTGTAAATATCACTTAAAAAACCATTTGCCAGAACTTCATCATTCCAAACAAGATCAGGTCCTGCATCGGATAAGTTTTCTTTGTCTAAAACATCATCACAACTTGCATATATAAATATGCATATCATTAAAAGTATACTTTTATATTTTGTATTCATCATAATTGTTTAAATTTTGTTAAAATGTTATATTAACTCCAAAAGTATATGACTTATTTAATGGAATTACTCTCCCTGTAGTTTCAGGATCGTAATCCTTAACCGCGCTATAGACCATAAACAGATTTGTACCATTTGCAAAAAGTGTAATATCTTCAACTCCAATTTTATTAACCACATTATCTGGTAATGTATATCCGATATTCAGATTTTTTAATCTTATGAAATCTGCTTTTTCAAGCCAAAATGAAGAATTGGTTAGATTATTTCTAGAATTATATCTTGGATACGATGCGTTAGGGTTATCTGGAGTCCAGGAATCATTCCAAGCTGTCCACGATGATTCTCCAGCACCAGCAAATGTAAATCTTGAATTCTGCGGTCTGTATTGATGAGCTCCTGCCGTACCTTGTAAAAATGCTTGAAGCTTAAATCCTTTATAATTTAAACCTAATGTCATCCCATAATTATAAGGAGCACTTGAATGGTTTGCAAGAACCTCCCTATCATTATCATCTATTATACCATCAGGTGTATTAGCTTGTGGGTCTGTTGCAGCCGGCCCTCTAAGGTCTGCATAATACAATTCCCCAAGTACAGGTGTTTGTCCATTAAAAGAATACCCATCAGCAATTAAGCCATCTAATTGTTCTTGTGTTCTAATAATACCTAATGCCCTGTATCCTAACAAGTCATTTCTCCCTGTAAATTGCCCAGTACGAACTAAGTGAGGTCTCGTATCGTCTGCTTCATCAAAAATATCAAACTTCGTGGTGGCTTTACTAAAATTCAATCCAACCTCATACGAGAGATTGTTACTAATATTATCGTTATAGTTCAATAATATTTCAAATCCTTTAGTTGTATTTGCTCCATAATTAACCCTTGGTGGACTATCTCCAAAGGTTGTTGGTGTGGTTTGTATTCTATTACCAAATAAATCTGTTCTTTTATTTGTAAATATGTCTAAGGTTGTTGATAATTTATTAGACAACATTTTAAAATCTATACCAAAATTATAGGACTCTTGAGTTGACCAAGTTAAAAACCTATTAGGTAACCCTTGAATACTTAATCTATTTGATTGTGAAGTTCCAGTTCCAAAAATTGGGCCTGAAGCACCTAAAAGGTTATAGTTTTGAATAAACTCAAAATTAAAGCCATCTCCTATATCATCATTACCCGTTTTACCCCAAGAATATCTAACTTTGAAGAAGTCGAAAAAACCAAGTTTTTCCTTAAAGAACCCCTCTTCACTAGCAATCCATCCTGCAGATATAGATGGAAAAAAACCAAATTGTTGTTCTGGTAAAAACTGCACAGAACCGTCATACCTAAAAGAGGCATTTAACAAATACTTATCTTTAAAGTTATAACCAACTGCTCCAATATAAGATTGTCTTCCATCTTCACTTTTACTTCCACCAACAAACTGTTCATCATCTGCTCCACTAATAGCGTTTAATACCAATATATCTTCAGATAATAAATTTCTTACAAATGCATTGATACCAGCACTCTCTATCTCAGTCTGTTCGTAATTAAAAAAGGCATTTACTTTATGGTTTCCAAAGGTATTATCATATTTTAATCTGGCATTTATTTGAACCGTTTCCGTTGTACCATTAATCTGGTTTAGCCTTGGTGTATTACCACCATCTGTACGTACACGTGTTCCAACAATCTCGTCAGTCAATTCAAACCTGTTCCCTGGCACAGTACCAAAGACAACTGCAGTCATTGGTCTTCTAAATAATTCTCTTTCTGTGCTCTCGTTTATTTGACTGTAAGTAAATCCAGCCACTAAACCTTTAACTTTAGGGATTTTATAATTTGCATCAATAATATAATTTGTATTTGAAGCTTTTCTATCGTTATGCCCTCCTCCTTCATTTACTAAATTCGCAGCATTCCAACCATTATTATTTGCTACAAATTCGCCATTTCTTGTAGCATTGCCCCATGCTCCATTACGTCCAAATGTTCTATAAAAATCTCCAAAATCTTCATCACCTTGATTCCATCTCCAATAGAATTCCTCTCTTAAATCGTTACTGGTACTTATATTTAATGATACATCTAAATTATCGGAAAGTGCTACATTTACTTTTGCCCTAAACGTCGTTTTTTTATAATCTAAATTAGGTACTGTTCCCGATTCTTTAACATGTGATCCGGAAATAAAATAATTCACATTTTCTGTTGCACCAGATGCCGTTAATGCATACCTATTAAGCACAGGTGTTTCTTGTACTTCTTCAGAAAAGTTTTTAAAACCTGCTGTTCTTAAAAACTCTAATTCTTCAGGATTAATACGACCTCCATCATCTGGAGCTGCATTATTAAAATCTTTATCTTGATTAATTAATAATGCTGTTTCATAAGCCGACGTAAATTTAGGTTGCCTCACTGGGGATGTGGTACCAATATTCGAAGTGAAATTTAAAACAGGGGCTCCTCTTTTACCTTTCTTAGTTGTTACCAAAACCACACCATTGGCCGCTCTTGCCCCATAAACAGCTGCGGATGCTGCATCTTTTAATACCGTTACTGTTTCTACTTCACTAACGTCTAAACGATCAAAATTTGCCTTATCTAAAGCAATACCGTCTATAACATATAAAGGCTCTGTACTTCCACCAAAACCAGTTTGGTCTGCACCCCTAACATTAATATTAGATGACCTACCTGGTTTACCACTTGTTCTATCTACGCGAACACCGGCTATTCTACCAGCAATAGCACCACCTAATGAGGTGTTTGGAATTTCATTAAGTTTTTCCGCTTTAATAGATGCAACAGAACTCGTAATTGTTTTTTTAATCGCGGTACTATATCCTACAACCACTACTTCTTCTAAATCGCTAACATTTTCTTTCATGGAAAGATCATAAACAGCTTGCGGTCCCACAACAACATCTACACTTGAATAACCTAAAAATGAGAATCTTAAAGTGTCTCCATCATTAGCACTAATGCTATAATTACCATCAAAATCGGTTTGAGTACCTTTGTTTGTGCCAATAACTAAAATGTTTACTCCAGGAATAGGCACGCCATTGGGGTCT
Organism: Flavivirga spongiicola; assembly: GCF_030540825.1. Lineage (NCBI taxonomy): Bacteria > Pseudomonadati > Bacteroidota > Flavobacteriia > Flavobacteriales > Flavobacteriaceae > Flavivirga > Flavivirga spongiicola. The sequence goes on from NZ_JAUOEO010000001.1 coordinate 165,992, forward strand.
GTAATTGTTCCTTTTATCTCCGTTTGTTGAAGTATGGAGGTTTCTATTTTTAAAACAGGTTTTTTATTTTTTCCTGTTTTTAAAATAATCTGTTTCTTCTTAACCTTAAAGTAGATATCGGTATCTAAAAATAAGGATTCTAAAATATCAGAAATACGTTCTTTATTAAAATTTATAGATACTTTTCTGCCTGCGTCTATTCTCTTATGATTGTATAAAAACTTAAACTCAGATAGAGTTTCAATGTTTTTAAAAACATCTTCTATTGATACATTATCAAGTTTTAAAGTAATTTTTGTATTCTGTGAATATGTATTATTCGCTTGAATTTGAAATAGTGCAACAATAAAGAGAAGTGTTGTAAGTTTCATTTTTAAATCGAATTTAAATAATTTTCCACATGGTGAAAGCTTACTAAAGTTGAATTTTTTCATACTTTTGTTTTGGTTTTGTGATTTAACTTAGTTTAGATCACTTTATTAATCGGGAAATGTTCGCGCATTTTCCGGTTTTTTATATAAAGTAATTTTTGGTCTTAATAAATAGTAGTTAGTTTTTACATACGCATATGGTTTTTAAGGTTTATATTTAAAGGGGTTCAGTAATTATAATTTTGTTGCCGTTTAGTCTGGTATACCTAAATGGTGTATCCTCTTTAAACGCATCTAAAACATCTTCAATAGTTTCTTCACTACTACTAAACGTTGCTGTATATACTTGGCTATCTAAAAATTGATAGTGATTTTCAATAATCACGTCATAATGCCGTTCTAACTTTTTTACAATGTTTTCGTAAGCAGATTTCCTAAACAGTAAAATACCATCTTTCCAAGCTGTATACAATTGGGTATCAACTTTATTAACAGCCATTTCTTTATTGTTTTTATTCCACGCAGCTTTGTGTCCCGGAGTAAGCAATGTTTCTATTTTTGGTGAATTCAATCCAGTTTCTCCATAGAGTCTTACAGAACCTTCTACCAAAACGGTATTTATATTTGTATCTTCCGGGTAATAGGACATATTAAATTCGGTACCTAATACCTCAACATTAATATCATTAGCATTGACTATAAAAGGATGTGTTTTGTCTTTAGCTACTTCAAAATAGGCTTCTCCTTTTAAAAATACTTTTCTTTGTAATCCCTTTATGAACTTTACGGGGTATCTTATTGATGTTCCTGCATTTAATTTTATTTTGGTCCCATCAGATAATTCCAAATCAAAGAGCTTTCCATAAGGAATTGTTAATTCATTATAAACAAGTGCTTCTGTACTATTTTTGTTTGCATTAGAATAACTTATTTGGTTTCCTTCTTGGGTTCCAATGACATTTCCTTTTTGATCTATAATTTTTTCTTCTCCAGTTTCAGAAATAACTTTTATATTCCCATCGCTTAAAGTAAGCGTTATGGCATTAGTATCAATAACGGCAGGTGATGAAACCACTTTGTTTTTAGAAAAAAAGTTGTTTTGATAAAAATAAAAAGTCCCAACTAAAAATAATGCAAAGGTAGCCGCTACCTTAAATATAAGCCCTATTCTTTTTTTAGAGTCCTTTTTTTTATCATCGTTCTCTATTTCGTTCATAATTTGGTAAAAAAGAAGCTCAGATTCATAATCAAGATCTTCTTTAATATTTTCTTTAGAAACATCTAAGTTTTTCCGGTACATGTCAAATAGTTCCTTAACGTTGTCTTTAGACTCTGAATTTCTAACAAACTCTAAAAGGGTATTAAACTCATTCTTAGTTAAAGTGTTATTAACATACTTTTTAAAAATATCCTCTATGTATTTTGGTGTTTTCATTATAGCCTTTATGGGTAGGTATATAAGTAATACACTTTAAAACTAGAAAAGTCCCAAATGGATGTTTTTTAATCAAGTAAGAAGGTATTAAAAGCTAACACCCCAGTTAAAACATTAAGGGAATTCTTTAGGTTAAAAAAACAGGTAATAGGGTAACTCTATGACAATAAGTAAAATGATTTAGTTGTCATTCCGACGAAGGAGGAATCTCATAATATGATTCGCTTAATGGGATTTCTCCTAAAGTTTACCTTGAGTGAAGCTGAAAGGTCAGAATAACAAAATTGACACATTCAGTCCTTAACTTATAGACATGGTAGGGGTGTCGGGTATTAAAAAAAGAAAGAAGTCGTAAAGTAAGCAAACAGGTAAGTACTTATATGCGGGTGAAGCTGTTCTTTAATAATCTGTAATGTTTTCCACAAATGATTTTTTACAGTCTTTTGGGAAATGCCTAGCAAATCGGCAATCTCTTGATTGCTTTTACCTTCTTCTCTCGACAGAATATAGATAGAACGCTTTTGTTTTGGAATTCCTAATAATATATCATTTACTATATCTGTATATTCAGAAAAAACCAATTCATCTTCAGTTTGTTTTGAAATATGAGTTATATTTTGCCATACTTCTTGTCTTAAAGATTCTCTGTTAGAAATGGCTCTAAGGTGATTATAAGTTAAATTTTTTGCAATAGTAAAAATAAATGACTCAAATGATTTTGAACAGTCTATAGTAGCTCTTTTGGTCCAAACTTTAATAAAAACAGCTTGAAGAATTTCCTCTGTATTATATTTTGATTTTGTAATAGCATATATAAAATAATATAATCCTTTTTGATAGGTATTAAAAATAACATTAAAAGACTCTTTATTTCCTTTTTTTAAAGAAATGAGTGTCTCTTCCATACTTGTTTCTGAATTTTTCAAAAAAGGCTAAATTTAATTATTAAAAAGTTTAGAAATTTAGAAGCTGTATACTAAGCTTCAAAAGCCATTAAAAGTATCCTAGATAATTGAATTTGTGATTAATTATTATTTTTATCACACTTTTGCTAAACTTTTATTCTATTTCTACAAAGGTTTATTTTAGATATTTATAATATGTTTTATATCAAAACACACTTCAGACAAAATATTATCAATTCAAATATAATATAACTAAAAACTTACTACTACTAATAAATTGACTTAATGTGATACTATTTTTGCATATTCTAAAATTGAAATACTATAAAGTTGACATTAAATACAATATTGAAAGTTTATCCTCTCATTATACAAATTTTCAGCTATATAAAGTATTAAGCTTTAGGGTGAGCCTCAGCTCCTAAATAGTGATCGATTCATAAGGTTGAGGTGTTAAAACTAGAGGCTGTCTAAAAAGTGCCATTCTGAATATTACCGAGAAACAAAATATATTTTGTTTAGAAGGTAGCAGCGAAACTGTGAAGAATCTCTTTAAAACATAATATACTAATTTATAAAATCATAAGATTCTTCGCTATGCTCTGAATGACAAAATATATTACTTTTTAGACAGCCTCTAGTTCAACTTACAATTTTGAGTTCTCTGTCATACTAATTCGCAAAATCGAGTTTTCATACCACGCATTATGCGTAGACTAATAAAATGTAACCGTTAAAAGCTAATGATTTCAATTTAAATGTTTGGAAATATATTGAGAAGGGGGCATTTTAGTTATTATTTTAAATTGTCTGTTAAAATTAGATATATTATTAAATCCGGATTCGTAGCAAACATAAGATATATTATATTTCTTTTCCATTAATAATTTGCAAGCATAACCAATTCTAATTTCATTAAGGTACCTTTTAAATGTTTTTCTGTTAATTCGCTTAAAAAGTCTGCTAAATGATGAAGGATTCATCTTAGCTATATCTGCCACATCTTTTAGTGTAATTTCTTTAGTGAAATTTTTAAAAATATATTCGTAAATCTTATCTAAGTCTTTGCTTTCGGACTTACCAAAGGAATTTACAAAACCAATACTTGACAATAAATGATAATCTTTATGCTTAGCTAATACATTTAAGATATTAATAAGTTTCATTGTTCTATCAAAATCGTTTAGTGTAAAAATTTGCTCTATGTCTTCAATAATATCTGTTCCAATAGCATTAAATTTAATTCCTTGGTTTGCTCTTTCAAAAAGATCTGAAATATGTTTCATCTCGGGGGTATTAAAAAAATCAAATCCTAGAAACTCTTTTTTAAAATGAACTGCTATAGCTTCTGCCCTCAAATTAGATGAAGCATTAAAGTATTCATCATCATTAAGCAACATGTGGGGTAGGTTTTTACCTACCAAAACAACATCTCCTTCTTGAAATTTGTCAATATCATCACCAATAAATCGAGTTCCTGTACTTTTTAATATAATAACCAACTCTAATTCCGGATGATAGTGCCATACCTTTAAAAAATAAGGGTGATTATTTTTTTTTATTGTAAAGGAATTATTCTCTAAACTACTTCGATCTAATAAATGAAGCTTCATCTGTTTTATTATACATGAATTAATGAACTCATCTTGATTTTTTTATTTCCTAAAACCTACCGTAGGCAGGAATGGCCAAAATCCACCCATATTTCGCTACTTTTATTATCCGTAGCGGTGCTATGCCTTTCAAAAAGAGACTTATCTGGACAAATTTTATCTCTTTTTCGGTTAAACACAAAAAATCAAGATGAGTTTAATGCAAATTTAATCTTAAAAATTAAAAATTGGTAGTCTTTTTTGTTAAACTGCAAAAAAAGTATCACATTAAGTTTAATAATTGGTTGAAACTTATTTTTAACCAAATTAATTTAGCACTGTCTAAACAGTCTCGTAATCTGTAAGGAGATAATGTAAAATTTAAAGGAAATTGTTTTAGTGTGTTTTTTTAAAATACAAATCCTTAGTTTTAGATTTAAAATTATTTTGAGTTAGTTTTTAGTTTAAGAGCTGGTAATTACCAGCTCTTAAATGTTTTAAAAGATAACCTTAAAAACGGTCATGACTACAGCATGATCAGAAGGAAATATCATCAGATCTACGGTATACTCATATTTTAAGCAATTATTCCTGTTAGTTTAACCATTATAAACTGTGATCGTTCTCTAAACCTTGAGGATCTACTGGTACTAAGCCACGAATTTCACAAATATGCACAAATAGAATCCCTTAAGGTTGAGGATTATTATACTCAACATGAACACGAATCAGACTTTCAGTCTGCAAAACCCGTCGATAGACAGGAATGTTGGTGAGACCTGCCTAGACAGGCAGGTTCAACTAGCTGTTCTGAATACATTGCTTCTCAGCTTTTCAAAACAGATTTTTCCTGACACGCAATAAGTGTGGACTAATACATGTCATTTCAACTATCTTGCTTGATTAATTCCACATTCTTTATCCTATTAAAATATCTATTTTATCTTTTTTATTTACTACTATTGATTCAAACTTAATATTGAGGTTACTTCCATTAACTATTTTAGAAGATATATCTATGTGTTTATCATTTAATTTTAAGGTAACGTTTTTTACAACATCGCTTTTTATGTTTAAAGAAATAGTTGAAAGTGATAATTTTCCATATGTAATTTCTATTCCATTTTCTTGGGTATTTCCAAGTCGTTTCTGTGAAAAGGTTCCCCAGCCTTCGGCAACTGTAAAAGGTGCTTTAAAATTGTTTGGGGTTAATTTTGGATTAAAGGACAAATACCCTTTTGGCCCGTGGTAATCAAAGCCACATACTGACAAAAACACCCCATAACTTGCCATAGATCGACTATAATGATCACTGCATTCTATTTCGTTAAAAGGGTTTCGAAGTGCAGGGTGGTATCTGTCATGCACTGCTTTCATAGTTGCCAAACCTTCTAAGAGCATGCCTTCACTTATCATATGAGAAGCAACTTGATATTCAAATCCATTCATTGCTTCATCAAAATAACCTCCAGGGCCTAACCATGTTTCAGATTCATCCGGTCGCTTATCCATTCCTGGAACTGCCTTTTCTACACCTCCTTTAGGCCATGTGCACATAATAGTTCCTGCTTCTCCTTTAGTGGCATAAATTCTAACGCCTTTAATGGGTTTATTTTGTTCCTGATACAAAAATGCATCGGGAGCAAAATTATATTTCCATATAGATTTTAGAGCAGATTTACATTCTTCTTCTGGAATTACTCTTTCAGACAAGCCCACTTGCCAGGCAAAACTCTGTCCTAAAACCTGATCTATATGGCACCCATCATTTGTGTTAATTGCCTTTGGATATTTAGGGTCTGGCTTGTGAATAAAGTATTCGCCATTATATAATTCTTTCACCATATTTTCCCTTCCCTTTATTAGTAAAGCGTCACAAGTTTTTGAAAAATCTTTGTCACCAACTTCTAGGGCCATTTCTTTTCCTGATGCTAATGCTCCTAAATACAAAGAGCTTATCCATCCCATTATGCCATACCAAGATGCATCAAGTGTATTGTGTTGACCTCCTTCTAACAAACCGTCTTTGTCCTTATCTTCATTAATTATAAATTGTATAGACTTTTTAATTTTTTCATAGTTTGCTTTTAAGAATCTGTTATCCGCTGACATCTTATGCTCTCTGTACGCTCTCATAATCGTTCCGCAATGTCCGTCATGGGCAACTTGCAATCCATATCCTCCAGCGGTTTCATCTCTATGCCCTAAAGAACCGTCAGCATTTAAACTTCTACCATAATCGATATTTTCTCTCAAGCCCATTTCAATAGATGGAAAAATACGTGCCATTCCCTGTGCATATTGCCATACATGCTGGCAAGTTCCCGGACAACATTCAACTCCTTCCCAACCCCAAAAACGGTCATTATCAAACCATAAAGCTGTGTTTGTTGCCAAGCAGTTTAAGGAAATAAAACTTCTGTCTAATAGCCAATATGGCAAGGTAGAATCGTACCATGTTTTATTCCATAACTTGGTTGTTTCAGAGAGTCTTTTGTAATTAGAAATAACATAGTTGGACACCTCTCGGGCCGATTTGAAATCATTATTATAATGTCGCTTTAAATATTTAATATCTTTTAAAGCCAGCAATTGTCCTGTTTCTTTTTCTTGCTGATTCAAGTGCGGAAAAAACCATGACAAAACAAACGTAACCTCTTTTGTTTCATTAGGTTTTAGGATAAACGATTTTCCTAAAACCCCTATTGATTTTTCACTAAAACCATTCGTTTTTGGTGATGCTATTTCTGTTATGGGTTTCAATGCATCTAAAACCTTTTCTGCGCTATCCACATTTTTAATGAGTAACTTTGCTGTTGATTCTCCATTATTGTCTAATACAGTTAGATTCATAGAACCATAACCGTGTTGTTTTTTCAATGCACTAGTATCTGAATTTACGGTATAATTGATGCTTGCCGAAACTTCATTTATTATCAATTCATTTTTTCGCTTTCCATAAGCATCTGAATCTACAAACGGGCATACTGCATTTTCTAACCATGAAGCCATATCAACTTCAACTTTTTTCTTAGAGGTATTGGTTACCTTATAGTTCATAATGGTAACAGGCAATGCAGAATCTTTCTCTTCCAAGGGGATAAACGGTGAAAAAGCCTCTAATTTTATGCTTACCGGAAAACCTGCTTCTTCATAAGATATTTTTCCAATGGGGTATTCTCCTCTAAATTTAACATCCTTAAAACCCTTAGAATCGAGTGTTTTAGTATAACTCTTCCCTTTGGAGATAACCCGTATAACTGCTCCTTGCTCTACAGGTCTTTTTTCTCTGGTAAAGACTTTATCCGGATCGGCATAATGCCCTCCTAAAGTCATGGCATCAAATCGTTGTCCATGATCTTTTTCTCTACTATATTCCGTTTTAAAAATATGCCATAACCACAATTTTCCGTCTCCACCAAGATACAGTTGTCCACAGGCCATCCCACCAATTGGCATGCCTATATGTTTCAATTGTTCTTTTTTATAAACTTCCGGTTCGCCACGATCATAAAGGGACTTAATCCATTCTGCTGACAATTTTTTATCAGCTGGAATTAAATGCCCATTTTTATCATACATAAACGGTCCCGCAAAAACAGGCATTGTTGGCAATGATAAAGCACCAATACTCAAGGCTGTTGTTTTTATGAAATCTCTTCTTGATTTATTCATAGATGGCGGAGAGCAGCAACCCGTTGCTGGGTCGCATGATTCATTTTGCTGTTCTATGATTTCTTCTTTCTTTACTATTTCTTTAGGTACAGCATCACAGCAACCAGTTGTTGGATCACAATTGGTATCGTTATTTTTTTTAATAGTATTCATTTTTTATTTTTTTAAAAATCAATAATATTCTATCTTCTTTAAAAGAAAACGCCTTCTATTCAATTATTACACCTAGCGTATCTCCGTTTTTAAGAGTTACTTTTTCTAGAGCTATTGATAGCTCGTTACTACCTGATTTGTACTTATTCTTTAGCGTTTTTCCGTTCAATGTAACTTTTACATTTTTAACTATTCTCATGTTATGAGATAGTTTAATATTACTTAAACTTAGTGTTCCATAGCTAACCAAGAGCTCGTTCTCTTGAATGCCTGTGCTTCTTTTCTGCGAAAAAGCTCCCCAGCTTTCGCCTGTAATAAAAGCCGATTTAAAATTTTCGGGAGCCATTTTAGGATCAAAGCCAATCTCCCCTTTTGGACCATGATATGTAAATCCGGAAGCTGCAATAAAAGCACCGTAACTAGACATGGCTCGTGTATAATGGTTACCGTACTCCACTTCATTATATGGATTACGCTTTTTTGGATTATACCGATCATGTATTGCTTTAATCATGGTCATCCCTTCATCTACCAGCCCTTCAGCAATCATATGAGCCGCTGCTTGATAAGTAAAACCCGTCATACTTTCACTAAAATAACCGACTACTAAGTTATCCCATTCTGCAGCTTTAGTTCCTTTTGATTCTAAAGCGCCTCCCTTAGGAAATGTGCACATAATGGTTCCTGCTTCTCCTGGAAGTGCATAAAAACGAACATTTTTAATCGTCACTGTGTCCAGATATTTCCCTACATCTTCCTGATAGTTGTATTTATAAATCGATTTCAAAGCACTTATGGTCTCCTTCTTTGGTAAAATTCTAGGTAAACCTACTTGTAATGCCCAAGATTGTCCTAAAACCTGATCTATGTGACACCCTATATTGGTATTAGGGTTTTCTTTATTTTCTATATCTGGAATATTAATAAAATACTCTCCATCAAATAGCTGAGTGGTTATGTTTTTTTGTCCTAGAGTTGCTATTCTATTACATTTTTTTGCAAATGTTTTATCTCTCATTTCTAAAGCCATGGCCTCTCCTGCTCGCAGAGCAGCATTGTACATACTACTGTGCCAAGCATTTTTTCCATACCACATTTTGTCTAAGGTATTGTATTGAACACCTTCTAAAATACCATCAGGTTTACCCGTTTTTTCAGCATCATGAGCAATCATATATTCAATGCTTTTCTTGATTTTTGGCCAATAAGCTTTTAAATAATCGCTGTTTGAAGATGTTGTATGTTCTCGATATGCTCTTAAAATAGTACCGGCATGACCATCAACCGCATACCCTCTCCCATCATGGCTTCCTATATCACTTAACTCTCCTCTATATTCAATAATACCATTTTCTTTGTACGACAAACCATAATCTATTTGTGTTCTTAATTGACGGGCGAGTCCCGGAAACACGCGACCAAGTGCTTGCTCGTAATGAAATACATGGGTACAAGTACCATGTCCTAAATACACCCCCTCCATGGTGTAAAACCGATCTTCATTATCAGGATCATCGGTAAGATCGTCAAGTCTATAACAAGATGTTGTCGCCAAAGTACTTGTATTAATAAATGTTCTATCTAAAAACCATTTAGGAAGCGATGCATCGTACCACGTTTTATTCCACAATTTTGTAGTTGTAAGATACTTTTCCTGATTGGCTATAATTGTATTAGCCACATCTGATGAGGAGCTAAACTTTTTACTATAATATTGTCTTAAATTGCCTCGGTTTTTTAAATCATGAAATCCACTTTCAGTTCTATGAACATTCGGAAAATACCAGGAAATTATAAACGTTAGTGTTTTTCTTTCTCCTGCTTTAAGTTCCACCTCTTTTCCAATAACGCCTATTAATTTATTTCCAACAGCTGTTTTTGCTATGTTATTTTTAGATCCATTTACCTCGACTAAATTATAAGCTATATCATTTGATGTTTTTGGTGTTCCCCAAGCATTGTTACCTTCTAATAAGGTTAATGCCATATTTCCATAATCCGGTAGATCTTTGTTTTCTACGGTTACACCAGATGATGTTATTAATTGCAGTACGTTTCCAGATTTTTTAATAGTATTAATATGTGTTCCTTTGGTTGAATTTGCTGTTTGGAAGTTTGACATATTTTGTAACCATCCAATCAATTCTACAGACAATTTACTATCTGAATCATTTGTGAGTGTATATTCCATAACAACAGCTGGAAAGTCTGATGATTCATGATCTGTAGGAACAAATGGAGTGTAAGCATTTAATGCAACCGAAACAGGGGAATTTGCATCTCTGTATTTCACTTTACCTATTGGATATTCTCCTTTAAATGTAATATCAGAAAAACCATTATTATTTAGTGGCCTTACCATTGGGGTTATTGTCGATGGTAATAACTTTTTAACTCTTATAGCAAACCCCTGATCAAATTTATTGTCTTGAACCATAGGGTTGATATAAAATTTATCTCCCGGACCACCTGGTTTTATACGTTGAATATTAAAAATATCCCAATACCACAATTGTCCGTCCCCACCTAAATATACTTGGCCTGTGTTGATACCTCCAACTGGCATACCAATATATTTTAATTGATCTCCAGAATATGTTTCCGGTTTGACTTTTTCCGATAAATCTTGAGCAATCCCATTTGTAATTATAAAAAACAAAATCAATTGCAATCCTCTTTTAATCATTTTAATTTAATATTCTATTGTTATACTTTATTTAATATTTTCCCAAATCATTCTAGATACATATAATCCTTTTTTATCCCAGCCTGTATTTGAAATAAACCAGCCTTCATGACCTGCATCAATAATTTCTGCGGCATGTACATTCATTGTAGTTACTAAATTTTCTTTTGGAAAATTCATAGGATCGTCAGACCAATAAACATGAGTTAAATTATATTCTGTCATTGCCAAACAGATAAATAAGTAAAACAGGCCATTTTTATAAATAACTGTTGGGCTTTCTGCATCACCTCCCCAATCTATTTCAAATGGTTGTGTATGTACTATTTTAGGGCCACTCCAATGATCTAAATCTGGGCTTTTACGCACAGCTACACAAGAGCGAAGATCTACTTCACTAAAAGTACGTGTATAATAAAAATAATACTCACCATTATGTTTCATGATATAGGAGTCTCTCGCATGTCCCGGGTCACTAAAAAGGGGGTTGTATTGATGTCGTTCCCAGTTAAACATATCTTTAGAAGTCGCTTTATGCAAGGTTCCCCAAGAAGCATAATGGGGTGCATTAGGCTGTAAGTTACCAGCATTATAGAACATCGTGTATTCATCAGCTTCTTTATAAATATGAGGCGCCCACAGAACACGCTCCACGCCTTCTTTGGTTTTTAATGCATAGTCATGGTCTTGCCATTTCTCTTTAAACAATTCATCTGATGAAACATGGAAAAATTTATTTTCTCCCGTCCACGGATTAATAGGTTTATGACCAATAATACCATAGGCATGCCACTTATTATCCGAGCCTTTAACAAAACTATGATCATTGGTATACCAGGTTGTATCAATTTCTAAACGGGTATCATTGGGGTTAAAAATGTGCTTCCAGTCCCCTACTATTTTTGGAACTTGGACTACTGTATTTTCGTTTGTTTTTTTTACAGTTTCTTCACCTCCTTTAGATTTGCACGAGGTTATTAAAGTCATTCCTACTAAAAAATAAATATATTTTTTTTTCATCTTGCTTATAGATATTGATTGTATGAAAATTTAATTTTTAAACCATAAATAACTATTCAAAAAAGTCCAGTTCAGCTATGGCTGCAGTCTTTTTACCTCCGGCTATAACTTTAGATTCTATTCGAATATATCTGGTTGATACTGGTGCTTTAAAATAATGCCTTCTGGTTACGGGGTCGTTTATTAAATTTCCAAATCCAAACGCTTCAATGGTGTTCCATGTTAAACCGTCCTTACTTCCTTTTATAATACCTTTTTCTATCATCCCTTCGGAATGTTCTCCTTGCGGTGTATAGGCAAAGCCTTTAAGTGTATATTCTTTTCCTAAGTCAATGGTTATATAATGGGATCCTCCTCTGGCTTCTGACTGCCAATAGGTATTCGGGTCTGCATCAAAAACTGCTTCTTTTTCGTGGTCTTCTTTGGAACTATCGGCCCCTATGCTTTTCCATCCCTTTTTTATAATTCCAAAGGTATTGGCCGCTATACTACCCAATTGCTCTTTATTTATTGCTACTGCCTTTACTTCTCCTGAATTTACCAAGAATGGTTCTTTATATAATTTAGATACTTTTGTTGGGTTAGTACCATCTATAGTATACCTGATTTCATAATCTGCTTTTAGCTTGTTCTCAGGATTCTCCCCATGAATCTTCCAATTAAATTCGTGCTTTTTTTGTTGGATGTCCAGCATGCCGTTTACATCTCTGGTTATTGAGAGCTGTGGGGGTCTTGATTTATAGTAATGGGCCGTAATGTTTGATATCGCAGGACTTAAACGCGTTTCTAATATGCGCACTCTGAATTTGCCTGAAGTCACTTCTGGGAAACGAAGGATTCTTTTATAGCCTACATTGGTGGCTGTTGTTATTTCCTGCCATTCATTATTAATCCAAGCATCTACTGCATGTTTTTCAATCCGCTCGCTATGGGTTGTAATGGCTTCCTGCAACGTGATTCTATTTGTTGTAATGGGTTCTTTGGTTTCTATAATAATTTCGTTCTTATCACCATCTAACAGTTCAAAACTGGTTAGGTCTTCATCTAATACTTTTACAGATCCCCTTGCTCCCTTGAATAAATTGGTGCCATATGTTTCTTTGATACGTTCACCTACTTCTTTAAGAATCTTAACATCTACCGGAGAAAAAATCCCTTCTCTGTTTGGAGGAATGTTTAATAATAAAGTGGCATTACCGCCTACCGATCGTTCATAAATATCATAAACATCATCAGTGCTTCTTGTTTTTTGGTCTGTATCATCTCTATAAAACCAACCTTCTCGTATAGATGTATCGGTTTCTGCTTGTTGATAATGCAAAAATTTTGCTTTATACAATTGCTCTCTACTTCCTACATCTTCTATTGTAATATCCGCAAAACTATTCATTTCATGAGGGTTTGTCTGGTAGGGAATGATATTCCATTCGGTATCTCTTGTTGCACCAGATTCGTTACCACACCACCGAACATCTTGTTTTCCAAAAACAACAGCTTCTGGAGCCAGCTTAGAGATTAGTTCTTTCCATGCTAAATAATTGTATTTTTGACCACCTTTTCTCTTTGGATGTGCGCCATCAAACCATACTTCATGGATTGGTCCATATTCTGTTAACAATTCAAACAACTGGTTTAAAAAGTACTCATTGTAATCATCTACATTAAATGTAAAAGTGGTTTTGTTTTCGAAGGGACGACCTTCTACTGGACGTGGAATAACGCGGTCTGAATATGTACTAAGGTTTCCGTATAAACCCTTAGGGTTTTCTATTTGGTATAGGTCTGCAGGTGATAGGTAAACACCTAGTTTTAGTCCATATTTTTTGCACGATTCTGACAGTTCTTTTACTACATCGCCTTTTCCATCTTTAAATGGTGATGACATCACACCATGTTCCGTATAACGTGACTGCCATAGTACAAAACCATCATGGTGCTTTGCGGTTATAATGACCATGGTCATACCTGCTTCAACTATAGATTTACACCACTGATCGGTATCTAAATTTTGAAGATTGAATACTTTAGGGTCTTCCATACCATTTCCCCATTCTTCTCTTGTAAAGGTGTTGGGGCCAAAATGGATAAAAGCGGTAAATTCATTTTTTAGAGCTTCATATTGGTTAGGTGTTGGCACAACATGGGCTGCTTTTAAGGTTATAGAATCCTTAGTATCTGTCTCACTTATTTCTATAGTACTTGCGGATGTGTATAATATTCCTGTCTTTTTATCGCAGGACACAATGACAAACAAAATAATTAGAAGTTGAAATAACTTGTTCATGTTTTTTTAGTGTTATTATTAATTTTTAAAAAATTTAAGTTTGCTATCTGTTATTCAAAAAAGTCCAATTCTGCTATGGCTGCGGTCTTTTTACCTCCGGCTATAACTTTAGATTCTATTCGAATATATCTGGTTGATACTGGTACTTTAAAATAATGTCTCCTAGTTACGGGATCGTTTATTAAATTTCCAAACCCAAACGCTTCAATGGTGCTCCATGTTAATCCGTCCTTACTTCCTTTTATAATACCTTTTTCCACCATACCCTCAGAGTGCTCTTTCTGTGGCGTATATGCGAAGCCCTTAAGTGTATATTCTTTTCCTAAATCGATAGCGATATAATGGGAACTTCCCTTAGCTTCAGACTGCCAGTAGGTATCCGGGTTTGCATCAAAAGCATGTTCTTTGTTATGTTGCTTTTTAGAGCTATCTGTTCCAATACTTTTCCATGATTCTTTAATGATTCCAAACGTATTGGAGGCTATACTTCCTAACTGTTCTTTACTTACAGCTACGGCCTTAATTTCTCCTGAATTCACTAAAAATGGTGCATTAAATAATTTTGAATTTACTGTTGGTTCACTACCATCTGTAGTAAACCTAATTTCATAATCTGAATTTGTTTTTTTTGTTGCATTTTCTCCGTGGACCTTCCAGTTAAATTCATGCTTTTTTTGTTGGATGTTCAGCATGCCGTTTACATCTCTTATTATTGAGAGCTGTGGGGGCCTTGATTTATAGTAATGGGCCGTGACATTTGATATTGCAGGGCTTAAGCGCGATTCTAATATGCGAACTCTAAATTTACTTGATGTCACTTCCGGGAAACGAAGAATTCTTTTATAACCAACATTAGTAGCTGTTACAATTTCCTGCCATGCATCATTAACCCAAGCATCTACTGCATGTTTTTCAATCCGCTCGCTATGGGTTGTAATGGCTTCCTGTAACATGATTCTATTTATTGTAATGGGTTCTTTGGTTTCTATAATAATTTCGTTCTTATCACCATCTAACAGTTCAAAACTAGCTATATCTTTGTCTAAAACTTTTGTAGGCCCACTAGCTCCCTTGAATAAATTGGTGCCATATGTTTCTTTGATACGCTGCCCTACTTCTTTAAGTACCTTAGCATCTACCGGAGAAAAAGCACCTTCTCTGTTTGGAGGTATGTTTAATAAAAAAGTAGTGTTTCCTCCCACTGTTCTTTCATACATATCAAAAACATCATCAGTACTTCGTGCTTTTTGTTTGGTGTCGTCTCTATAGAACCAACCTTCTCTTATAGACGTGTTGGTTTCTGCTTGTTGATAATGTAAATATTTAGCTTTATACAATTGCTTTCTGCTTCCTATGTCTTCTTTAGAGATATCGCCATTTTTATTCACCTGCTCTGCTCTTACATTCCATTCTGTATCTCTTGTTGCTCCAGATTCGTTACCACACCAACGAATGTCTTTTCCTCCAAAAATAACAGCTTCTGGAGCCAGTTTAGAAATTAGCTCTGTCCAAGCTGTATAATTATATTTTTGACCGCCTTTTCTCTTTGGATGCGCGCCATCAAACCATACCTCATGGATAGGCCCATATTCTGTTAACAATTCAAACAACTGATTTAAAAAGTATTCATTATAATCATCTACATTAAATGTAAAAGTGGTTTTGCTTTCAAAGGGACGACCTTCTACCGGACGTGGGATAACGCGGTCTGAATATGTACTAAGGTTTCCGTATAAACCCTTCGGATTTTCTATTTGATAGAGATCGGCCGGAGATAAATAAACACCTAGTTTTAATCCATATTTTTTGCACGATTCTGACAGTTCCTTTACGACATCGCCTTTTCCATCTTTAAAGGGTGATGACATGATACCGTGTTTGGTATAACGTGACTGCCATAATACAAAACCATCATGGTGCTTTGCTGTTATAATAACCATTTTCATTCCGGCATCATTCATCTCTCTACACCATTGATCGGTGTCTAAATTTTGAAGATTGAATATTTTAGGATCTTCCATACCATTTCCCCATTCCATTCTTGTAAAGGTGTTGGGACCAAAATGGATAAAAGCGATAAATTCATTTTTTAGAGCTTCATATTGGTTAGGTGTTGGTACTACATGGGCTGCCTTTAAGATTATAGAATCCTTGGTATCTGTCTCACTTATTTCTATAGTATTTGACGTTGGGTATCGTGCCTCTTTTGTTTTATTACAAGAAACAATTAAAAATAAAACGATTATCAGTTGAATTATTTTATTCACATTTTTAAATTTATACATTATTCATTTTCTAATTTTTAATTAAATATATTCGATACAATGCAAAATCACATTTTCCTGACTTGCCTTTGGTTTTAAAAGTTAAAAAAGCTTCTCCATTAGCTACTTTTATATTTCCCATAAACTGTTGCTCTATGAATTCCGTTTTATCAGAAGAAACATCTACCCATTCAGATATCGGTCTTTGCCTTTGAAAAAGACGTAACTGATTGCTATTTGAAGATTTAAAATAAGACATGTAAAGTTTATAAGTTCCATCTGAAACAGGTAAGTTCAAACTAGTTTTAACAGAGATCCAATCTTCTTCGCTATGAAATAAAAAAACTTCTTTTTCCTTAATTTTTTTATAATTTACAGATACTGGGGCATATGGAAACCCCAGTGATTGTATATTGAAAAAATTCAAATAAACTTCTAACTTTTCTGGTGCATCAAAGCCTTTTGTTGTTTCGAGTGAGGGATTTATAGCATTTAGAACTGGCGTATCACCGTAATAAAAAGCTATTGAAGCATAATCTACCTGCCATTGATTGTTTTCAGGTCCATGTTCTATGGTTAATTCATAATCTTCACTAAAATTAACTTTATCTCCCAAATAAAACCGATAGCCCCCTGTTCTGGCTAAAGGAATAGAATAATCAAGACACCCATGTAAAGGGAGGCTAAAACCATCATCCCAACGATCTGCAACACCGTACCATCCTCCGTTAAAATAATCTTCTGAACCTGTGCCATGCATTCGCATATCACCATCTATTATAGTGACATCATCGCCTTCAAAAAAACCTGTCGTAAATGACGTTTCCTTTTCTATACTTTGGCATAAAAGGATCGTACCAACATGATGCCCCTTACCTTGTTGTTTTATTATATTGTAAGGTCTCCCTTTTTTAGGAATTTCTCTATTCCAGACGGTATATAGTTTTCCTTCTTTTCTAGATTTCCTTTTTTCTTTAGTATAATATAACGTCATTTGAAAACTCAAGCTAGGTTGAAATTCCTTTCCTCTCTTTAAATATTCCAATTCCAATACTGCTCTTTTATCAAAAGGCATTGGTAAATAACAATAGTTTGTTTCTCCATTAGACCCCATAAGCATAGAATTCATAGCACGTTTACCAAAAGCATAACCAAATAAACTAGCCATAGGAACATTAATAGCATACGCTTTATCATCATCCCACGTCGATCTGAATATTAAATCTGTATGCTCTCCTTCTAATTGTGAACCATTATTAAAAGTCATTCCAACAATGCGCCCTCCGTTTTGAATTTCTGCCAGAGAGATCTTTTCTCCAGGGTTTATATAGACTTTCCTTTTAATGACTTCTATTTCCTGTTTTAAATTTGAAACATGCTTTTTAGAATTAGCCCATACATTAGATACCCTTTTAAAAGCTTTTTTTTCTTCTTCTGTCCATGCCATTGAAAATGTAGATATTTTCTTTTTATCATGATATGTTCTATACTGTATTTGGTGAAATTTCAAACCATCTCCTACATAGACAATTTTACAGCTTTTTTTATATGGAATAGGGACATAACTATAATAGCCACCAACTTCATTTCCTACCAAAGGTGCTTTAAATGGAAATACTTTTGATGAAAACAAATCTTCAAATTTCATGCTTATTCTTGGCGTTTTTTCACCATCAAAATAAAATTCAATAATATTTGCTGTAGGAGTTGGAGTCCATATCCGTTGAATAACTCCCGGGCCTTTCAAATCTGCCATGACAAACCTGTTTTCGCCTTCTTTCCTTATAAAAGAATATTTTCCAGAAAATCCATCATCGTTACCTCCGGAAGTATCATAAGATGATACCATAGCTACTTTAGAATTTTGTCTATACATTGGCAACAGGCTAATATCACTTAAATGTTGTAATTCTTCAATTACTATTGTCTCTTTCTTTTGTGCACTTAGACCTGTAGTTAATACTATAAATACAAAAAAGTAGTATATTCTGCTTTTTAAAATTCTAGTATCAAGTTTCATCTTTTTATACTTAATGTTATTTAATATTACTTCCTTTTACTGTATTCTTCACAAAGATGTAGTATCTCCTAGTGTAATCATTTATTTGTCTCTATGAGTTGTTCTTTTCAGATTTGTGCAATTCCTCATAATCTACCAACACCTTTTCTTTAGCTCCTTTATAATCTGGAGCTATATTGTTTTTTCCTCCTGGCTTCATATAGTAAAATGTCGTTGGAGCATAATTAATTGTTGCTTTATTCCAATGCCATAATTCCATGTCGAACTTCAAGCTTTTTGTGAAGGGAAGTGCATTGAGGGTTCTTACTTTTGCATTAACGGTATAACCCGGAGTCATATTACCATCACCAGAAGGCTGAGCGATAAATGGATGTGTAAAAGTTTCTGGTTTGCACCATGCATAATTATAATAATCTTCGGTACCGGTTCCAAAATGAGAGGGGAATGCTTCACCGTCAATATATATTTTCTCATCGCCTTCACCCCACCAACAATGTCTGAATGTACCATCCTCTTTTTCCCAGATTGTTTTTCCTAAAGGTGCATTATCGTTAAACAATGTTAATACATCTCCTACGTAAACACCTTGCCCTGAAAGTGTCACATAGTTTAAATCCTGTATGCCATTGCCCCCATCCATCGATTTATCTGCTTTACCAGTTTCTATACCTGTAAACTGGTGCCATGAGGTGTAGAAATGCATAGATCGATTTGTCCAATCATAGGCATTAAATTGTAAAGAACCATTAATACGAATGGGCACATCTCCTATATTTTTTAATGAAATCTGACAACTTTTCTCAAAGGGCATTATCCATTTTGAAGTGAGATTACCACTGCCCGAAACTTTATTGTATCGGGTTTCGTAAGGTGTAATTTTATATCCGGATCCAAAAAAATCTCCTATAGGTACCCATACCGTCTGTGAATTATCAAACGTACATTTTAATATTGCCGACCTCATCGATTGTCTCGGGTTATCTTCTTGCACCCGCATATTTATTTCATGTATGGCTGCCCCTATATTTTTTTGAGAAATAACAACTTCTGCATCTTTATTCAATGTTATATCAAAACTTTCAAACCCTTTGCTTTGCTTTACCTTGTCAGAAGAACCTCCATTCAATAATAACTGATTTGTTTTTACTATTAAATCCTTGTTATCGGCTATTGATGTTTTAGTAAAACTTTCTATTTCTACATCTTCTATATATGTTCGGTAATCTATATTATAATACAAGACCTCTCCTTTTCCTCTTTCGTCTTTAATAATTAAATCAGATTCATATGTAATTTTACAGGATTGGGCATACGGTATTGGGAAGTACAAATTATGTCCTCGTTCATCAACAGGCGCCAACGGAGATACAGAGCAACTTAACGGATAACCTACAGCTTTATTTTCACCAATAAAACTACGAAGTGTTTGGCTAATTACAGGCTTTTTAACGTCGTCTATATAAATCCGTAAGGTTCCTTGTCCTCTATTTTCACCAATACCTGTCATCCAAAAATGAGTAATAGCACCTGGTTGATCTGTATCAAGCAATACATACTCCGTTCTTCCATTATTCTCTTCTACACTTGTCCACTGATTATTGTCCCAATTAGCAAACCAAAACTTATCGTTAGCTGAAATACTTCGTCTATCGTAACTACTGGCATGTTTAGTTATATACTGCGGTTCAGGAAATTTGGTTAGCTGTTCTCTTGAGGTCATCTCTTTTAATAAAGATGCAACACTTACCACATGAGTAGCTGCTCCTTGACAAGCTGTAAAAAGTGAACTAAAAAATAGAAGTGATATAAAACTAAGCCTTAAGAGTTTCATTTGTTTATAATTATAGTTACCTACTGATACCTTATTTCAATTTATCAAACACCTTTTCTTTAATATGCTTAACTCTTAAGTCTACAGAAGGCAAGGTTGGAAGGTTAGATGATGGTTTGTCTAAATAAAAATAGGCCGTTGCCGATACATCATCAGATCTGTAAAAGTTGGTTGATACCCCATCCGGAAAGTCATCACTTTCTAAAGCCGGTGGATTTTCCATATCCAAGTATCGTTTTGCAGCATCATAACCATCTTTCTCAACATAAGACCATACCGGTGTAATATTGGCACCATTTTTATTCATTTCAATAATTTTTCTTCTTACTGAATTTCCTATTTGTTGAATGGTAACTTTACAATCTTTATGAAAGTAGACAGGGTCGTAGGTATGAAAACGATAAAACGTATAAAGATCACGTTCCTTATTAGAGACTGTACTTCCCTGAATTCTATTGGCATATTCTCCTTGTCCCCAACCAGTCCCAATATAATCTTCGGTTCCAGTACCCGATAACGTCGGATATTTAGTGTCACCATCTAAAAAGATTCTTGCTTCTCCTTCTCCAAACCAGGACCCTTTGTATTTTTCATTACCAATAACGCCTATATTGGTTCCCAAATATCTACCGTTACCTTCTACTTTTGGTAATATTGTATAATCGATGCCTTTGGTTGTTGCCGTATCTCTATTCCAATACGCGTGAAAATACAAAGCGTCGTCTTGTAATTCAGGGACTTCCACCATATTTATTTTATAATAAAACATAATGAATTTATCCGATTCGTTTACAATTTCAACCTTTGCTGCTTTACGAAATGGCATGGGTATGGCACAGTTAAAAGAACGCCCCTCTGGCATTGCAAAAAATTCGTTTTCAAAAGTACTTGTCAACCCTAGACCTATACCAAAAAAATCGAAAAAGGGTGCAGACACTGCTGGTTTTTCTTCTCCATCCCAATACATATTAATGCTTAGTTTTCGTCTATCTTCTTCCGCCCATTGCATGGAATTCGCCGACCATATTTTTGTAATAATTCCAGCACCTTTATAATCTAAAATTACTGTTCTATCACCTGGCCCAATCATTGTAAAAGCATCTCCTTTCGCACCTTTATTAGTTATTCCGCCTTTACCTTTTTCTCCTGTTTTATTTTCTGAACTATACCAACGTGTTTCCACACCTTCCGGTGCAGCTTTATAGTATTCCTGAATGTCTGAAAGTAAAAACGTATCATCTTTTTTTGAGTTATTACAACTCATAAGTAATACGATTACAAAAAATATTAAACTGTTTTTCATTTTATAAGATTTATTTTATTTCTGACTCAGCCACCCCAATTCTGCAAGTGATACTGATTGATGATTAGAATAATGCTGATCTTCAGGTCCACAAGAGGATATGTATGATTTTCCTTTGTAGTTAAATATTTTAGCGGCATGGCCAAATAACGTTGTTACTGCATTATTATAGTAATCAAAATGATCTGGAGTATCAGACACCACCACAATGGTTTCCGTATATCTTCTGTGGGCATACGTAAACAACAAATACCATAATCCATTATGTTTCAACACAGAAGGGGACTCTATTAATGTTGCAAACGTATTGTCATTGATTCCCAAAATGGTTTCTGGTTTATCAAAAGTTTCAAAATCTTTGGTTCTTATTCTTAATACCTGAGATTGTTTTACACCTTCATTTCCTGTAGAAACAATATGTATCCAATATTTTCCATCTGGCCCTTTCATAATATGTGGATCACGGGAGCTAATCCAAAGATCGTCTGGTAATATCGCTTTATATGTGCGTTCCCATTTAATTAAGTCTTTTGACCAAGAGACCTCTAGCCTTCTAATATCATCCATTCTGGTTTCGAGCACCATGGCCCATCGCTTTGATTCTTCATGCCAAATCACAAACGGGGCACCTAAATATTCTGTATCCCTACTTTCATCAAGTGCAAAGGGTAACCTTTTCCAGTTTTTTGTAGCATCATCTGAAGTTAGATGTCCTAAATAAGGGTGATAGCTATATAATTCTTTTCCTTTAGGCGGATAAGGATTATTGATACCGAACCAATGTAATTTGCCATCATGGTCTTCAACAAAACAGTGATCGTTAGTAAACCACTTATTGTCATCGAAATCTTTGGAAGGTTTGGCATCAAATATTTTCTTGCTTTCTCCTTTTATATATGGAATTTCTGCTCTTAATAAAAGTGGCTTTTCTATTGCTACATTTTTATCATCATGTGCTATATTTTTGCATGAAATCATTACTAAAATTATGCATAAAATAATACCATTTTTAAACCTCATAACTCATTATTTTATTAATTTTTATTTTTACTAAGTTCTCCATTTAATAAGCGCCATATACTTAATGGATTATCATTTTTCAAAGCTGCAGGTAATAATATATCAGAGTAATTCTGATAGCATATGGGTCTGGCAAACCTTTTTATTGCGTTGGTGCCAACGGATGTTGATTGCGATGCAGTTGTGGCAGGATATGGACCGCCATGTACCATAGAATGGCATACTTCTACACCAGTTGGATACCCATTAACTACTATTCTACCAACTTTCTTTTCTAGAATATCAAAAAGTCCTTTATAATTCATCAAATCTGCATCCGTACCAAATACGGTAGCCGTAATATGCCCTTCAAGGTTATTAGCTGCTTCAAGTATTTGTCCTTTTGTCTGAGTGTCTACAAAGATACTGGATGGTCCAAAGTTTTCTTCAGCCAGCTCGGGGCTTTTTGAAAAATTTTCTATGGTTGTTCTAAAAATTCTAGCTGCTACACTATTTGGTTCAGTGCTAGATTTTCCTATGGCCAGATCTTCAACACCTTCTTTGGTCAAGGTATTCTGAATACCTTGATCATACATTTTTTTTATACCTCCTGTTAGCATAGATCCAGTAGAAATCGCATTGATTTTTTCACTCAATGTTTCATAAAATTGATTGGTATATTCTGATTTTTGAACAAAAGATAACCCTGGGTTGGTACAAAACTGCCCAACACCTAAAGTAATCGACCCTGCCAAACCTGCTGCAATATCTTCGGTTTTTCCTTCTAAAGCACCGGGTAAAATAAATACTGGGTTTGTGCTTCCCATTTCAGCAAATACCGGAATAGGTTCTGGTCTTGCATTAGCCAGATCAAACAATGCTTTACCGCCTCCAAAAGAGCCTGTAAAGCCTACAGCTTTTATACCTGAGTGTTTTACCAAATGTTCTCCAACAGCATTCGTATTTCCTTGCACTAATTGAAATGTACCTTCAGGCATATCGCATTTTTCTATCGCTTTATAAAAAGCACTAGCAACCATTTCTGATGTTCCCGGATGCGCAGGATGTCCCTTAACCACTACGGTACAGCCAGCAGCCAAAACCGATGCTGTATCGCCTCCTGCTACCGAGAATGCCAAAGGAAAATTACTGGCGCCAAATACGGCTACAGGACCTAATGGAATTAACATATGGCGTATATCAGGTTTTGGAATTGGGCTTCTGTCTGGAATAGCTGTATCAATTCGCGCATCTATCCATGACCCTTCACGAACTACAGAAGCAAATAACTTTAACTGATTTATTGTTCTCCCTCTTTCTCCTTGCAATCGGGCTAATGGCAAAGCCGTTTCTAAGTGACATCTTTCTAATA
The DNA here is from genome assembly GCF_030540825.1 of Flavivirga spongiicola. NCBI lineage: Bacteria > Pseudomonadati > Bacteroidota > Flavobacteriia > Flavobacteriales > Flavobacteriaceae > Flavivirga > Flavivirga spongiicola. The sequence continues at coordinate 189,902 of NZ_JAUOEO010000001.1, forward strand.
AAGCATCTCCTAAACTTAAAATTTCATCAGCTACGCAATCTAAAAAATCAGCGATGCTATGCGTACTCTTTTTTCTATATATATCAAAAGCCGCAGTGGCTTTTTTTACTGCGTTATCAATCTCATTAATATTGGCAATTTTAAACTCGCCACCTAACAATTGATTTGTTGAAGGGTTAATGGCTTGAAAATAATTCTCTTTATGCATATTTTTATTGTCTTTTTATTTAATATTCAAAAACTACTGCTGTATGACACCTGAATTTTTCTATTTCGACTGAAATGACATCACCATTACTTTTTATAGGCAATACTTCTTTGGAAGGAATGAGATACACTTTTCGAACCTTTTCTGGTAGTCTTACTTTTACTATGGTATTCTGTAAAGGAATTAAGTCTTCTATAACTTGCGCACGTCCCCGTTTATGAGGGGTACCATAAGTTAAATGAACTACGTATCTATTGTTTTCTGGTTGATGTAATAAATTCATACGTCCGGAACTTGGCATATTTACCTCTACTATTGGTGCTTTTAACAATTGGCTTAAAGCATTATAAAAAAGTTGTCGGTGCACACGAGATCCTTCTTTGGCATATATCTTTTCTAAGGGGTGTGCTGCCCAAATAATGTTTCCTTTTTTTATTAATGCAGGATGTGTTGCTGGTTCGGTTTGATAGGGTACATTGTCATGTGACGTCCAATGCTCAACGGTTCTATCAAAATAAGGCTCATATATTTGTGCTAATATTTCTGTATCTGCTTCTGGTTGTACACGGATTGCTGGTGTACGATTAAGAAATGGAGATTGTACCAAATCGGTCGTCATAATATCTGTTACGTACGTATAGTCATTTCTATAATTTGCCTCTCCTAAATATTTGGCTCCTATATCAAATTTTGCTATGCCATTTTCAAAAGCACTATTTCCCAGAATGAATAGTTTTCCTCCTCCATCAACAAACTGCTGGATTTTCTTAGTTTCTTCTTTATTTAGTACAACTCTACTATGCAAAATCAACACTTCTAAAGGAGTCCAATCTTTTAAATTATTCGCCACTACAAAATTAACCTGATGCTCCAGTAACATTCTAGTCACATCATTATCACTACCACTAAAATTTAACCAAACAGCCGTTTTTGCTAAATGTTTCGCATTAATGCTATAGTCTTCTATCTTCTCAATATAGGAGTAGGCGTGCCCTATGTTATCATAGGTCGCTTTCTCCAACTTCCCTGTAGGATGTAGTTGATCTCCAAAATTTGCCATCGCTCCAAATGACAACATGTTAGCAGCTTCGTACCAAATAGCATCTTTATGCTTAAACCCTCCAAACTCGCCCCAGGCAGAATGAAATTTTCCGCTCATGGCTACAATAGGCTTTCCTGTATTGGCATAGTATTTTGCTCTAACAGGAAATACATCGTAACCAGCCCAAGTTGTTGGTAAATCTTCTAAATCTTGTTTGGTGTTGTATTGATGATACGCTTCTTTTAGCACTTTACTATTATTCATAGGTGTTGTCCAATTATAATAGATAGATGCATGAGGTCTGTGTTTTTTTACAATAGCATTCATTTTTGTAAAAAATGTATGCATTTTTTTGCAGTGATGTAACCAAGCTTCCTTTTCATTTTTCCAGTCTACTCCGTTAGCTTCCATATCCTTTTTACTCCATGTGTTATAATTAATGCTGCCGACAGGAACAATATCAAACCAAAAGCCATCTAAATCATAATTTTTAGCAATTTCTTCGGTATGTTTTAACAAATGCTCTAAGTAAGGACCTTCGGGAGAAAGTGTTGGCCATCCCCAAGGAAAATGGGCATCTTTTTTTGCTTTAGCTTCCATTTCTGCAAACTTATTGATGCCATCTTTTCCTGTTGAGACCCAATCAGGGTTTTCTTTAGCATCTAAAACATTCCATCCAATAGTTACATAAGCCTGAGCTCTTACTCCTATTTCATGACAGGCTTCTAACTGTGCCCCAAATAAATCAAAATCTAAATTAGGGTGTCGTTTTCCAACCTTGGTATCATAATAGGTCCAGCCATGGTGCCCTTTTGCAAAAATGTTGATAGCGTTTACATGACCATCCTTTAACTGCTGCTGCCATTCTTTTTTGTTCCAGTTCTTCCCAACATCTTCCAGCTTTTCTGTAGTGTGAAAATCTAAATGAACCTGTCTGGTACCCTCATTAAGCCTATACTCGGGTAGCTGTTGAGCCTCAATATATAAAGCGGTTGTACTAAATAAAAAACTTAGAAAAATTGCTTTTTTTATTCGCATCATTCTGTTATTGTTTTTTGTTTACAAAATTCACCAAAGTTCCTATAGAATCTATTGTTATTTTAACTTCATCGCCTACTTGTAAGGTAAACTCATCTGATGGTACCAAGCAAGTGCCTGTCATTAGAAATACACCTTTAGGAAAATCGCATTCCCTAAAAAGGTATTCCACCAATTCAGTATGACTTCTTTTCATCATTTTTATGGCAACGTCATCTTTATATTGTGTTACACCATTTCTATTGATTTCTATTTCAATTATTGTTTCGGGAGATATCGGTTTTTCACTTAAGTAGATACATGGCCCTAATGCTGCACAACGCTCAAATACTTTTGCTTGAGGTAAATACAATGGATTTTCGCCTTCAATACTTCTTGAACTCATATCGTTACCAATGGTATAGCCTTCAATAGTGCCTTTAGAGCTAATTAATAAGGTGAGTTCCGGTTCTGGCACATCCCAAGATGAATCTTTTCTAATATTAACATCATCCCCATGACCTACAACGCGTTGTGAGGTCGCTTTAAAGAATAATTCTGGTCGATCGGCATCATAAACTTTATTATAAAATACATCGCCGCCAGATGCTTTGGCCTCATCCATTCGGGCTTCTTTACTTCTTAAATAAGTGACTCCTGCAGCCCAAATTTCCTGATTTCCAATAGGAGCATCTACAGTTTCCAAAGAAGGTTCATTAGAAATTGATGTTATCTGTTTCAAATCCAGTTTTATGGCATTGTATAGGTTTTCACGATTGATGAACTGATCCCAATCTTGTACTTCCAATTCGTAAAAAAGACCATTGTTTTCTACCAAGGCTTTGTTGTTCTTTTTATATATTTTCATTTATTCTTTATTTGCTTATTATCTTCTTTAATCAATTATTCATATTGTGTAAAATCCTGATATTTACGATTAAAAAATCGCTACAATATCATCAATTGAAACCTGCAGTATTTTTTTTGCTATGGCATCAATCACGTCTTTTTCTCCTTTAAAATGATACATGCGCTGCGTATGTGTATATAATTCGCCGGGCTGTAGTGCTAATGCAGGCGAGGAGCTTTCCAATTCGTAAAAAGGTCCCATTTGTGAGCCATCTTCTAAAGGTCCGTCGTTATAGGAATTAATGACATCGCCAGAAAAAGGGTCTTCTTGTAGCTCCCATGCAGAATTCACATATTTATCTGACTTCTTAGGAGCATCTATTTCCAAAATTGTTAAGACTTTGTTTTCTGCATCATAACTCCCAATATATTTTGTAGCTCTTTTTGGTGAAAACCCGATTTTGCCTCTGCTCTTCCCATCGGCTTTAAAGAATACTGTACTTTCATTAGTTTTAAGTCGATCTGCACTTACTTTTCCAAAATAATTATCGTTAACTCTTAGCCCAAATTCTTCTTCATTCCCTTGTTGTATTGGAGCCACAACAGTAACTTCCGGAGATGGATTCAGCATACATAAAATCCAAATAGATAATTGCCCGGAATCCTCTTTCCATTGTGCTTCTCCAATATTTTTAACCGTATTTTGAGATTCATAAGCCACCGCAGAAAAATCATCTGTTTCTAATTGCAATGCATCTTTGGTTTGCGCTTTGGAAAGCAATGTTATTTTTCTGGTTACATCCAGATTAAACTGTGTCCCCGAATGATTTATAAAATTCATATCCTTTTGAAACAGCGCGCTTGTTTTATTACTTTCTACAACTTTAAAAGCATCGGTATCAATAAAAGAGGGCACCTTCCAGTTTGGAAAATCAAAAGTAGTTTCTGGTTTAAAGTATATAGAGAATTGGCCTCCTTCCGGTCCCAACCAAAAGCGTTCTTCACCCCCTACCGGGTTAAATTGCTTTTTAATTTCTTTAGATGCAATTAAATCGTAATTCAGCCAGCCAAAACTCATACCTTTATCTCCATTGAGTGTACTGGTCATGACACGTCCTTGTAATTCTGGAGAAAGTACGATCTTAGCTTTTTTATCTTCACTTTCTAAAACAATCGTGCTTTTGTAGTTTTTTTGAAGAAAGGCTTTATCATATCCAAAAGTTCCTTTTGTTAATACTATCTCTTCAACAACTTCCACTTTTGAGTTTTTATTTTTGCAATTACATAATGTCATCAAACATAAAAGTGCTACTGCTATTTGCTTGTGAGTTTTAACTATCATTATTTTAAATTTTTATCTATTATAAATTCTATTCTTGATCCTTTTTAAACAAATTTGATATTCACTTTAAGATTATCGTTTTCTTTAATCGAAACTGTTTTAAGTATGATCTTTACTTCTGATTCATTATTGACGAGATATTCATTTTTTATTCGTTTATTATTCAATTTTAGTTGAATATTCTTCACTTTTTTATTGTTAGGAATTACCATTGAAATGGTCTTTAAAACCAGCTCTCCTGAGGCGATTTCAATAGCTCCTGTTTGTAATGTATCTGTTTGGTTTTGGCTATAGGTCCCCCACCCTTCAGCAGCAATAAATCCTGCTTGAAAATTTTCAGGAGTTAATTTTGGTGCAAATTTCAGATACTTCTTAGGTCCGTGATATTCAAATCCACATGCCGCAAGATAGACTCCATAACTTGCCATGGCTCTGGCATAATGGTCACTACATTCCACTTCGTTATACGGATTTCGCTTATTGGCATTATACCTATCGTGAATGGCTCTTGTAATAGCCAACCCCTCCTTTAGTTTATTTTCCCAAATCATATGCCCTGCAACTTCGTATTCAAAACCTGTCATGCACTCATTAAAATATCCAAATTGCCAGTGTTTCTCCCAATCGTCTTTTTTTCCACCTTTCGGCCATGTACACATAACTAGACCAGCATCATCATCAATGGCATAAGGACGCCCTGCTAAATTCTCAGGTAAAGACTTTCTAAATTGTCCCATATTAGGTACAAAATTGTATTTCCACAAAGCATCTAACGATTTGCTAATCAACTCTTTATTATAAAGTCTACCCAATCCTAATTGAAAAGCCCAACTTTGTCCAAATACTTGATCGATATAACACCCTGAACCAATACCTATGGCATCCTTGTGGTTAGGATCTTCTTTCTGAATAAAATACTCGCCATTAAACAAGGTCTTAATATTTTCTTGCCCTTTTTTTAGAATGGTATCACATAAACGAGAAAAAGTGGCATCATTCATTTCATGTCCCATTTCTTTCCCTGCTGCAAGTGCAGCTATATATAATGATATAATAACAGGAATGTTCCCATACCACTCTGCATCTAAAGTATTATGCTGCTCTCCGAAAATCATACCATTGGCTTCTCCGTCTTCAGCATCCATATCAATTAAATATTGTAATGCCGATTTAATATGTTTCCAGTTTCTATTGAGAAACTGAGAGTCTGATGTCATTTGGTGTTCCCTATAAGAACGTAAAACGATCCCAGCTTGACCATCGGCAGCATCTCTATTTGCTCTTCCACCTCTAAAATCTATTTTCCCATTCTTTTCTATAACAGCAAAATCGGTGTGTTCTCTTAAATTTCGTTCCAATTCTGGAAAAACACGCCCCACAGCTTGAGCATAATGCCAAACATGGGTGCAAGTTCCCGGACAACAACCAATACCTTCCCATGCCCAAAAACGACCATCTTCTAATAAATAACAGGTTTCTGTTGCTAATGTTGAAGTATTAGCAAACGTTCTGTTTAAAAACCAATAAGGAAGTGTTGATTTATTGTAAAACACTTCTCTAAATAACGTCGTTTTGGTATGTAGCCTTTCAAAATTTTGTACAATGTCGTCGGCAACTTCGATAGAGTTTTTAAAACGTTGACTGTATGAGCGTCCTTTAAAACGGTTACCATCAGCACTTAAATTTGGAAAGTACCAACTTATCACAAATGAGATGTCTTTGCTTTCACCAGGTTGTAACGTAACTGTTTTACTTAAGCCTCCTCGTAAACTCACACCAAAGGCTTCGCTAGCTGATTCTTTAGAGTTATGCTCACTTGGAAACAAAGGTTCTGAATAGTGATCTTCTTGAGCTGTTGACTTTATTGAACCATCAGGATTCAATAATGTCAAACTCATATTCCCATAGTCTCTTTTCTCGGAAAATTCAAAATTTAATTCAGAGCCTTTTTCATCTAAAATAGCTTCACATAGTAATGTCTCCCTATTTTTTTTAGTAACTATCGTGTTTTTTAATTGTACTTCGGTCTCGACACCAGAATGATTTAATACCGGGTTTTCTAACCAGCCCGATAGCTCGCAAGTAACTGCTTTATCACTTATATTCGATACGGTATAATGCATTATTGTCGCCGGATAATTTGATGACGATACTTCTAATGGAATAAATGGAGAGTATGCTTTTAATTGCACCTCAACAGGTGTGTTTTCTTCTTTATATGTTACTTCTCCAATAGGATATTGTCCTTTAAAGCTAATATTCTTAAAGCCTTTATAATCTAATCGTTTAGTCCACTTAGACACTCCTTGTTCAATTTTTATTGCAAAACCTTGATCAAAAGGATATTCTTGAGTCACTGGAACAATATAATTACTGCCATCTCTAGGTCTAACTGTTCTACCACTTAACTCATGGGTAATGCCAACAATACCTTCTTTTTGTTCGTTAAAAATGTCCCATAACCATAATTTACCATCACCTCCAAGGTATACTTGCCCTGCACAAATACCACCAACAGGCATTCCTATATACACCAAATCTTTACCTGTATAAATTTCTGGTGTTCCTCTTTCATACAATGATTTTATCCAATCTGGGGGCAAATTTTTATTAATAGGAATTTGGTAAGTATCTTGAAAAATTCCTGTTGCACTTAAAGGATGGCTCAATCCCATCGTTAAACCAGTCAGCCCAAGCCCCATCACTTTCATAAAATCCCTTCGTTGTACTTTATCAAATTGTGACGAAACTGATTTACTTTCTTGTTCAACAGAAGGACTACAACATCCTGAGTTTGGGTCGCAGCATTCTGTGCTTAAACTATTTGTATTATCTTCTTTAGGCTTAGACATTTGCTTAGACATTTATAGCATTAATCGTTAATTGATTTCAAACTATAAAATTATTAGTTTCCCAATCGTATTTCAACCATTTATACGACTATAACTAATACTTTTTTTGCAGTAGGATAACACTAAGTTTTAAGCTTATGACGTATAAAAAGTTCAGGGATTGTTTAAAAATTTATCAAATGTTTTACATTATAATGATAATGTAAAGTTTTCATACAACTTTTAATGTCATGTATTTGATTTTAAACCACATAGACATTAATATCAGGTCGAACCTTTCGACAAGCTTCACTTGCTATCTTTAATACAAAATATATTCTGTATTTTTGATAATGCTCAATGTGACAAATGTAAATTTTAAGGGATTTAGGCTTTATTTTAGAAAGTTATCATAATACGATCGTTAATTACTTCTCAAATAGGAACTAATTAGTGGTGCGATTATATTATAGCCTTTTGTATTAGGGTGTAACCCATCTCTAAACAGTGTTTCATCAATTTTTGTATCTGGAGTTAATAAGGCATCTCCTATCAATAAATAGTTAACATCAAGAGTTTGCGTGGCTTTACGTATTTCTAAATTTAAAATTCGTATCCGTTCTTCATAATCTCTTCTAGGTAATATCCCAATTAAAGTGATTTTTGCCTTAGGTTGGCGTTCTTTAATTGCATCTACTAAAAAATGCAGGCCTTTAATAATTTCATCATCTGTATTTAAATGCAAATTATTGGTTCCTATTTTAAGAATAATTTGTTCAGCATCAAATCCATCCAATTCACCATGATACACACGCCATAAAACGTTTTCTATACGATCCCAGCCATATCCAAAATTTTTAACACCTAAAGCTTCAAAATTACGGTTCCAAGAGTCTGCTCCATTAGCAATAGGCATGTCTGGAATGCCTCCCCATTGATGTACTATAGAATTTCCTATGAAACAAATTTTTGGTGCCTTTTTATTGTTAGATGCTAATATACTTTGGTGTCTTAAATTCCAGTTATATACATCGGCATCCCTATCTTGAGTTACAGGTTTTGTTGTAGAGATTGTTCCCATCGGTTCCTTAAAAACAGTACGCAGAGCTTTTTCATAGGCATTAGCGTAATACTGCATTCCTAAATCGTTAGGGTGCGTTCCATCAACAGTACTGTCTTTAGTTAAATTGATTTCTTCTTTTGTTAACAGATATATTTTTTTAGTTCCTTCAGATAGCAATTGTGAATAGGCTTCTTTCATTATTTTATTTAAATCGGAAACCTCTTTTTTTCGGTTTAAATGGATCATTTCATCAGAATAGCCTGCGTGTTCTACTAATAAAATAGGGGTTTCTGGATTTTCATTCTTTAACAAGCGTACTGAAGAGAGAATGCGCTTCTTGACATCGGATAATGTACGATTTTCGTTTGCAGCCAAATTGGGTAGGCAATCTAAAATATAGACTTTTGCACTAATTTCTGCAACAAAATCTATAACCTCTTCTTCTAATCTGCCATTACCCGAAAATCCCAGATTGATTAACGGTCTATCCATTTTTCGTTCCAAAATTGAGGTCCAGGCCATCCCCGGACGCGATGCACAAGCTCCTTGAGCTATGGAAGTACCGTAAACGACTATTGGTTTTTCTTCACGAATAGGTAATGGCATAAAAAGCGATTCTTTAGGCACACCAATTTTTAAGGAATCTACAGTATTATAAAGAGGTAGAATTAATTTATATTCTCTGCCTTTAGCATGATAGGCATCATTTGGTTTGAGTTTAACATAATGGTATGTAGAATAGTCACCAAAAGAATAATCTCCTTTAACCCAAACCCATTGACCATCACTGTTTTTTGCATATAAATCCAATCCACTTACACCAGTTGAAGGCATGTGAGGCATAGAAAGACTGCCTTTTAATTTATATTTTACTGATATTTCTGAAGCATTACTTGTGAATCGAATGGATAATCCCGCAGTATTTTTTGATAGATTCCAAAGTGGTTTTCTAACTTTTTCTTTTGCTTCTAATGGAAGACGATCAAATCCTGACTCTAAATTCTTAAACCATCCTTGTCCCTCAATTACTTGAAACTCACAATTTAAAGGATGCCACCAACTTAAGCCATTGTCCTCTTGAGAATTGATGATTTGACTTTGGAATATTAAAACAATAGAAATTAAAAAAAACCTCGACTTCATAAATTACTTACGCTATTATTATTAGGCAAACCAACACTTACTAACTCAGGTATAAAAATAATTATTTTTTTATAAATTATAGTCAAAGGTTGATTATTCAGACACTACAATTCAAACTCTGCCAGGACAGGATAATGATCGGATAAATAATAGGTCTCTTTTTGATTAAGCACTTTAGCATTAATGCACTTTTCGGCAAGAAAAGGAGATGCTAAAATATAATCTATCCGTTTGGAATTCTCATTTGGTTTATCTCCTTTTTTGGTTTCAAAAACTCTGGTAGGACAACTGATTCTATTATCCCACCCCGTAGTATATCTTTGAGTTACATCAATTAACGGATATCCTAAAAGAGCCCCCATTACCCCATACTCAAGGTCTCCATGACATAAATTTCTAACATGATCATGCTCGACTTCGGAAGCTTTCATAGTACTTATAAGGTTTGCCTTATTTTTATATAAATCTGCATCAAAAGGAGAAACCGCATTAAAATCCCCTAGTACAATATATTTATTTTGCTCTTTTGAAATTTGGAATAGCTTTTCTAAAATTGTTTTTGCTTCAAGATGTCTCTTTTTATAACTAAAAGGAGAAAAATGAATCACAAAAAAATCAATACCATTTGTTTTACAATGTAATGCCCCATGATGCATACCATCTAATATTTTTGCCTTTACTTGTATTGGCTTATTAGATGTTATACCTACTGGATACCCTGAAGTTTTTAAAATCTCGGCATAAGGATGTCCCCATTTTTTCGCTTCTCTCAACAATGTCTCTTGGGTATAGCCGCATAATTCCTGAAGCGCCAAAACATCTGGTTTATGAAAATCTACCCATGTAACAAATTCATCTCTACGTGCTTCATCTTTACCCCAATCAAAACCATTCCATATATTATAGGTCATTATTTTTATGGTTTTAGAATCTTCTAGATCATTAGGTTTATGTTGAAATGATGAGGTTATTACAACAATTACAGCAATTAAAAAGGCCCTGTGTATCATATTTATCTATGTTGTTTCTTTAAGAGTACTATAACTCCAATACTTATTATAACTAAAAAGACTACTAAAGAGTAAATCAATATTGTATTTCCGCCATTACTATTTTCTTCAGCAGTTTTTACTTCAGTATGTTCAATTTCCGGAATATCGTTAAATTCTTCTTCTAAATTAATAACAACGGGTTCAAAAGAGACTCCATCGGGGTCTTTAGGCACTTTATTTTCAATAGCAAGGATTCTGCTCATTTCTGTTAAAACCATTGGATTATCTACATCAAACCCTAGTCTATCACTTAAACCTTGTCGTGTTTTTTTAGGCCAGTTTAGTGGTATTTGATATCCTAACATCCATTTTCTATCTAAACCACACTCACAGTCGGCGCCGATAATAGATAATAATTTATAAACATCCCCTTTTACTATACTTTCATAATCAATTTTCTCTCCCATTATTCGTCCTTTACCATAGATCACAAAAGCTATTGGTTTTTCAGGCTTCTTTTCTATACCGAGGCTCCATAGTAGTACTTTTTCTTTATCGAATTGAGAACTTGGTATCACTATCATATCTGGCCCAACCTCTACTTGCTTAGGCATATTAGGCATAATATTTTCGATATGTTCGCAAGCTTTTAAAACAGTCCTTTTCGCTAAATCATTTTCGGTTTTAGAGGTTCCTTCAATTAAAATAACCGATGCGTATTGATTGGGCAGTTTGCTTAGCAATTGTTTTTGAACTGGCGAAGACATGATGTTGTCTACTAAATGAGCATCCGTTATTGCAATCATTCTATGATCTTGATCTACCAATACATACGCAGGAAAACTTAATTGCTGTTGTTCTACAAATTTGGTAATAGCACTATTTTTATCTTCTTTAAGGTGAAATCCAATGGGTTTTATATTAGACTCTGAAAATTGTGCTGCTAATTGATTGGGGAACATAGCTCCATTTTCATCTACACGATAAATAACATAGGTTACTTTAGATAAGGTAGAGAACCCTATTTCACGAATGGTATATCTGCAAGCTTCAGCCGATGTAATGTACATGGCAAAAAGTAACCCTAATATTATTTTTAAATTATTCATGTGTTTACTTTTATTGTTTTTAATGAACACCTGTCCAACTATAACGGAATGTAACCTTTCATCAAATTCTATATTACTTCAAACCAAAAGTTGTTACAACAAATGCATGATCTGATGGAAACATAACAGGATGATAATCTACCACTTCAGAAGAAATCGTTCTTAATTTATTTCCTTTATAAAAAATAAAGTCTATCCTGTCTTTTACAAATCTTTCATCTTTTTGTTCATAACTATAAGGCCAATAAGAATAACCAGGATACTTTAAAGGACTTGGTTTTACTTTTCTATAGCTGTCTATATAACCTGCTTTATCCATTTCTTTAGTAACAGGCCAATCAATGACATAACCCAGGTGAGACCCTTTGGTTTCTTCTGTCCAATCTAAATGTGAATTGGTATTAAAATCGCCAGCCATTATAATAGGCGTATTATTTGCATTTTCTGTATAAGTGCTAATATCTTTTAATATTGTTTTTATTTCTGCCAATCGTGATTTAGTTTCATCTTTTTCTAATTCTTTTGCAGTCATTTTACCTATTCGAACATTTTTACTATAATCTGGTAAATAGTCTAGCCAAGTATCAAAAATTACTATTTCTTGTTGTTCTCCTAATTGTAATATAGCTCCTCCAAAATTAAAAGCATCAAAGCCTTTTATGGTTTCTTTCATTGGATATCGGCTCATAATGGATAAGTTAGAGCTAATTAAATAAAAATGATACCCTAAAGCATCTGCAATTTTTTCACCAGAACCATAGGTTTCTATAAGTGTAATGACATCTGCATGGGTATTTTTTATGGATTCAATGACCCGCTTTAAATTAACATGGGTGCCAAATTCTCTACCACCACCCCAAATATTCCAAGACATCAATTTTATTTGATTAACAGGATTGCTATTTAATGCTTCTAAAGAAAAATACTGTTGGTATGCTTTACTAACAGTATCTGAGGTAATAACATCATCCCATATTTTAATATTATCCAAATATCCGTTAAAGGCTTCCATTTGCCCTAAATAACTCCAATTAGAAGCTGTACCGCCAATGGTTGTTATCCATTCACTAGACAAGTCTTTTAATCCGGGGGTATTATATATGGCTACATTAATGCCATCATAATACATCCAAACCTCATCTTTATCTTGGTTTACTGTAATTGCTATTTGATGCCATTCTCCGTCATTGATTGGCATTCTGGCAGCACTTGGTTTGTATATATAATGTTTCTTTCCATCACTTATAGAAAATATCCAGCCTCCATTTTCTGTGCTGGAAATCAGCCAGCCTTTATGTTCTTTATCACTATTTTTTTTATTGCCTATGATAGGTGTTCCTTGTTGAGCATCAGGCAAGGTTTTTACCCATATTTGAACTGAAAATGATTGTTTTTCTTTATATTCAAGCTCCATTGCCTCTTGCAATTTTAAAGGCATTCGCAAAGCTACATTTTCTGAAAGATCAAGTGCTCTTCCGCTTAAGCCTTTAGTAAAATTATATTGCTGCGCTGCCAATATGTGAGGGGGTGGACTTTCAACCGATTTTTCTTGATAGGCTATTTTACCTGAATCAAAATTAATATTGATAATTGGTTCTTGACAAATAGCTATTGCAGACACAAATAGTATGACTATTAATAAACTTTTTTTCATTTTTAATAATTTCAATTTCACAAAACAATTTTGTGAGTTTTAAACTAACTCAATCACAAATTATTATCTCCATTATTTAGCATCAATTCTATGATAGGCTATTATACAATACTAAACTCCATGTATGATTAATGATATAAAAAAGTAGAGGGAATTGTTTGCTTTTCCAGATTAGGGCCTTCAATTTGCAAATCGTAACCTGAAGGGCCTTCTGCCACAAAATGATCAACCATAATAGGATGTAACCCCTTTTTTAAAGGAACTATTTTACTCACTTCTTTATTACCTTTACTTTCTATTTCTTTTTCCTTATGAAGGGTTACAAAATCATAACTTCTACTTGATTTGCTTGTAAAAGTATACATCCCGTCTTCAGGAATATTTATGTATCCTTTAAACCTTAGTGCAAACTTGTTTTTATTTTCAAAAGGCATGCTAGTAAATGTGTCTATTATTTCTACCTTTTTTGGTTTTAACTCATTCAAATCTGGTATCTTATCTTTTTTACCAGATTCTTTATAATAATTTCTGATAATACCAGATTTGGCTTCTAAATTAACACCTGCAATTAGTTCTGGAATCAACATTTCAAAACTAGCTTCTTCACTTTCAAGTATTTCACGGTTTTCTTTCCAAAACGTTTTAGCTTTAATCAAAGTCTTATCTGAAATTACCACAGAATGCTCATATTTTGGCGATGCTTGCGTAGGTTCTGTACCATCTATGGTATAATGAATGTCTCCAGTATTGCCATTACGCTCTATATAAAATTGCCACTTACCATTAATTAATTGAGGTATTTCGACAATTACAGGAGTTTGACGCAACCTTGTAAATTCTTTAGTTCTTGTAAACGCTACAGGGTCTCCATTTTTCTTAACATAAATCACTGTTTTTAAGGTTGTCGTACTTGTTATGATTATTGGTTCTGCGTATTTTGTAGAATGGTTAGTAGGTTCGCTACCATCTGTAGTATAATAGATCTCCGTATTATCCTTGTCTCTGGATTTTATTTCTATTGACAAAGAATCTATAAATTTCTCATTGTCATAAATAAAGGAAATTGGTGCTCTGGATTTTGGTGCAAATACCATAGAGGTTTCTAACCAATTACCACAGCTACAGCCTCCACCTGCTTCAGGAGACAATATCATACCCTGTGCAGGAATTGTACTTAACCAACAATCTGGACGTAAACGATCCCATTGAGAAAATTTATTAGTATCAAAGTTAAATTGAGTGACACTACCGCCTCTATAGAATATAGATTGTTCTGACAAAGCATATGAAGCACAGCCATGACCCGCTTTAGGCACCTCTTCTTTTAGTAATTCTCCCGTGTTTAATTGATACATGGCTGGTTTTACAATTAAACGGTTGTTTACAATGGCAGGTCTTGAAAAATGCCCTCCATGATCACCAGAAAACCATTTTTGTTCTTTATGCCAGATAAGTTCTCCGTTGGTGGCGTTATAATTATATATATAATACTTACCTCCATTTGAAGCTAAAATGACATTTTGATCAGCATTTCCAGCCATAAAATAGGTAGTCACTCCTGCTTTAGTATTTATGGCTTTTTCCCAATTTAATTTTCCCGTTTCTATGTTTAATGATACTAAATATAAATTTTGAAAAATGCTTGGATCTGCTCTTTGGTCTTTTGATAATTTAAATCCACGATTTCGAGATTCTACAAAACTAATTTGATTATTTTGTATCGTAATTGTTGTGTTTAGGATATATGTTGATGGTTTTTCATATACCCATAAATTTTCACCATCTTTTGAAGACTTTGCAAATAGATTATAACTTACCACTTTATCTGTTAAAGGTCCTGTTTTATTATCATACCAACCTTCGCTACCATGATAATTTCTATAAGCGCTTCCTTCTGGCACTGAAGAACCAATAATTTTGTTTTGTACTGCACTAATATATCCCCAATCTTTTGGAGCGTTATTATTTCCTGTTATTACAGGAATTATTTTTTCAATACTACCAGTATTACTATTCACTTTTAAAGCATTATTTTTCAAGGCGATATAAATAAAGTTATCGTCAGCTGTCCAATTACTGCAATCCCGAAGAATATTCATCCTATTAATATCTGGAATCTCTTTAGACCATAACACACTGCCATTAAAAGCATCTACTGCAATTATGCGATCTCTACCCTGTACAAACATTTTACCGTTTACTGCTAACGGTGATGATTTTCTACCATTACGGTCGGTTTGAAAACGCGGTCCCGGACGCCCCATCCATTGAATTTCAAAATCTTGGGTAGATGTAGACCCCCAAAGACTTTCGCCTCCAAAAGCGGTATTATCTGGTAAACCATATTGATGCGTCCATTTACCTGCTGTTTCTACTTCAGCTTTTTTAAGAACATCAAATGCCTCTTCATTTATATAACTAACTTGCCATTTGCTTCCAGACTTACCAATCCAGTCTTTAAAATTAGCTTTCTTATTATTTAATATGGCATATCCCTTTGGTTTAATTAACCTTATCACTTCATCTGAGCTAATATTAGATGGGTTGTTAACAATAACCAGACTTGCGATATCTGAAGTTATAGGGAGTTTAGATATATTATTTACTTGATGTAATTCTATTTTACCACCATACAAACCGGTTTTTTGCAACTCTTCTCTTAACTTTTGAATTTTAGATATAGATGTATCAAATAACATAACTTTAACTCCTGAAAGACTTGCTATTTGGATCGCTTGATCTTTATTTTCAACTCCAAAAATGACTGCAATTCCATTACTCGATAATCCTAAATTATCTATTTCAGACAATAACACACTCTTCTCTGAAGTATTAGAATTTATAGGTAATTGTTCTTCAAAATTGAAAAAGTTATCATATTCATAAACCTTGGTTTTTTTATCGTTTGATGTTATTTGATATCTATAAATAAAATCTTTACGAAGATTATCAATAACTATTCTATGTATTTTGGTCGCTTCTTCTTCTTTTACAAAAGTAATCTTATCGGCATCATCTCCCCAAGCAATATTACATACTTCCTTATTCTCTGTAGTAAAATAGACCTCTACTTTGGTAGGGGTAACTGTTTTTACAAAAGGACCAGCTTCTAAATTTAGTGTTGCAATAACATCTTCTTTTTCTGCTTTAATTTCCTTCTCGATAGTTGGCTCTTTATCTTTATTTTCTACCAAAAGGGTATTTGTACTTTTTCCACTTCTAAAACAGTAAATATTGCCTTCTCCTGTTGATGCAAACAAAGCATTATCTGCAATACCTAAAGCATACACAGCGCCTTTTACAGGAGCTTTCCATAAAGGCAATCCATTTTTAGTACTTACTGCGTACACGGCATCTGTAGCCCCAGCATATAATACATCTCCTGAGATAATAATTCTATGAGCATTATAACCTCGTTTTAACCAAATAATTTTTTTTGTTTTTCGGTTATAAGCAGAAATAGAATTATCTGTAAGAATGTAACTAACATCACCATTTACGACCATTTCTTTACCTCCTTTAAAAGACATATACTCTGCATTTTTTGTCTTTTCAGAAGTCCCTGGTACTGCAAAATCTCCTATAGTTTCAGTAATACTTTTGTTTCTTGATGTTTGAGTATGCACTATATTTTTCTCTGGAGTAATTAATACAAAACACCCTCCCGTTCCGGCTATTTGTCCTTTACTTTCTCCATTACTTTTATTAAAAAATATAGGAGATATTCTTCCTTGTGGTTGAATAATTTTAGTTCCGGTAGATGCCATAGCACCTTCTAATGTTAGGTTTTCATAGGTATTAACATAGGTGCCTTTGCCTTCAGGTTTTCCTGTTTTAGCATTTATAGCACAGAAGTAAGAATCTTTCCAAGGTAGCAATGATGCTCCAAAATAAGCAATACCATCTTCAATTAAAATACCTGTTCTAATAGGCCAAAAAGAAATAAGTGCATTGTTATTTACTAATTTTTTAGGTTGATCTTTAACAGGAGAATATTTCCAAACTAACGCGCCATTTGATGCTTTTATACAGTATGCAAAACCATCATCTGAACCAAAATATAGCTTTCCTGAATAAAATACCGGAGCTACCCGAATAGGGCCGCCTGTGGTATATGTCCACATTTCTTTACCTGTTTTAGTATCTAAACAATGAATGGCATGGTCTGATGTGGATCCATAATACAATTTGTCTCCGGCGATAATTGGGTAATAAGCTAAATCGTAATCGCGCATAGAAGGTAAAGGTCCACTTCTGGCATAGGTATCCTCTTTTGCAGGACCATACCATGCTGGTGAAGGCAATTGTGATGCTTTATAATGCCAATCTTCTCCTAAAGTTGCGATATCTAGTTGTACTGACGAATTTCCGCTTCTAAAATTGTCTTTTTTAAATTGTTGCCAATCTTGAGCAACTTCCTCTGGTAGTATTCTTTTATTCTGCTCTTCGCAGTTATAAAAAAGTATCGTGATCAATCCTATAAATAATACTTTACGTATTATATGTCTTAGCGTTTTTTTCATGTGTTTATTTTTATTTTTTTTAAGTCACATGTAACCTTTGATGATGTAAAATAATCATTACCCTGCGTGTTTAAAGATTATTTTAATCATATTGGTTTCATCTTTTAAAGTTTGTTGTGTTGCTATTATTCTTCTATAAGTTTTCCTTGGTGTAATTTGATTGTTCTTGTAGCATAATCATCAGCTAAACTACCATGTGTTACCATAACTACGGTACCTCCTTCTTGTTGATATTTTTTAAAATAATTCATCACTTCAATAGTATTTCTTTCATCTAAATTGCCTGTAGGTTCGTCGGCCAAAATTAAAGATGGTTTTGTTATTAATGCTCTTGCTAATGCTACGCGTTGTTTTTCACCAGCACTTAATTGTGACGGTTTATGGTTTAAACGCTTTTCAATGCCTAATTCTGTCGCTAATTGTATAGCGTCTGATTTGTTTAATTGTATATCAGCCAATGTATTCGGAAGCAAAATATTCTCTAAAACTGTTAAGTAAGATAATAAGTGATAGGATTGAAATACGAATCCTATGTCGTTAGCTCTATAGCTTCTTCGTTCCTTTTCTGACAAAGAAAATAGGTTTTTATTATTCACAATAACGTCTCCTGACGATGGATGCAGCATGCCTCCTAAAGCAAACAGTAATGTGGACTTACCACTACCACTTTCTCCTTTTATGAGTATAAATTCTGATTTATTAATTTTTAAATCAACATTATTTAAAGCAGCTACATTACTTTTAGAAGTTGCAAAGTTTTTATGTAAAGCATTTATTTCTATCATATCATTGCTCTTTTAATAATTGTGCCGCATCTTGATTTACAAACCATAGCACCGGTAAAACTGAAACCATGGCTGCAAATAATGGGCCTATTAAAATAGCCCAAAGTAATAAGCTATAATTGGGTGAAATAAAGGTTTTAGCAACCTTAAATATATTAGGTCCTAGTTGGTAGGATAACAGGGTTCCCACAACAAAACCTATTAATGCTCCTATGAATCCCAAGATAAAGGCTCGTAAAAAGAATTGCTTACTAATATGCCATCCGGAAAAACCAATAGCTCTCATGATACCAATTTCGTGAGTGCGCGTTTTAACATTGGTTAAGACTACAGATCCTAACAGTAAAGCACAAATAATCAATACTACTGGAAATAAAAAGGAAAAATACTTATCAGTCATTTTTCGTTGTTTTTCTCTGGCATCGGCGACGCTAGATTTCATTATGACTTTAGCTTCGGGCGCTATTTTAGCTAATTCAGCTCTTAATTCACTCAAAGGATCTCCATTTTTGGTTGAGCACATACAGTTAATAGCCATCACCTCATTAACGCGCCCTTCCATTTTAATTAAACCTTGCAATGTTTTTAAATCGAAATAAATGCGTACATCATCTTCACTACCGGATTCTGTTAAGGTTTTTGAAACTTGAAATTCTTTTTCAAAAATTGTAATAATATCGCCCTCTTTTATGTGAAACTGATTGGCTACTTCATAGCCCAAATACACTTTGTTTTCCTCTATAGCAAAAATCATTTTAGATTTTACAGCACCAGACGGTTCTCGTTCTTTGCTAGAAATGCCTGTAAGCACCACATCTTTTCCTTGCCATTGTACACGTTTATGAAGCGTTGCCGTTAAATGCGCATAATTCACTGATTTTTGACTAACCAACTTATCTACGACGTTTTGGGACATGCTTAAATTTGAATAGCCTTCAACCCAAAATTGATTCATATCTGATTCCCCTGGAATGATACGTACATTAAACCCCATGTCTCTGGTTAGCCGAATGGTTTCTTTTTGAGTCGCCTGTGTCATCGTGTAAAATGCTACCACAAATGCCACCAAGGCTATCATGCCTATAAGTCCCATTAAAAAATTGAACTTTCTATGTACTATTTCTTTAAAGACTAACAACATCTTACTTTATATATTTTTTTAGCCACCACAAATGGCACATCCTTTTCTAGGTTTAATATGAATAGTTTGCACGTCCATGGTTTTCATATCCATCGTTAGTAATCTATTCTTTAAAGGTTCTCCAAACCCAGAAATCAACTTAATTGCTTCCATAGCACCTAAACAAGCAATGGTTCCAGAAACGGCTCCGAATACTGGAAACCTACGTTTCCAAGCCACAGGCTGTTCTGGATATAAACAAGACAAACAAGCGGTTTCTCCTGGAACAATAGTTGTTATTTGTGCTTCAAGTTCATACATCGCACAATCTACTAATGGCTTACTTTGTTTTATGGCTTCCCTGTTCATTAAAAAGCGTTCTTCAAATAGTGGCGCTGCATCCACAATAACGTCAGCCATACCTACTAATTTTTCTGCGTTTTGCTCATTGATATTTTCAGGAACGCTAATTATATTTATGTGTGGGTTTAATTCTTTTAAACGTCTTTCTGCCGATTCAACACGAGGTTTTCCTAACCAATCATGTGTCATTAAAAGCTGCCTATTTAAATCGCTGTGTTTTACATTACCTGCATGCGCCAAAATAAGGGTTCCTACTCCTGCAGCAGCCAGTTCGTATGCCACTACACTCCCTAACCCGCCACAACGTGATACTAAAACCGTACTGTTTTTTAAACGTTCTTGACCATCAATACCATGTCCCGGTACATCAAGTTGCCATTCGTAAGTTGCTAATTCTTCTTCTGTTAATTTTTTCATTACCCTCCTGAAATTGGTGACATTAAAGTAACCTCATCACCTTCGGTGAGTGTTACATTGTCTTCATAGCTTATTTGTGATTGATTGATAACAATTAAATTTGAATGACGGTATCCGTTATTTTCATCAAATAAAATAGATTCAAACTTTTCACCATACTTACCAGCTATTTTTTTTAATAGATCCTGAAGCTTTGCTCCATCATTTACAACAATGGTGTCAGCTCCGTTTCCAACAACATCTTTTATCTGAGCCGTAAATCTTAATTTTATATTCATAGTTATAATTCTGTTGGTTGTAACTCTTTTACTTCTCCATTCTTAAATTTTAAAACTTTATCAGCCAATTTAACGGCTTCCGTTTTTGAGTGTGTTACATGTAAAACCGTAACATCAAAATTTTGTTTTAAACTTGATAATAAATTAAACATATCGTCTTTAGTATGTTCATCTAAAGCACTTAAAGGCTCATCTAAACATATTACTTTTGGGTAAAAACTTAAAGCTCTGGCCAAAGCAACACGTTGCTTTTCTCCTCCGCTTAAATCATGGGCTTCTCTATCTAAAAGATAATCAATGCCAAAAACTTGAGCGAGCTCATTAACACGTTCCTTTATTTTATGTTTGTCCCATTTTCTTATTTTTAACGCAAATCCTATATTTTGGGCAACCGTCATATGTTTAAATAACACACCATCTTGTGGCACATAACCAATTTCTCTTTTGGCAGGCATATCGGCAGAAATATTATGTTCTTCTAACCAAATCTCTCCTGATTTAATTTGTCGCAAACCGCAAATAGATTCCATGACTGTCGTTTTTCCACATCCTGTTTTCCCCATTAACACCACATAGTCTCCTTTATTAATTTCAAAATTAACATCGGTTAACGAAAAATCACCTTGCTCTATATTTAAATTGACACATACTATCATCTATAAAACGGTGTTTTTATCTCCAAATAGCCTCACAATCATTAACACGGCAAAACCTGAGACTATCATGATTAATGACACGGCCACTGCTGCTTCTATATTACCAACAGACATTTCTAAAAAAACCGTTGTTGGCAGCACTTCGGTACGCATTCTGGTTGCTCCAGAGAAAATAAGGATGGGACCAAATTCCCCTAAGGCTCTTGCCCACGCTAATGATGCTGCTGTTAAAATGCCATTTTTTGCCTGTGGCAACAATATGTAAAAAAATGATTGACTTTGATTGCATCCTAATGTTAATGCTACTTGCTCTTGCCGATTATTTATTTGAATAAATGTAACGTACATGGTTCTTACCGCAAAAGCACAGGCTACCATAAATTGTGCTATAACCACACTATAGACTGTATAGGTAATGCGCATATGGCTTTCTATAAATTGTCCTGGTGCTGTTTGAAACAGGATAAGTAAACTCAACCCTATTACCAGTGGTGGCAACACAATAGGAATGTCTAACACGGCATCAATAAATTTTTTGAACCGAAACTCAAAACGTGCCATAAAATACCCTAGAGGTATGGCTACCAACACACTTAAAATCATGGTCACGGTACAGGTAATTAAACTTAACTTTATGGCATATTGAATTTCTTCACTTTGTAATGCTTCTAGGATATGCCCAGGCGATGTATAGGACATATCTGCCAGCATCATCGCTAATATTAATACAATATAGGTTGAAGCTATGACCCCCATCATTAAAAAAAACGGAAGATTAGATTTAACCTTTAACTTTTTTGTATGTATTTCTGCTTCTATGATAATTTATTTTTCTGTTTTACTGTATTTCCACTCGAAACCATTATCAAGGTATTTCTTTTTTGAATTTTCGTCTGTTAGCGCTTTCAATAAACGTTTCATTATATTCTGGTTTTCTGAATTTGTTGATATTCCAAAATTCTGAATCGCATTGGCTTGGTCTTCACTTAACCTTATCATATCCAATTTATCCTTTACCTGAGCTATATTAGCTTCATATACCACAACAGCATCCAAAGATCCTGTTCTAATCTGATTTACCAACAAATCGGCTGTTGGCGTTTGTGACCTTACATTTTTATATACAGCTTCCCATATATTTTGACTTTCTAAAAGTCTTTTTGTTAAGGCTCCTAAAGCACTTTGATTATGATTACATATTCCTAATTGTAATCCGTTGGCAGTTAAATCATTTAAGGATTGGATTTTTTTAGGGTTTCCTTTTTCTACAGCTATTACAATACTTGTTTTCGAAATATCTGTAATCGTATTAAATTCATCTTCAACCTGTGTCATAAATGACACATCACATGATAAATAAGCATCTGGTTGTTGTCCCGCTTTTATTTGAGACACCAAAATACCACAGCCATTATAAACTCTATTTACTTCGACTCCCTCGCGCTTTTCAAATGCTTGTATCGTTTTATCTATGGCTAAACGGTTTACACCGCCACTATAAAATAGCAATTTGGGTTTTTCGCTCCAAACATCCCCTACAATGGGTTGATAAGCAAACTTCTTGAATACGGGCAGCCCTTTATCTTTAGCCGATATATATCTTATAAATTTAAGTGCTTCTGTGGCCTGTGTAGAATAGTTTAGGACGCCAATGGTAATGTTTTTAATATAATTTTTAAACAGTGGTACATTAACTATATCTATATCATCATATTGACTAGCTGTCACGTCCCAAATAATACCGGCATCGGTTGTACCCAACTTAATAGTATTGGCAACCTCATTAACCGTTGGCATTAACACCGATACATTATTGCTTAAGGCATTCCAGTGATTAGATTCTGTTAGCATTTTTTTTGTTAATCGTCCTATAGAAGCAGCATCTGGATTTGCAATAGCAACTTTAATGGTATCTTGACATAAGTCTTCAATGTTATGTACCTTTTTAGGATTTCCTTTTGCTACCGCTATCACAGGCTGAATAAATGCTAAGGATTGTGTTTCTTTTACTAAGCCAAATGAAATGGCTTCGTTTATATAACTTTTATCTGCAGCCAAATACAAATCACCATGCCTGGCAACTCTTAAATTTGAAAGTAGCGTTCCAGACCCTCCATATTGAACATCAATACGAATACCATATTCCTGATAATATTGTTTTGTGACTTTTTCTACAACAGGCTTCATACCGGCTGCACAATAAAGTAGTAATGATTTTTGCTCCTCTTTCTGTTTACAACTAACGCAGCCTATACTTATAACCATAAGTAATAGTAGCAAACGATTCCATTTTACAAACATTTTTTGGCTTTTAAAATACTTTATACAAATATGCAACTATTTTTACAAATAATTAAATTAAAACACGTTAAAAACACACTTAATAGCGGTCTAATTCCGGGTTAATTTCAACAGCAAATCTATCGATGCCACCATCCAAATTGTAAACCTTTTCAAAACCATTATCGTTTAAATAATTAACTATGCTTCTACTTCGCCCTCCATGATGGCACATAACAACAATTATTTTATTTTCGGGTAATGTGTCTAGTTTATCGACTACTTGATTTAAAGGAAGCAATGTAGCTCCTTCAATATGGCAAATGTCAAATTCGTAAGGTTCCCGAACATCGAGTATAAATAAATCATGGTCTTGTTTTATGAGTTCTGAAAGTACTTGTGGTTGCATGTCTTGCTCCTGCTCCCAATTTTCCAGAGTATTTGGATGGTTTGTAGTACTATACTCTGTTTTTTTTACACCACAAAATTCATCGTAATCTATAAGCGCTTTTACTTTAGGGTGCTCACCGCAGACAGGACAGTCTGGATTCGCTTTTAGTTTTATTTCAGAAAATGTCATACCAAGTGCATCGTAAAGTAATAATCGACCTATTAAAAGAGATCCCTTTCCTAAAATTAATTTTACAACTTCTGTACCTTGTAACATACCTACAACCCCAGGCAAGACTCCTAAAACACCTGCTTCTTCGCACGAAGGGACAGTCCCTGGTGCTGGAGGATTAGGAAAAAGACAGCGGTAGCATGGTCCTTTTTCTGCCCAAAACACACTCACCTGGCCTTCAAACCGATATACAGAACCATATACATTTGGCTTTCCTAATAATACACAGGCGTCGTTAACTAAATAGCGTGTTTGAAAATTATCGGTCCCATCTGCCACTATATCATACTTGTCAATAATCTCCATAGCATTTTTAGATGTTAGGGCTTCATTGTGTTGTACAATAGTAATTTCAGGGTTTATTTCTTTCAGTTTTTCTGATGCCGATTCATTTTTTAATCTTCCGATATCGGATGTGCCATGAATAATTTGTCTTTGTAAGTTAGAGGCATCTACTGTATCATGATCCACAAGCCCAAGTTTACCAATACCTGAAGCCGCTAAATACATAGCTAAAGGCGAACCTAATCCGCCAAGTCCAACAACGAGTACTGAGGCGTTCTTTAATTTTAACTGACCTTCTACACCAACTTCAGACAATAATAAATGTCTGGAATATCTCTTAAGCTCACTTTTTGTTAATTTCATTTTTTGTATATAAAATATGAACTACAACAACACTATTAATAATAAAACAGCAGATTATTTTAATTCTTATCTAATTTTTCAAGTAATCTTTTTCGAACTTTTCTGTAAAGTGCTATGTCTGTTTTATAATCATCAAAAAGTTTAAAACAGGACTCCATGAGTTTTATTCTTTCTTTTTTCTCTAATATCTTAAAAAGTTCTGCATCTTCCAGTCCTATCCTATGGGCGTTAAAACGTAAGGAAACCCATGGCTCATTAATTCCCGGATAAATAATATGGGTATCTCCTGCCGGTAATTTATTCTTTGTATTAGGTAGCTGTGGATGATCTACAACGCTTTTTATAAATGGATTTGGCGAGTTATAATGATTTAAACCCCAATGTAAATAGCCTCCCAGTTCAAACTTCGCTAAGCTCCAACCTAAATATACTTGACGCAGTTTATGCTGATCAAGTAAACGATTCAACCATTTACCTCCAGGAATTAAACAGGTATACACCCAAACTTGGTCACCAGCCTTTTTTTTATTCTCAAAAAATTCTTGATGTTTTTGATATTCCTGAACTTGCGGACACCAATAATCAACCGCATCAGAAAGCCCTAATGTCATTGTTGCTTCTAAAATTGATGCATTTTCAAAATATTTTCTCAAATGTTTTACAAATAATTTATAATCATCAACAACTTCATCAGTAGGCTCGTCAGAAATATGAAACATGATACGTCCGTTCCATTCATTTTTATCGATGATCTTTTTAAGTTGGGTAAAAACGGTTTCGTAAAATGCATAGCCTTCTTCTGAATTTACCAACATATCTGAATTTAAATTAGAGCTCAGCGTTGTAGAAGACCAATCTCCTTTTGTTCTATGTGCTAAGGGTGAAAATTCAATGTAATAGATTCCTGCATCAGAAAATATTTTAATTAATTTTTCCAATCTGGCACTTTGCAACTGAGGGACTTCCTGCACCTTTTCAAACATATCAGACAACGTTACCCAAAAAACATTTTGCCTTCCTTCTGCCATAATCTCAGCATACTTTTTTATAAGCTCCCAATGGTTTTGGCTCCACATATCGACGTCATGACTTTTAGCCATTCTTTTTAAACTAAACCAATTGGTATATCCGTAGGTATTATATCCCGAATCTGGAACGGTACTTTTGTGGACTACCGTTGTAACATGCAATATTTTGGAAAAATTTAAGCCTTTAATTTCAAGTGTTGACTCATAAGTTCCTTCTGAAAGTTGCTTAGGAATAGCCCATTTTATATTAAATGCTTCTGTTTTATGCTCGCTAAAAAAAGGAAACGTTATGGGCTGCAGAACTTCATAAACACGAAAAGGAGCTCTTCTTAAAACATGTGGGTTTGTTTGGTTAGTGTACTGCTCGGTTCTACTATCTAAACCCGTGTTTTCTTCTACAGGTACATCAAGTAATCTGCATGTCTTCACTTTATAAAATAACCCTTCTAAATTATGGTTGATCTTAATAATATCTTTTTCTTCCAATTTATTCAAAAGGATATTCACACTTAACACGCCTCCCTTTGGTGCATGTAATGTTATATGATTAACCTCTTCAATTATTTTAGTGTCTGGATATAATGGTGCCAACTCATCAAACAGACTTATTTTTTGAGCATAAACTGAATATTGAACTAAAATTAGACTAATTACAACTAACGTTTTTTTCATAAGTCTATATTTATTGTTTTTTAATTGTCATACTTCGACTTTAGTTTATGCTGAGCGTAGTCGGAGTACTCAGCATAAACATGTAGTTTCCATACAATCATTTATTCTCAAGATTTTATTTTTTGTCAATGGAATTCATTATGAACATTGCATTTATAAATGATTTTCAATTCTATTTATTTTTTGGCTAACCCATTTAATTCCTTTTTAGCATTTCTGAGCATCCCTTCTAAATCTTCCGGCTTTTTAGTGATATTAAATTCGGCTACTAATTTATTTAAAGTATCTAATGCTACCTTCATGTCTCTTTTAGTAAAATCTTCACGTAGAATTCTAATTTTTTCTGCATCTTGAATACCTTCTCTTAAAGTTTCAAAACGAATGGAGCTTCTATTATCCGGATACACCATATACGTATCGCCTGCAGGCCACGCTCTAAAACGTGAATCTTGCAAAGGGTTTTCTACCCAACTATTATATGCCCATCGTAAAAAACCATCAAAATTAGCAGCTATACTATACCATCCTATAAAAACGCCTTCAGCTGGTGGCGAAAATGTAAACACATTAGGGAATCCGTCAGAACAGCATACATAGTGTGTACTAATATAACCGTTTTGCTTTCTCAGTTTTAAATCTTCCTCATCTACTGTTGCTCCAAAAGCAACAGATAAATCTTTTAACTCGTTTGGATATAATTTATAACTTTTATGATTGTCTGCAAATGAAGCTCCAAATTCCGGAGCGTATTTATTTAATAACTTGAACATCGCTTTCATTTCCTTTGGTCCACGTTCATCCATAGCCATTCTGGTAATATTGTTCCATCCTTTTTCTACCAGATGTGTTTTAAACTGACTTAAAAATGGGATCCATAAATCTTCATATTCTTTTGTTCCTGGTGGCGCTTTTATCTTTACCTCTTCACCTTTGGCCTCATCAAAATAATAAAACTCATTCCCCCAAGGCACCATAGAATAACAGCTAATTTGATTTTTAACTCCTAAATCCATCATGAATTGTACCCAGTTATCAAAAACAGTATAATCGTATTCCCATGTGCCATCTGTTTTCTTTTTCCAATCAATCATGGCTTCAAATTGGTCGAAAGTTTGTCCACCCCAAGGACGTTT
Organism: Flavivirga spongiicola; assembly: GCF_030540825.1. Lineage (NCBI taxonomy): Bacteria > Pseudomonadati > Bacteroidota > Flavobacteriia > Flavobacteriales > Flavobacteriaceae > Flavivirga > Flavivirga spongiicola. The sequence goes on from NZ_JAUOEO010000001.1 coordinate 217,677, forward strand.
GTTTAGTGACACCGTAATTACTTTTTGACCTGCATCAGCAAGTGTTTTCATAAGTGGTTTTAATAAATCCCAATGCTCTTGAGACCATGTTTCTACTTTATGAAAACGTGCTACAGCATAAGGATTTTGCCATAAATCTAAATGAAACTTCCAATCGGCAGGAAGCGGTAATATTTTATCTATAACATCCAGTTGAAATTTAAATTTTTGTGAATCTTGCCCCTCAATATTTAAAGTTACTGTACTAGTATATGTATTAGGTTTTGCATCTTGAGGAACATCCATAGTGACCCAAATTGGTCTAGTTTCTTGTGCTTTAATTTTGTACGAACTAACGGGTTCTAAAGCATCGGCAGCTAAAGATGATGCAAAATCTTCTGGTTTTCTATAGCCACAACCTCCAGCAAATTCATCTGTAATTACATATTTTACAAATCGTAATTGGGCAATACTTGATGGTAATGAGCTTCCGTCTTCTGAAATAAAATCCGAAATTTCTAAATCAACTTTATTTATAGAATCGTTACTCCATAAAACCATTTGGGCAGAAACTCGCTCACCTTTCCAGGCTTCATCTTCCCAAGAATTACGTTGTTCAATTTTTGGAATGACACTTTTTACAAAACGGTTATCTTTAGAAGTGATTGATGCGTGTAAACCTTTTTCAACAGTCAGCCAATTTTCATCGGCTTTAGGAGACGGGTCTTGTGGTTCTACATAAGTTTGGGCTATTACAATATCTTTTTGTTGTTGACAGCTAATGGATAAACTAATGCATAAAGCAAATAATATATATTTCATCTTGATATATTTAGTTATTATAATTATTAAGTACGTCTTGGTTATCAGGCCAAGGCACTATTTGATTTGTATTAGTGTTTGTTGGCATTTGAGCATTTACACTTCTTAAATAGTCCCCTAATTCTTGAGCCAATGCTTTAAGCTTTATAATTTCTTTTGAAGCTAAATTTGATGTTTCGCCAATATCATTAGTAATATTAAATAATTCAAAATGGCTATCCATATGATAATAAATTAATTTCCAATCACCCTTTCTTATGGTACTTGTCGCACCTATTCCTGGTCCAGATGGTCCCCAATTATTAGGATAATGCCAAAACAAAGCTCTATTATTGTTATTTTGCTTTTCTCCTTTTAAAATGGAAGAAAAACTTTTTCCATCAACCTGTTGAACCGTTTTATAATTTGATATTCCAGCTAGCTCAATAATGGTAGGGAAGAAATCTTCAATAATTACAAAATCATCAGTACTTGTATTTTTTTTAGTAATTCCTGGCCATTTTACAATCATAGGCTCTCTTATTCCTCCTTCATGAGCAGAACCTTTTCCACTTGAAAGCGGTTTGTTATGTGTATGTACTTTGCCTCCTCTAGCTACTGCACTCAGACCTCCATTATCTGACATAAATAAAATAATGGTATTATCTGAAACACCTTTCTTATCAAGATAATCCATAATATCACCTAAGCTCTTATCCATACCTTCAACCATAGAAGCATATTTTGCTTCTGTTGGATGCAGGCCTTGATCTATGTACTTTTGTTCGAATCTGGGATCTCCTTGTATAGGGGTATGCACTGCGTAATGTGCCATGTACAAATAAAAAGGCTCTTTTTTGTCAATAGCTTTATCCATAGCAGAAATAGCTTCTTGGGTTAAAGCTTCAGTTAAAAACACATCTTTTCCAGAGTATTTTTCCAAACCAGGAACATCCCAAATACTATTTTTATTAATATCTTTTTTAAAATTTTGAATGCCATAATAGCTTCCGGGAGCTCCCGCTGCATGTCCGGCGATATTGATATCAAAACCAAAATTGATAGGGTCTTCGCCCGGAGTATCCGCTGCACCAAAATGGGCCTTACCTGCATGAATAGTTAAATAACCATTATCTTTTAAAACCTGAGGCAACGCTGTAATGTGCGTAGAACGTTCTATAGAATCTGTTGGTTGAATACCATTTAAATTCCATTCCGGCATAGATAACCCCTTAGGAGGCCTTACCTCTGAAATTCCTCTTTTAAGTGTCCAATTGGTAACCCGATGTCTTGCGGCATTCATCCCAGACATTAAGCTTACTCGTGTTGGTGAGCACACTGCCGTAGCGTATGCCTGTGTGAATTTCATTCCTTCACTTGCCAGACGCTCCATGTTAGGTGTTTGATACAGGTTATTGAAAGTTGTTTTTTCTTTCCAAAAAGGCACAGAAGTATCCTGCCACCCCATATCGTCTATCATAAATAGAACAATATTTGGGCTACTTATGGACTCTTTTTCTATTACTTTATCATTACCCTGACTATATTTACATGTCAATAAAAACAAACACAAACTAACAGGCAAAAGCATCTTAAAATATCTCATTATCTATAGCAATTTTAATATTAAATAGCACATATTGTTACTAACTTATTTTTCTTGGTTTTTTAGGCACACTCTTTTTTCAATATGGTATTGAAGTCTTTTAAGCTACCCAGTCAAGCTGAGCACATGTTTTTATAATTGGCTGCAAAATGCTCTTTCATCCCCACATTTTGTCTTTTTATTACTCTGTAGCGATGCTATGCTGTTCAAAAAAGACTTCATTTGGGAATGAAATTACTATTTTTCGCTTCAATCAAAAAAGCTTAAACTACTTCATTTAATACAAATTAGCATTCTATATTCAATCTTTAATTTCAATCTCATAACGTATTAAATATGGCCAAATATTATTAGCTGTATCTCCATAAATCATAGAAATACCCCATTTTATATTTTCTCTTTGATTTTTTTCTCCTTTAAAATCATCAAACCTAAAATATCCTGGCGCTTTAGGATATTCGTCAGCTATTTTTCCTATTATAGAAAAGTTAACACCATCTTTTGCATATTGTAACGTTCTACCTTCTGCTCCATGATTAGAAAGCATTGTCATGACACCTTCTTTATAAGGCCAAACCATCACTTCGTGCCCGCCGTTGGTAATAGGGTTTTTTTCGTATTTCAAATAAGGTCCGTCAGGTTTATCGGCAATAGCAACACCCATTTTGGTATGTTTGGGCCCATCGACTCCATATTTTGAAGATCTCCCTTTGTAGTACAACCAATACTTTTTGTTTCTATACAATATACATGCATCGTCTATTCTGTAACTATCAAAATCATCTTCATTATTACTTATTTCCAAAATAGGTTTATTTGAAACTTTTACAAATGGTCCCTCTGGTGAATCTGATACCATTAAGCCTAGTGCCGTAATATCATTGATTGCATTATTCTCAAAATTGCCATCAGGATTTCCTGGAGTTGATTTTACACCTGTATAAAACAAATAATATTTGTTATTTGCTTTTAAAACATTGGGCGTAAATACACTAAAAGCGTCCCAAGTACCTTGTGTTCCTTTTGGAATCGCCTCTCCTTTTTCTTCCCAACTAATGCCATCTTTAGAAATAGCATACCAAATAGATGCATTGTAACCACTAAACCCTTTGTCTGTTTTTGTGTACCATATATAATATTGATTGTTTGCAAAAATAATATCACTTGGATCTCTACGCGTAATACCTTGTTCTGCTCCAATATTAGTTAAATTCGTGTATTTATACGCAACCGTTTTTAAAACTTCTTCTTTTATATCTGATGCTTTTTCTTCTTGTTGATACTTTTTACAGCTATTTGATACTAAAAGCGTCATAATAATGAGTATAAGATTACTATTTTTCATTCTAAATTAAATTATATCATTTACCAATTACGCTTCCTTTTAAGACTTGTTTTTTTCTATTAGGTGCTTTATACCAAACTGTTAACTCACTACCACCAGTAGCTTCATGAAACTTAATAGTAATAGGATGCCATCCTTTTTTTAAAGCAACCATACCGTCTCTTAAAATAGCAGAATGATTTCCACCATTATCAACCACTAATTTAGTGCCTATAAAAAGCAAACTACCATCGTCTGATTTTGTAGCAAACTCATATAAACCATCCGCTTCGGCATTAAAATAACCTTTAAAAACCATAGAAACATGATCGTCATTTTCATATCCAACGGCATCAATTTGATTTACAGTTTCCCATTTAGGTTTTTTCGGAAGTTCAACAGCTTCAACTATATTAAACTTTTTAATGCCCAGCCAACGATTTAAACCTCCATTATTTGGAGTAACACTTACTGGTTCTATATAAGTTTGTTTTTCTACTAAAGCAGATTTTATTTCACTTGCAATATCGCCTCTATATGCAATGGTATTTAACGTTGCTGTTTCTAAAAATTCTATAGGAGTTGTGTATTTTGTTGACGCCTTTGATGGTGTACTTCCATCTAAAGTATAATAGATATCCATGTTTTCTAGAGGCGTTTTTAATGCAACAGTTGCTTTGTCCAAAAAGGCCACTTTATTTTTCAACCCTACCACAGATGGAATATAATACTGAATGTTTAAAGCATCAAATCGTTTATATTGCATACTCATACGTTCTTGAAAATCTTCAAGATTTTTATCTTCTTTTGAAGTCCATCCCGTTTCTGCTAAAGCTAACATTCTCGGAAACGCCTGATATTGTAATCGTTTAAAGTTTGGTATTGTTTCTGACCACAAATTGGCTTGAACACCTAGTATATGTTTGGCCTGAGCTTCTGTAAAATTAACCGGAATAGGTTCATAGTTGTATACTTTTTCTAAAGGTGTCGCCTCGTTTTTAAAATCAAAATAATATTCAAAATCTGGCGTAATAATGATATCATTCCCATTTTCTGCTGCAATATTTCGCATTTTTGGCGCCCAATTACGCCACCACATCATAGTCGCATTTTCGCTCAAACCGCCTTCAACAATTTCGTCCCAACCAATAAGTTTTTTTCCTTTTGAATTTAAAAATTTCTCAACATCTCTATTAAAAAACGATTGTAATTCATGTTCATCTTTTAAATGATTATCTTTAATTGCTTTTTGACAATGTGAACATTCTTTCCATGATTGAATATTCACTTCGTCTCCGCCAATATGTATATATTTAGAAGGAAACAAATCAGCTATCTCACCTAATATATCTTTAACAAACTCATAAGATGCTTTTTTTCCTAAGCAGGCTGGTCTGGAAAAAAGCTCACCCCAACCAGCTTCATTTGTACAGGATAAAAACGGATAATTGTCTATTGCAGATTTAAAATGCCCTGGCATATCTATTTCTGGAATCACTTCAATATGCCTGTCGGCAGCATAGGCTACTATATCTTTAATTTGTTCTTGTGTAAAGAAACCTCCGTACATTTTTCTGCCATCGCGCTCGTGATAATGTTGCTCATCAATAATATAAGAAGGATCGGTTTTTGCCAACTCTTTACATTCTCTGTCCTGCTTACTTTCAACACGCCACGCCCCTTTTTCTGTAAGTAAAGGATATTTTTTGATTTCAACACGCCACCCTTGATCGTCTGTTAAATGCATATGATATGTATTTAACTTATACATTGCCATATAGTCTAAAAAGGTTTTAACCTCATTTATGCTAAAAAAATGTCTGCTAAAATCCATATGCATTCCTCGCCATGAAAACCTTGGACTATCTTCTATTTTCACACAAGGCACTAACCAATTATTGGTTTGCGTATTTGCAGATTTTTCTATTTCTGGAGGCAACAATTGCCGTAAAGTTTGAACACCATAAAAATAACCTGCAGCACCGCTTGCTTTAATAATAATTTTTTGTGGAGTCACTTCCAATTGATACCCTTCAGGTTTTAAGTTTTCAGCTTTTAAAAATTGAATGGATGCGTTATTGGAAGTTGCTATTTCAAAATTATAAGAGACCGCTTTTTTAAATAAATCTGACAGATAATTTGCTGCCATTTTTTGAGTGTCATCACTAATAGAGATCGTCGTATTTTTAGAAAAGGAAAAAGATTGTTCGCCTAAAACCAATTTTGTAGGTTTAGGAACCATAGAAATTTCTTCTTTTGTAAAGGTTTTTGTTTGTTTAGCACAAGAAAAACATAAAACTAAACCAAGTAATACCCTTAAATAACTTTTTTTCATTTCTTTTTTACTGTTCTATTTGTATTTTTAATTTATTCTGCCTTCTTCTTTCTTGCTGCCTCTATTTCAGCTTCAACTTTTTCGTAATCTTTAAAGTAATTTATATTTAAGCTATCCCAATGCTTTTGTATTTTTTTAAGAGCTACTTTAAAACTTTCATAATCTTTGTTTTCAAGTTGTGTCCACCCTACTTCTGCATAAGCAGCAATTCTTGGAAATGTTTGACGTTCAACATCTGGGTTAGTAGGTGTCCATTCACTCCACATTTGACAACCCAAACCATAAATATTTTTATGATATTTTTCTTCTAAACCTTCAGGGATTGGATTAAAATTATAGGCTTTTTTTAGACTAATACCTTTATAACTATAGTCTAAATAAGTGTTACTATGCAATGAATTTACTATGCCATATCCTTTTTTAGCTGCATCTTGTGCTAATGCCAAATTACCTTTCCAAAAGTGTACTACAACATTTTTAGCTAACTCGGTTTCTGCTGCTTTATCATCCTTTTTTTCTTCAAACCCTTTATGAATATTTACTCCCATAATCTCGTTCCAACCCATCATTCTTCTTCCGTTTTGTTCCATAAATTGTGATATCTTATTAGTGAAGTCTATCTGCAAATCGGCTGGTGTTTTAATGCCATTTTCTTTCATATACTTTTGAACCGATGCTGACTCTTCCCATACTTTGTAACCGACTTCATCACCTCCAATATGAATTACTTCAGAGGGAAACAACGCGAACATTTCTGTTAATACATCTTTTATAAATTGAATAACTTCTGGCTTAGTCACATCATAATTATCATATAGACGACCAAATTTTATTGGCACATCTATATCTTTTCCTGCTGTACCCAACCACGTATATGATGCAATGGCCGCACTAGAATGTCCTGGCATTTCAAATTCGGGAACTACCGTTATATTTCGCTCTGCAGCATAGGCCACAATATCTTTTATTTGTTCTTGAGTATAAAAGCCGCTATGCGGTACTCCTGATGTTTTTCCGCTTTTCCAAGTCTCTATTTCTGAATCTGCTCTTTTAGAACCAACCTCGGTAAGTAACGGATACTTTTTTATTTCAATTCTCCAACCTGCGTCGTCTATTAAATGCCAATGAAACACATTCATTTTAAGCAAAGCCATTTGGTCTAGCATTTGTTTTACAAAAGTTTCACCATGAAAATAGCGAGACTCATCTAGCATATAAGCACGCCATTTAAAGCGTGGTGCATCTTCAATAACAACAGAAGGAACAAGCCATTTTTCTTTATTTGTTTCTGTAGAAACTTCTTTTGATAGCAACTGTTGAATGGATTGTACTCCGTAAAAATAACCAGCAGCATCACTAGCTTTTATGACTATTTGCTTTGGTGTTATATCTAATTGATAACCTTCAGCCTCTAATCCTTCTACTTTAGAAAATGTTATTAAAGCTTTTCCTTCTTCTTTTAATTCTAATTGAAAACCTGTCGTGTTTTTAATTAAATTAATTAAATAATTCGCTGCAGATTTTTGTTCATCAGATTCAATTGAAACTGAATAACCTTCTTTGAAAGCGAAAGATTCCTCTCCTAAAGTTAAGGTTGTTGGTTTAGGCAGTAATGTAACTTCTGAAGTCAAAAATGTTTTGTTTTTTTCTGAGCAGCTACTTACCAGTATGATGAAAATGAATAGATAAAAAATTGAACGCATTGAGATTTGTTTTAGAAGATTAATAAATTGGTGTGTACGAACACAAATTTATAAATAGATACGATCAAAATCAAATAATTAACACATAATTATCCTTTTTATACCTTAAAACGATGTTTTTAAATGAAAGATATCAAACCTTTGTGCAAGACTTAAGTTCAATAATTGGAATCGACCCATAAAAAATCATTCGATCATGTAAAAGAACAGCTTAGAAATCCATGAGACAAAACCAACAACTAACAACTAACAAAATTAAAGCCTATACACGTAAAAAAAGCCTTCCTTTATACAGGATATATAAAAATAGCCATTGTGTCAAAACAAAACAAAAAGCAAGAACAACCACATTATAAGGCTCTCCAACCATTTGCCCTAACCATTTGAATATGGCATTTGTAGTATAAGACCAATCAATAAATCTTCCTGACATGTAAATCAAAATAGAGTTCATGCCAATAACTTTAAAGAAAAACGCCCATTTTTTGTATTCTAAAACATCAATAATATAATAAAACAAAGCCATTAATAACATGCTTAAACCACCACAATGCAAGGTAAAAGAACTTGTCCACAGGTTTTTATTAATTGGAAAAACCAGATTCCAAATTTGAGCTACTATTAAAAGAGCCGCACCTATTGTTGCTATTTTTATTGCTGTTTTCTTTTTATTTTCTATAATGGTGTTTTTTAATAAATTACCCGTGTATATTCCCAGAAGTCCCGTTGCTATTGCTGGTATTGTAGATACAATACCTTCTGGATCATGTACCCCCAGATAAAGTTTACCAGGTACTATTAAAGAATCTATATAAGACGCTATATTACCATGCATTGTTAAGTCACCTATAGGATACCCTGGAGCAGAAGCAAAAGATAATAATATCCAATAACCAATTAATAATGCAGCAAACCAAATAATTTGTGCGCGTTGTTTAGTATAAAGATAAATAATATTAGCAAACATATAAGCTAAAGCTATACGCCCTAGAACGCTTGGAAAACGAATCTCCGAAAGTGCTCTAATTTGAAGTCCATTATTATATATAACACCTAAGATTATTAGAATTAATGCTCGCTTTATGATAGACAATAGCAATTCTTTTTTAGTATGTCCTTTTTCTATTTTTTTTCCAATGGAAAAAGGCGTAGATACTCCTGCCAGAAACAGAAACAACGGAAAAACTAAATCATAAAAAGTAAAACCATGCCACTCCACATGATTAAATTGGTTTGATAACACATTCCAAACCGGGACGTTTGTTATTTTTGAAAGACGATGAAAAATACCTTCCGCTCCCATAATCCAAAACATATCAAAACCACGAATGGCATCAAGGGAATATAAACGTTGGTGGGGCTTACCTATAACTTGTTTCATTAAATTTCATGCTTTAATTTAGTCCATAACAAAAATATTCATAATTAAACTCCCAATAATATTATTATATTTCAAATGTTTAAATTATTAATCTGAACTATTTTTTTATAACATAATGACCTACTTGTTTTCCACCATCATCTATCATACTTATTTCAAGCTTTTTAGAATTTGCTTCTAGATTTGTAATTGTTCTGGAACCATTTTTTGGACCTCCTCCTATAATAATAGGATACGAATGCTCCTTATCAGGTTTGTGAATACCATAACTATGTGTGTGTCCTGCTATAACCATATCCACTTTATATTTTTCGAACAGTGGACTAAATATTTTTCTGCAATGTAATGTCCCGTGCCAATCTCCCGAATAAAAAGGTGGAATATGCATAACAACCACTTTATAGAGGGCGTTTTTATATGTTGATTTTTGCATTTCCTTTTCTAGCCAAATAGCTTGTTTTTCGCGAAAAGCATCAAAATTGACTATACCGGCATATACTTCGGTACCATCTGGTTTATCTTCTCCGGTATCTAAAATAGTCCAGTGTACTGGCCCCCAATTAAAAGTGAAGTAATATTCATTTGTAGGGTATGAAAAATAATCTTTTAACTCACCTCTAAATTTCCCTCTGGTTTCATGATTACCTCGCATCATTAAAAAAGGAGTACTCTTTGCAAACAAACTGGTGCAAGGGGTTAAAAGGTTTCTAATTATTTGTTCCTCATCTTCCTGATAATCAAACATGTCACCGTTTAACAATGCAAAGTCAAAAGGTTTTTCGCCATTAACCTTCATTAATTCTCCAAATGATTCTGGTCTGTCATGTATATCATTAAAAATAATACACTTAACCTCTTCTTCTTTTAGTGCCGGTGTTTTAAACGAAAATTCATCGGTCTCGATTTTCGTACCATACTTTAAATCATAAGGTTCAAATAAAACAATTTCTTTTGATATAATTTTATAGGTATATGTCGTATTGGGTTTTAAATTGCTTAATTTAATACAGTTAACTCGATTATAAGCTGTTACAAAACCATCTGAAATTGTCTGAGCTTTATGAATTAAACCTCCTTCACCAAATAACACCCAACTATAAGCTCTATTCTTCGTAATGAACATAATGTCTACCGAATTTGGAGTCAATGATTGTAAATACGGTGGTGTTAGAAAGGCATGAGGTGTTTTAATTGCTTCAGGTACAGAACTATCATTATTAGCTAAAACGGGTGTCGTTGGTACCATTAGCCCAATAGTTGTTAAAGCACTAACTTTAGTTACGTCTTTTATAAACTCCCTTCTATTGTTATCATTCTTTTTCATCAAATCCATTTTACATTCATTGAACTAGTATCATATTTATTAACTTCTCATCACAGACTGCTACTTCCTATGTGTTTGAAGGAAATGAAATACTTCTGTCTGATGCTCCAATAATATCTCCATCTACACGAATAGCTGCATAAGCACCTTTTTGAGTAAAAACAAAGTTCATGTCGTAATTAATTAGGTTCATTTTTTTTTATTTTAAATTCTATATAAACCCCTCTATGATCTACCAAATTTACATACTCCCAAGGATTGTTTTTAACGAAAGCTTTTATTGGATATAAATCGGTATTGCGAGAATACACTCTATCTACACGCTTTATATAATCGTCTTGCCCTGGACAGGTAGCATCTTTTACGAGACCTCTTTCTTTTACTGCTATAGGATAAACATCTACAAAACCATCATCTAATAAAAATTGATCTGTTGTAGATGAATAGGTGTATTCACCTATAGTTTGTTCTGAGTTAGGATAATCTGTAGCTGAAGGAGAATTAAAATCACCACCCAAAATAACAGGGTTATTACCTGCTATATTATTTATAAAAGGAATGGTTACTTTTTCCATTTCGGCATCCGTACCTTTAGCACCAATTGTAAAATGAGTATTAAAAATATACAAAGGCTCTTTGTTAAAACTAATTTTTATACCCAACACACCTTTACTCATAATTATATTGCCATCAGTCTGATTCGCAAAAGTTTCGAGAATAGGGTACTTACTTAATATAGCTAATGGATAGCCCGAGTTTTTCATACCATCATAATAACCAATATCGCCCTTACCAGTTTTATAATTAGGCTTGTAATATGCAGAATATATGTACCCTTTTTTTTCTAATTTAGTTTTAATTTGCTGATAGGTCTGATTTTTTCGCCCGTTTTCTAAAGATACTTCTTGTAGTAATAAAATATCGGCTTTATCTTCAGATAAATAGATTACAATATCATCTTCCGGGAAGTCGCCATATTTTCCCCAAAATGGCTCGTCGTTCGGATCCCAAATATTAAACGTAAGTACGCTTAATTTTTGTTGGGCACAAGAAGTTATTGACTGTGCAAATACTGCTAAAAACACTATTATAAAACATTTCGTTTTCATTGAATTATACTACTATTTTAAAATCAAACGCTTCTTTTGAAAAGGAATAGGGTAACTTGTTATCCAAACATCACTTTTAAGGTTTGCATCGCATGCTGTTGTCCCTAATACGACCACTTCTATTTGTTTACCAATCAAATCTTTTGTTATAGGAAAGTAGTATGTAAAATTCTTATCAAATACACATTCATCACACACTGCTGCTTCCCAAGAGTTTACAGGATAAGATATACTTCTGTCTGGTGCTCCAATTATTTTTCCATCAACTCTTAAAGCGGCATAAGCACCTTCTTCACCATGATAGCCATTAAGAGCAACAGCTAGATAACTGTTTTTATGTGCATCGTTTAAAGTAAATGTTGCAGAAAACGCTTTATCAAACTCCATTTCTTGGTAAGCACCTAATAGGTTTGAAGCTTTCCATTTTGTTGAATTTAATTTTTTGCCGTTGTAAAAACCTTGAACTTCTGAAAGTCTATCGGCAAAATCGGCAATACGAACGTATCTTATTTTTTTATCTTTAGGCATCTCAATGGTCATATTAAGATTTCCCATAAATATAATTGGTTTCCATGTTTTTAAATCTGAAGATACTTCTGCTATAATCGCTTCTTCTGGCTTTTTTGGCATAAAGGAATAATCGTCTGGTGACGTAATTTTTAGCTCATCTATAAAAATAGGTTCACCAAAATCCAATCGAAAAGCAGCTTCTTTTATTTTTACCACTTTATCTCGGTGTTTACCAACGTAAAAAGAAGTGTTATAATCATCATCAAATAAATTTTTATCCCACACACCACGATCTACAAACACTTGTTGATTAAAAAACGCATCGCGAGCCGCTTTTACTTGAGGAATGTTGGTTTCGCCCGAACGGAATAATGAACGGACTTCAAACGCATTATTATCAGTAGCAAAACAAGTCGCTTCGTACAAGTTTTCGGCATCATTAGGAAAATCAACTGGTTTTAAATCAGTTAGTTTTCTGTGCCAAAATTCATTTATTTTTTCACCATCAAAAGTGACTTTCAATGATTTCCCTTTTACTAATTTCGATGCATTTTTACCATCAATAGTTGCCAATTTGTAGTTCTTAAAATCATTTAGTTTGAAACTTGCGGTTGTACCTTGATACCCCAAAACATCAATTTCCACAGGTTCTCCTTCAATATTTTTTACCACTTCGTAGTTTACACCTTCTAAACTTAAATCTTGTTTTTCTGTATTAGAAACTTTAATTAAACACGATCTAAAAGGCAGTACGGTAATGCTCGCTTTATTGTTATAATTGAAATTTCCTATTACACTTTCAAACGGATGGTATTGCTTTACTTGTACTTTACTGTTTGATGCTTCTAAACCTATACTTTTATTTAAATCGATTTGATATGTAACAGGTTCCCAGCTTAAATTTTTAAGTACTAATAATCGGGTGTTTTTATCGCCTCTAGAAATAGCATGCATGCCGTATTGAGACTCAGGAAGTTTTATTCCTTCAACTAAAATATCTCTGTATTGTTTATGTAAATTAAAGATTCTTGCTAACCGTGGAAATTCTTCATCTCTCAGCAACCATGGGTTACCGTAGATTTCCGGAGCTAATATTAGGTTTCTATGAAAGGCTTGTAAAATCAAATCATCTTCCCAATAATCCAAACAAGAGGATAAGCAAACACCATGATCTTCTGTTAAACGTTTCATATCTGGTGTATACCCTCTTAACAAATTACCTACACGATGATGCGTAGCCGTTCTATCATTTTTTATATGCCCGTCAACATAGGTTTCTACACCTTCCCATAAAAACGTAGTGGCATGAGGCAATCCTTTTTCGGTTAATGCTAAACGATGATTTAGTAAAATTAAATCGGGTCTATGCATTCGTGCTTCTATCATCATGTTTACAAAAGCATCTTCTTTATCCGGGCGTAGTTGCCCACAAACACGATCAAACTTAAACAGATTAAAATCGTAATCTCTTACCAATTTAACCATCATATCTGTTCGTGCTTTTTCTTCTTTGGGTGTATCTCCAAAACCATCGGGCCCTCCCCATAATCCTAAAGTAAAACCTATGTCTTTGGCTTCTTTATGAATGGGTTCAAACCCATTTGGAAATTGTTTTTTAAATCTGTCAGAATCCATGCTGCCATAAAAGCGCTTTCCATCTATTGCACCGGCATCAAAAGCATAAATATCTAATTGCATACCGTATTCATCCTTTAACCATTTAAAGAAACTAAAGTTAATAAGCGTATTTTCTTCGGTACTTCCTTCATTGGTGTTATTAATCCAAGAAAAGTACTGCGATTTAGCTGGTGTTTTCTCATCAGCTCCAGGGAATACTTTTATAGTATTTTGTGCATTTAAAGTTATGGATGCGACAAGCAATGACCATAACGTTATTTTGTGTTTTAGCATTATTTTTAATTTTATTTTAGGATGTTCAAAATGAGTTCATGATATTTTGGTCTATGCCACGATAAACAAGCCTTATAGTCGTACAGGCACAATCAAAGAAACAATAAAATTTTAATTTTAAAAAAGAATGAAGGCCCAAACGTCATGCAAAGGTTTGCATAGACTTATTCTTTTTAATGAGACAATAAAAATTATTTTAACCATTAAAAATTTACTGTTTGCATCTTAGAAAAAATAAAGAGGTTGAAGAAAAGTAATTTTCAACAACCTCTTTAAGTACTAAAAAAATTAACTCAAATAATTTTTATTCGTAAACTATAGTTAAAGTAGCTCCTTTTCCTGTTGATTTAGAAGTTTCTGCTTCTCTACCATCTCCACCAGTAGATGAATTAGCTCCTTCTTGAGTAAAAATAAAGTTCATAGCATTGTTGGCCGTCCAATCGCCTCTATTTACAATTTCTTGTACAATGTCTTTTAAATCTACCGTTTTTTGAGCAGGAAGACGATCTCCAGCAGCTAACCAAGGCTCTACAGTCCAAAGTACGCTTGCGGTTGTTTTTGGTCTAGAAGATGTATTAAATAAAGCATCTGTATTCTCAGGTGAATTTCCTACATTCTCTCCATGGATACGAAGATTTACTGGACCTGCTCCTGTATCGTCACATTCAAATTGAATAGCAGCACTAATAATAGTTGCGTTTTTTGGAATAGTTACATTTCTATAACGCATACCTATAATTTGCACTCCAAAATCTCCGTCACGTTCTCCAAGCTCTAAATCGCTACTATTTAAATCCATATAACCTATTGGCCATCTAGTAAGATCTGCTGAAGGACCAACAGTCTCCTCAACATCATCATTTAATTCTGTTAGTTGCATTTCGAATGTAACTTCTGTTGTTACTTCAAAACTAGGGCCTGTAATTACGGTACCGTCTTTAACTTGAACAGATACTGTTCCTGTTGTTGCACCTGCTGGTACTGTTACTGTGATACTCGTAGCAGTTGCTGCTGAAACAGTAGCTTCAACACCATTAAACCATACTTTATTCTCTTCTGGAGTGGTGCTATAATTAGCTCCTGTTAATACAACTGTTTCTCCTACACCTCCTTTAACTGGATTTAACGCAGTAATAGTAGGAAGTAGTACTGTGAAATCTGGGCCCGCAGCGGCCTCTTTACCTTTTACAGAAACTGTTACAGAACCTGTAGTAGCGCCCACTGGTACTGAGGTTAGTATGGTTGTATTACTTACCGATCTAACGGTAGCTTCTACCCCGTTAAACCATACTTTATTATCTGATGCAATCGTACTAAAGTTAGTCCCAGAAATAATAACACCGGCACCTTCTTTACCATTATCTGGATTGTAAACCGTAACTGTTGCCTGCCCCAAATTGTCATTAGGACCACTTTGAGCATCATCTTCTGTACATGAGAAAACAAAAGCCAGAGTTAATACTAAGGTGCTAAATGCCCATAATTTATTGTATTTTATAATTGAATTTTTCATTTGTATATTTTTTAAAATTATATTTTGTAAAAGGTTGGTTATTGATAAAAATCTAAAAGTTCTTCTTTAGACATAGCAACATCATGGAAATAGACTTCTCTAGTCATTCCTAAATAAGGGATTCCATAAGTTCCTGTCCCATCTTGGGCAACGTAGATTGGCAATCCGCTATCCATGTTTCCAACAGCCGACATATCTTTTCGTTCAATTTCAACTAAATCCTCGTACAGAACGGCATCACCATCTCTATCGAATGTTACCGTAAGCAAATGCCAATTACCATCATTAATAGCATTACCACTAATATCTACACGATTACCTGCTCCATCTCCAATATTTATTTTCCAACCACTATTACCTCTATACGCGAAAACAAACCCTTTGTTTCCTCCACTTCCCCAATCTTTATCACCTAAAATTGAAGGATCACTATTATCTGTTGTTGAATTAACCCAAACACTTACAGTAAAATCTTCATCATATCTAAAACTCAAATCCACAGCAGATTCATCTATGAGTGCTTTTTCACCTATGCCATTAAAAGTTTGTACCAAGCCATCAAAAAATGTAAAGGATTTAAACTCACGTGGATCTAATAATCTATGGACTTTATAGGTTACATTTTCCACCATTAAACCTCTCGAACTTACAGCAGGATATGTAATCTCGAATGCAAGACCTCTGGCCTTGCCTTGCTCAACACCTAAATCTAAAACTGTCGTATTTAAAGTAATAATGTATGCTCCATTATCTTCAGAAATATCAGTTAATGCTGTTCTATTATCTGTTGAACCATTAATTAATGAAACACTTTCTGGTTTAGTTGTTGTTTTTACTTTTAAAACAACCGATTGGTCTTTTGTATAAAAATTTTCCTTCGAAGGATTAAAATCCAGCGCTAATAACTCATCTGCGGTATAAGGAAGTTCCGTTTTAGGATTATTAGAATACAACATTTCAGCTTCTGGTTGCACATAGTATGCATTTACAACCTCATGACTATCTACTTCGCATCCCACATATAAGAGAGAGAATACAAATACTAATGTGATATATTTTATTTTTTTCATAATTTAATATTTATATATTTAAAAACAGATTATCTAACATCCCACCAAACTCTATCGAGTAATCCATCTCCATATGCACTTACCGCTGCATTAAAATTATCCGGGTTCAACTCTTTCTCATTATTAGGGTATTCAACTCTTCTAGGAAATACGCCTTCTGTAATACCTAAACGATACCCCACACTTACAGTGGTTAAATTTCCATCGGCATCAAATCTGTCTATATCTGTAGTTGCAACACGCTGAGCAATTGCAGGATATCCTGTTCGTCTCATTTCTGCATAAGCTTCATGTCCATTTGTATATAGGGCAATCCATTTTTGAATGGCGATTTGCTCTAATTTTTCTTCGTCTGTACCAGTTAATGTGGCTGTAGGTGTTGCTAAAAACGTTACAATATCTGCTTCGGCAACGTCCCATTGCTCCATACTGGCTCTAATACCCGCTCTAAACGCTGTATTAGCATCTCCACCACCAATATTGGCTAATGCCGCTTCAGCCTTAAGAAAATTTACTTCTGCATGAGTCATTAAATACGATGGAAATGCTCTATTTTGCCATATATACGAACCTCTAATAGACTGAGTCGCATCACCAAAATTTATATTTAAACCATTAACTTGTCCTTGGTAAAGGTCATTACTATTACCTGTAGGGTCAGCATATACAAATTTTCGTGGATCATTTGTATCTCTTAATTCCTTAAGTAATAACTCGCTTACAAATCTGCTAGTAGGTTTATTTATACTAAACAAATCACTTGAATTATTAGCTTCAGTCCCTGGGTATTTAAATGCCCAAGATGCTTCGTTCGAGTTTATTAAGCTACCACTTAACGCGTTAGTAATAATAGTACTTGCAGCCGCTTGGTCTACAAAACGCATACGCATACCTATACGTAGTTTTAATGAATTGGCAAATAATGCCCAATTAGCTGCATTACCACCATATACTAAATCTACCTCAGCATTAAAAACTAATCCTGTGCCTGTATTTATCTCAGCTATAGCAGCATCTAACTCTTTTACCAGATCTTTATAAATAGTTTCTTCACTATCGTATTTAGGTTTAGGAAATTGTAACCCTTGTGCTCCTTCTGTATAAGGAATGGCTCCAAAAAGATCTACAAGACGTTGATAATAAATAACTCTTAATATTCTAGCAACACCATGGTTAATACTATTAGCCTCACGACCATCTGGTGCTGTGAGAGTTAAAATCTGATTGACATTTTTTAATTCTCCATAAAAACTGCCCCACTTTCCTGCTGACCCTTTTTCATAAAGCGCTATACCATCTCCAAATACAAAACCAACTAGATCTGCTATAACAGCTAGATCTTCATCATAGGTTTCATCTGCAATGTCTTCTATTACTCGTAAAAAAATATTACTAGCTGGAGCAGTTTCTGCAGTCGTTTCATCAGGATCTATATTAATTTCATCGAACCCCTTATCACAACTTGATAAAAAGATAAAACACAATAGTATTCCTATTTTACTCATATTTATTATAAATGTTTTCATGTGTTTTTAATTTTAAAGTTCTAATTTTATGTTAAACCCATACCTTCTGGTTCCCGGTAATGCATTACCCTCTATACCTTGTCCATTACCACTACTTACATTTGATTCCGGATCAAAATCTTTCGTGTTTCTATGAAGAATAAACAAGTTTCTACCTATTAATGAGAATGATACATTAGAAAAAGGTAATTTATCTAAGGTCTTTTTAGGTAAGGTATAAGACAAGGATACTTCTCTTAACTTTACAAAACTAGCATCCTCAACAAATGGTTCTACAATACCACTTTTAAACAAATTCTCTTGGTATATTCTTGGGCTGCCATAAAACGTATTAATCTCACCTCCTATTTGATTACCATTGGCATCTGTTGGCAAATTGCCATCTTGAACTACTGCATTGTTATTCACCCAAGTACTCACACCTCCTGTAAAGGATCCTGGTAAAGAGCTACGTGCTGAACCTGTAGATAATGCTAAAAACTCCGGTGAATTATAAAAAGCATCTCTACCTTCTAATGATAACGTATTGGTACCTGCCCTAGACATGGTTCTTGCTGTATTATTAATAATAATACCTCCTTTTCTAACATCAATTAAAAAACTAAGTCTAAAGTTTTTATATTTAAATGAGTTACTAATACCTGCCAACCATTCTGGGTTAGGATCACCAATTAAAACCTGGTCTGTTCCTAATGGATTTCCTTTATTATCTACCACTACCAATCCATCAGAATTTCTTAGAAATTTCCTACCGTATATAACACCATAAGGCATTCCTTTTTCTGCTCTAAAGCTAAGACCATTATCTCCAGACAGCGTTACAGAACCAACATTTACAAAACTTACATTTTCTTCGCTCAATACATCTATCACTTCTGATGTATTCTTGGTAAAATTAATGGAAGCATCCCATGAAAAATCTTTTGTTTCTATAGGCGTTCCTGTTAGCAACACCTCAAATCCCTTGTTTTCAATATCTCCAGCATTAACGATTCTACTTCCAAAACCAGTTGATGAAGGTACTCCTACACTTACTATTTGATTTACAGTGTTGGATTTATACCATGTAAAATCAAGGCCTAATCTGTTTTTAAAGAACCTTAAATCGGTACCAAATTCTATAGATGTAGTTATTTCTGGTTTTAAATTGGCTAAAGGAATTGTGCCATCTAAACCAAGCGTTAATAAGCTTCCAAATCTATTATCACTAACTCCAGACACTAATCTATAAGGGTCTGTACCATTACCTACTTCTGCCCAAGAAGCTCTTAGTTTACCAAAACTCAATACATCTTTATTTAATTGTAATGCTTCAGAAAATACTAAACTTCCTGCTACCGATGGATAAAAGAATGATCTGTTAGCAGCCGGTAAGCTTGAAGACCAATCGTTACGACCGGTAACATCTAAAAACGCATAGTTTTTATAACCTATTTGTCCAGAAAAATAAAGTGAATTCACATCTAGTCTACTTCTTGATAGATTTCCATCACTAATTTCTTTAAAGTTATTTATAGCGAAAAAATCAGGAATTATAAACTGACTACCGCTTGCAGAAGTTGATCTTGAAGTTGTCTTAAAATGATTACCCCCAACATTTAATGCTACTGACACATCATCAGATATGTTTTTATTATAGGCTAATAAGAAGTCTGCATTTAAGTCTGAATTAAATCGAGTCGATTCGCTATAGCTTCCTAAAAAATCTATACGAGATCCTGCTCTATTCTTTCTATTTGAAAAGAGTGCTGATTGATCTAGTCCTATACGTGCCATGGCACTCAAACCATCCATAATATCATATTTAAGTGATACAAAACCCGTATAGTTATGACGCTCATCATCATTTGTATAATTTTTTACTAACCAGTAAGGATTCCCGTTCCATGGTGTTTTTGGTCCTAATGATTCAAATAACCCTTGTCTAAAAGGATTTAAAGGATCTCTTCTTTCTACACCTAACACAAATGCAGAAATATTTGCTGGAGGCCATGTTGTAGGATTATATTCAGGATTTAAAAAATCTGCCAAAAACTCATTGGTAAGATTTCTTTGTGAATGATTGATAACCCATGGAATACTTGATAAACCACCCGCAGTAGTTCTGTTATGTACTTTCTGGTTTACATAAGTAATTCTACCATCTAATGTTAGCTTATCTGCTATTTTAGAAGATAATCGTAAGGTTACCGTGTTTCTTTTTTGGGTACTCTCCGGCACAATCCCTTGTTCGTCAACATTCGTAAATGATGCTCTTACCTGTGTGGTTTCATTACCGCCATCTATAGCAATAGAATTGGTAATATTTACCCCCGTATTATAAAAGTTTTTTGCGAAATTCGGGTTAGGTGAATAAGTACCTAGCGTGTACTGCGAATCCCATTGCCTGTAGGTTTGTCCATTAAGACGTGCCCCCCAGTTTTTATCATCATCAAGTCTTTGTATTTCAATACCGTTATTATCTACATAGGCTAATGCTGGGTCTAAATTCCATACTTTACCAGAAATTTCTCCTACACGACCTCCTCCAAATTCATTCTGAAATCTTGGAAAAACATAAGCATCTTCAAAGGTCGTATTAGAATTAATAGTAATTCCTAAACCTCTTTCCGAAGATCCTTTTTTTGTTGTGATAACAATAACACCATTCGCAGCTCTAGACCCATAGAGTGCAGCTGCAGAAGGTCCTTTAAGGACAGATACTGAGGCTATGTCTTCCGGGTTTATATTAGCAGCATGGTCATTACCTGCGTCACTACCATTACTTCCGAACTCATCACTAAAACTAACAGTTGATGAGCTACTGCGTATTGGAATACCATCTACAACATATAAGGGTTGATTGTTACCAGTAAAAGAGCTATTTCCTCTAATAACTACACGACTAGAACTCCCTATTCCATTAGATGTTGTATTTATTTGTACTCCCGCTACTTTACCTTGAAAACTGTTTAATACGTTAGAGTCTTTATTATCATTAAATTCATCACCTTTTAATTCGGTAACAGAATATCCTAATGCTTTCTTTTCTCGTTTTATTCCTAAAGCTGTTACAACAATTTCATCAAGTGCTTCTTGAGACTCTAATAAAACAACATTGATAGTTGTGCCATCTCCAACGGTTATATTTTGAGAAATCATGCCTATATAGCTAAACTGTAAAACAGCTCCTTTTTCTATACTTATGCTATAATTCCCATCAAAATCTGTTTGGGTTCCGTTAGTAGTTCCTGCTTGAATAATGTTTACACCAGGCAGCGGTGATCCAAATTGATCTTTAACGTTTCCAGAAACCGTATTCTGTTGTAGCAGCAATTTTGTTGTATTTACAATAGGAGGTTGTAACACTTCCTTTTCTAAACTATGCTTTAAAATAATTTGTTTCTCAAATACATCAAAAACTATAGGTGTATTTGAGAATATGTCTTTCAAAATTTTTGATATTTTTTGCTTATTAAATTTAGCATCAATACGTCTTTTATAATCTACCTCTTTATCATTATATAAGATTTTAAATTCGGTAAGTGATTCAATTTTGCGAAGTACATTCTCTATAGTTACATTTTCTAAATCTAAAGTGATTTTTGTGTTTTGAGAGTACGTGTTTGCTTGAACCTGGAATAATGTGATTATAAATAAATAAATTGAAAGTTTCATTTTTAAATCAAGTTTCAAAGGATAAAGAGAGAGCCCCTTTAACTTCATTAGATTTTTCATACTTTTGTTTTGAATTTATGTGGTTAATTAATAAAGTTTTAGCCACTTTAAACATGATCGGGAAATGTTCCAGCATTTTCCGATTTTTTTTATATAAAGTGAGCTTGGTAATTGTTTTTTGTGTCTAGCTATGTCATAGGCTTTTTTTTTTAAGGTTAATTAATAATTATCTGATTGTTTACAATACTAAATTCTATTTCATAATTTTTGCTAAAAGACTCTATTACTTGCTCAATAGTTTCAACATCAAAAGTTGCAGTAAATGTTTCGTCATCTAATTGCTTATTATTATTTTGTATCGAAACATTATAATGTCTTTCTAATTTTTTTATGATGTTTTTAAAAGGCATATGATTGAAAATCATTTTACCATGCACCCAACCCGTATAAATATTAGTATCTACGGATTCTACTAAAATATTTTTGTTAGTTTTATTAAAACCTGCTTTTAATCCGGGTGTTAATATTGTAGATTTTTTTAAATTAAAATCTTCATTACTTTTATAAACACCCACGGAACCTTCAACCAAGACCGTGTTAATATTTTGATCATCTGTGTATGAAGACACATTAAACTGAGTGCCTAAAGCTCTTACATTAATATCATTTGTATTAACAATAAACGGATGTTTTGCATCTTTAGCAATCTCAAAATAGGCTTCTCCTTTTAAAAATACTTTTCTATATTTTCCGTTTAAAAATTTTACAGGATATTTAAGTGTGGTTCCCGCATTTAAATGCACTATCGTTCCATCTGATAACATTAACTTAAATGTTTTACCATATGGAATGTTTAATTCATTATACTTTAAATTTTCATTTGGGGCTTGATTTTCTAAATCTGTTTGGGCTATATCTGATGAAGGGCTTGTTTTATAGTTTAGGGCATTACCCTCCTGAACACCAACCACATAACCGTTTTTATCTAAAATTGTTTTCTCTCCTGATGCTGAAATAATTTCAACATTTCCATTATCTAATTGAATGGTAATGGCATCATTATTTATTTGTAATTTTTTATTTCCAAAAAACTCATTTTTAAGAAAAAATGAAAGACCTATTAGCCCTACAAAAAGCGCTGCGTATTTTAATAAAGCCGTGTACTTCCATTTTTTATTTAAAGGAATTACAGAGGTATCCTCTATTAATCGCATTAATTTTTCATGAGCCAGGTCTATATTATATGCTTCGAATTTATGGTCTAATAAATATTGTATTTCTATATGCTCTTGAAATACTTTTCTATTGTTATCTATTGAGATCCAGTTTTTTAAAAGGATAATATCTTCTTCTGAAGCGCTTCCTTCTAAATACTTTTGAATTATAAATTCTATGTTTGAATTCATCACGTTTGTCATTGTATATTTAATCTAAGACAGTTTAAAAATACCATACCACTAATTTTTAATGGTTTTTTTTCTACTTTGCAAAAAAAATAATAGAATCCTGTAATGAGCATGTTGTTTAAAAATGACAAAACTTTAATTAAAGAGCTTAAGTCCGGTAATAAAGCTGCGTTTACATTTCTATTTAAAACCTATTATAAGCCCTTATGCATTTATTGTGCTTCTTTATCTAAAAGCAAAGTGTTTTCGGAAGATATTGTTCAAAATACTTTTGTTAAAATATGGAAAAAGCGAGAAAAATTAAAAATTCACACATCTATTAAAAGCTATCTATATAAAGCTGTATATTATGGTTTTATAAATGAATACGTTAAAATTGAGAAGAAAAATAATGTTTTGGATACTATATATTTGGATACTTTAAACAAATCTATAGAACAAGACAATTCTATAATAAAGGAAAATCTTATACGTCTTGATAAAGCCATTGAGAACTTACCAAAAAAATGTAGAGAAGTCTTTATTTTGAATAAAAAGGAAGGGTATAGCTACGAAGAAATAGCAGACATTTTAAGCATATCTAAAAATACAGTCGAAAACCATATAAGTAATGCTCTATCTAAAATTAGGGCGGAAATATTCTCTATTAATGATAAAACGTCTTAAGTGTAACACTTTTTCTTATGCTTTTAATCTAAAAATTTCCTGAAAACTTAATACTAAGCAGAGAAGGCTATAATAAATAGGGAAAAGGCATTCCTTTTTTGTGTTGATTTTGAACAATCGGTATTAATAATTGAATTCCCATTTAAATCCCAACTGCTCTGTATAGAAATACACAAATGGTTTAATGCTGTTACCGCTACATCTACCGCTCTGGGGGTGTTATCATAATTATGCACATCTATCACTTCGCTATTTGCAGCATCTTTCCATGCACCACCTGCTAATGTGTCACATTAATACTTGAATCTGTAATGATATTGCCCATTCCCTCAGTTAACTTCCAATGGTCTTGTAAATTTACATATTTAGAATGTGTACCGTCTAGCACCTTGCATGTCCATGTACCACACTCAATAAGGTGTTAAAAACCCCTACCTCGACAATATAGCCATGGTTCCCATCAGCTCCTATGGTAAAAGAGAAAGCATTATCAATATTTAGATAAAAAAATAAAACTCGAAAGGCAACCATTTGCATTTTTTTAGTTAAACCTTAATGAACATCAATTATTCTCCTGTTTCAGGAAAAACGATTGCTTTATTTCCATCTACAATTATTTGGTCATTTAAATGAAAATTAACTGCCTTAGCCAAAACAAACGTCTCTATTTCGGCTCCTATACTTTTTAAAGAACTTACAGTACTTTCATGAGATACGCGCTCAACGCCTTGTTCAATGATAGGGCCTTCATCTAAATCTTGAGTAGCATAATGTGCCGTAGCTCCTATTAGTTTAACTCCTCTTTCATGGGCTCTTTTATATGGATTTGCTCCTTGAAAAGCAGGTAAAAATGAATGATGAATATTGATAATTCTCTCTGAAAAATGATTGATAAAATCCTCCGATAATATTTGCATATACCTCGCCATAATGATCAAATCAATTTCATGTTGATCATACAACGAGATCAAACTCTGTTCTTGTTGCGTTTTTGTCTCCTTAGTAATTGGTGCATAATGAAATGGAATTTTAAACATTTCCGCAATAGGTTTCAACTTTAAATGGTTACTAACCACCATACTTACTTCACAATTAAGTTTTCCTTCCTTGTGCCTATGCAGTAAATCGTATAGATTATGACTAGTGTGCGATACCATAATGGCGACTTTATGTTTTTTGCTTCCGTAATCAACCTTCCAAGTTATATGATATAATTCGGCAAGTTTTTTAAATTTACCCTCCAATTCGATCTTACTTATAATCACAGAATCGTCTGATGATAAGCGAACACGCATAAAAAACTTTTCTTCTTCAGAGTTGGTGTATTGCTGAGAGCTAATTATATTAAAACCTTCTTCATAAAAAAAACGGGTTAGCTTCGTTATGATTCCTTTCTGGTCTGGACATTTAATTAGAAAGGTTATTATTTGTGGATTCATGCTTTTTTAAATTAAGTTCCTATTTTTTATACTTATTAAGTTCAAGATTCTCTATTCAATATTTTTAGAGTAACTAGTGATGTTATTTGTCATTTCTATAGCATCTGCAAGAATTTCAGAAAGATCTTTTACTTCAACCTGGTCGGTCTTAGCGGCAATACCGTCGGTCATCATGGTAAGACAGAAAGGGCAAGAGACCGCTACTGTTTTTGCCTTGGTAGCAAGAAGTTCTTCAACACGTGTTCTTCCAATACGTTCTTCAGGCTCGTCATCAAACCACATGCGCCCGCCACCTGCTCCACAGCAAGAAGATTCGCAACCACTTCGTTTAACTTCTTCAAGAGCATGCTCCCCGACAGCTTCTTCAATAAGGAAACGGGGTTCTTCGCTTATACCATTTATACGTGCTAAATAACATGGATCATGATATGTAATTGAACCATCTTCTCCTTTTATTGCCTTTTCATCTACTTTAAGTTTATCATCCTTAATAAGTGTAGATAGGAACTGTGTGTGATGCATGACATCATAATTCCCACCAAATTGGGGATAATCTTTGCTCAATGAATTAAGACAATGAGGACAGTGTGTAATGATAGACTTAACATTATATTTTTTAAGTACTTCAATGTTATTTTCGGCAGATTCTTGAAACAAGAATTCATCTCCCATACGGCGAGCAAATTCTCCTGTACAACGTTCTTCTGGTCCAAGAGTCGCATAATTAACGCCAGCATGCTCTAACAGTTTTACAACTGCATGTGCTACTTTTTGAATACGACGATCGTAAGTTGCTGAACAACCAATCCAATACAATACTTCAAAACCTGGATTAGATTGTACCGTTGGAACATCTAATCCTTCAGACCAATTAAAACGGTCTCGTGCTGGTAAGCCCCATGGATTCCCTGAACGCTGTACTTTTTGAAGTGAGGCAGCAGGTGGACCACTAAGTGCTCCTTCTCCAATAAGAAAACGGCGCATATCGGTAATAATGCTAACTGGAGAAACATCCAACGGACAAACCTCATGACAAGCATTACATGTAGTACATGACCAGAGCGTTTCTGCAGAAATAATATCACCGTGTAGTTTTGGTGCGGCAGCTAAAGCTTTATCTTCAAGTTCGTCACGACCGTTCTTTCGAGCATCTTGAATTAGTGGGCCAACTTCATTAAAATGACTACGAATATCTTGAACCACATCCCGTGGAGATAGAGGTTTACCAGCTTCAGTCGCTGGACAAGCATCAGTACACCTGCCACAAGCCACACATGCGTCAAGTGAAAGTAATTGTCTGTACGAGAAATCCTGTACGTTTTCTACTCCAACTTTTCCTGTCTCTTCAAGTTCTTCAACCGTAACAGGGATCATATATCCTGGTTTTCTACGAACAAGGATAAGATTGAATGAGCCTGCAATAACATGAAGCAGTCGAGTAAATGGAAATGAAGCGATGAATGCGAAAACAAGGAGTCCATGTCCCCACCAAACTGTAAGATGAACCGCATCCACATTTCCTTCATTTACTCCAAGAAAACGAAAAAGATGTGCATGACTATTACCAACATAAGAGAGCCATGGATATGCTGTATTTTCTCGAATAATACGAAGGCCTTCAAGCCAGTAACCTGACCAACCAATAACAAAAAGTGCGCTAACAAGAAAGTAATCCGACTTTCGATAACGAACGCTACCTCCTCTTCCTTTTTGAATCATTCGAGCCAAAAACCAAGCAGCTCCTAGGGTATAAAGAAGCCCAAAAGAATCAAGAAAGACCTCATAAACAGCGAAATAAATTCCTTTATGGAAAAGATTTTCGCCTTCTACCCCAAATAGAATGTGACCGTATTCTTCAACCGCTACTAAACATGTTCCTATAAAAAGGATGATAAATCCGAAAAACATCAAGGTATGAAAACGTCCTGCTTTCTTCTTACGAACACCACTACGAACGGTCTTTTGGGAAAGCACTCTAGAAATTAACGCTTTAAATGATGCTTTAAAATCGATTTTTTCGCCTGTGTCTTTTCCTAATTTCCATAACTGACGACGTTTATATATTCCGTAGGCGAAAATGCCCATTGAAGTAAAGGCACATATATAAAATAAGATTTTGGAAATAACTCCAATATTGCCATATAGTTCTCTTGATAAGTCCTCCATACAGTGGGTGTTAGTTAGTTATTTAGTATAATAAAAGCCCGAAGTAAAATCCGTTTTTGGAATTAACTTTGGGCTTAATAAGTTCATTTTTTTTTATTAGAGTTTTGCTATCAGTTCAGGAATGGCTTCATAAGCATCTGCAATAAGCGCAAAATCTGCATAATCGAGAAGTGGTGCTTCATCGTCAGTATTTATCGCTGCAATAATTTTTGAGTTCTTCATACCAGCTAGGTGCTGTACAGCTCCTGAGATACCGATACCTAAATAAAGGTCTGGAGCAATAATCTTGCCTGTTTGCCCAACTTGATTTTCATTTGGTGCAATACCTGCATCTACCGCAGCTCGAGAACTACCAGTGCCTCCACCTACTTTATCTGCTAAACCGCCTATAAGGCGTTCATAATCGTCTGCTGTTTTAAATGCACGACCACCAGAAATTACTACTGCTGCTTCTGTTACATCTGGACGATTGCTTTGCTTAGTAGAAACCGATTCAAATTGAATTGCCGAAGGAAGTGATGCCACATCTATATCTAGTGCAGTTACACTTGTTTTTTCTGTTGGTTCAGCTGGCTCGCAAGCTGATTGAAGTGCAGTAACGACTACTGTATCTCCATGTGCAGCCACCCAAGCGGCAACACCACCTGCGTGCATAGTACGTTGCCATACTAATTTACCATCACGGTTTTCACAAGCTGTTGCATCTGTCACCATCGTCCCTCCAAGTTGAGCGGCAGCACGAGCAACACAATCTTTACCTTGTGAGGTAGACGCTGCAATTACTAAACCTGCACCACGTTGTTTCACTATTTGTGCAATAGCAGCACCATAACGGTCTGCTGTTGGATGAGCTAATGATGCATCACTAAGTGTAAATGTTGGTGCGTATGCTGATGCTGCTGTTGCTGCGGCTGCAATGTCATCACCAATCATGGCAATTTCTATGTCTCCGTTTGCAGCAGCAGCTGCATTTTTAGCAAGGGTGATTGCGCTACGACTTGCGTGACGAACTTCTGCCCCCTGTGCCTCTGCTATAATTAGAATTTTCATTTTGATATAAATTTAAGATTAGAGCACACTTGCCTCTTTAAGTTTAACAATAAGTTCATCAACGTTGTTTACGCGAACGCAATTACGTTTAGCACTAAGTGTCTCCATAGAAATAATTTCTACTTTAGGATCTACAGCAACACTAAGGTCCGCTGGAGTGTAAGCATCAACCTGTTTACGCTTAGCCTTCATCATTGCTGGCAATGAGGCGTAGCGAGGTTCGTTTAAACGAAGGTCTGTAGTAATAACTGCCGGAAGTTCCATAGAAACATTCTCAATACCTGTATCTGTTTCACGTGCTACTTTTACACGATCTCCTTCAAAACTAATTTCAGAAGCAAATGTTGCTTGTGGCCAGTTTAAGTGATGTGCAAGAAATTGTCCTGCTTGATTATTATCAGCATCAATCGCTTGCTTACCCATAATAATAAGGTCTGGTTGCTCTTTATCAACAACTGCTTTAAGAAGGTTTGAAGCTATCCAAGAATCGATATATTCGTCTGAAACAACATGTACAGCACGATCTGCTCCCATAGCGAGTGCAATTCGGATTTCTTTTTCACATGCCTGTGGTCCAATACCAACAGCAACTATTTCAATGTCACTACCTGCTGAACTACGTTCTTCCTCACGAATACGAAGTGCTTCTTCCAAAGCAATGGCATCAAATGGGTTTATAACACAAGGGATACCTGTAAGATCTGCAGCTGTTTTATCTGCGTTCAAGTGGATTGGTTGATCCGGATCTGGAACTCGCTTAGTTGGAACTAAAATTTTCATTTTATGAATGTAATATTAATTTAAAATTTATTTTAAAAAGCTAGATTCAAAGTCTTCACAATTTGTGAGGGCTTTGAATCTAAAATATTTTTAACTTAGTACACGAGCTCTTTCGAAGTCATATAGACACCTGTCGTGACGCTTCGCTTTGATGCGTTTACCGAATGATTCGATTTCGTATGTCTTTGCTCCTAAGTTTGCTGTTGGCACATAGGCAAAGGCTATTGTTTTTCCAATCGTATGAGAAAAAGCACCAGAAGTAACAATCTCTACAACTTCACCATCACAGTAAAGTGGCTCAGAACCGTAAAGTTCTGTCTCTTCTTCAAGCTCGAAGAAACACATTTTGAAACGTGGTCCCTCAGCCTTAATTTTAGTAAGTGCATCTTTGCCTATAAAATCAACCTTTTTCTTAAGGTGTACGTTAAAGCCAAGGCCCACACAGTAAGGATCGTAATCTGCTGTAAGATCACCACTCCAGTAGAAGTATCCTTTTTCAATGCGACAACACTCTAGAGCACGGTAACCAACATTAGAAATGTCATATTCTTGACCAGCTTCCATTAGTTTTTCATAAACATATGCCGCATATTCTACTGGTATGTGAAGCTCCCAACCAAGCTCTCCATGATAACTTACACGTAATGCTTGAACTGGCGCTGCACCAATATGGATTTGTTTACAAGTTCCGAATTTAAATCCTTCATTTGAAACATCATCGAATTTTGTAATTAATGTTTTCTCAAGAACTTTACGAGCATTTGGTCCACAAAGGTTTAGAACACCTCTTGAAGATGTACAATCGAATGCTACACATGCTTCATCACCTTTAATGTTTGTGTTTACCCAGTCTAAATCGTGAGTAGTAAAAGATGTTCCTGTAATCATATAAAAATGGTTTTCTCCAAGACGTGCAATAGTTACATCACACTCTATACCACCATCTTTATTACACATTTGTGTATAAGAAAGCGTGCCTACCGGCTTATCCATATTACGTGTACATAAACGTTGAAGTACTTGTAATGAATCTTTACCTCTTATTTCAATCTTACCAAATGAGGATTGGTCTAAAATAGCTACGTTTTCACGAATAGCTTTTACTTCACGGCCTACATGCTCATGCCAATGAGGACGTCCCCATGCCATGTCTTCTTTTGCTTCTACACCTTCTGGCGCAAACCAAAGAGCACGTTCCCAACCTGACTTTTCACCAAAACAAGCACCTTGTTCTTTTAATTTGTCATAAAGCGGGCTACGACGCAGGCTACGTTCCGCTTTGTCTTGTTCGTGCGGCCATGCTAAAGTATAGTGTTTTGGATAGTGTTCGTTTGTACGAGCACCAACATATTTATCTGCTGCATAGTGGGGTGCACCAAACCGACGAATATCTTCTGAATAGATATACAGTTTTGGACGACCATCAAGTATCCATTCTGAAACTGCTTTTCCAACCCCACCTGCACCAGCGATACCGAAACAGTTCATACCTGTAGCCAAGAAGAAGTTAGAAACTTCTGGTGTTGGTCCCAGTAAATAGTGAGAATCTGGTGTATATCCATCTGGTCCATTAATCATTTGACGAACTTCTGCTTTTTCAAGAATAGGCGTACGCTCTAATCCTGGAATGAAAAGTTGCTCAAATTGATCATAATTTGGCTCAAAAAGTTGTGATACGAAATCCCATGGCATGTCTCCATGGTTATATAAAATTGGTGAAAGTTCGAAACCACCAAAAATAAGTCCTCCTACCTCTGAACGGTAATACACAGCCTTATCTGGGTCACGTGTTACAGGAAGGTTTCTAGGAACCCCTTCCATTTCTTTAGTCACCATATACTGATGCTCCATAATTGCAATAGGTACGTTTACGCCAGCCATTTTACCAACACGACGTGCCCACATTCCTGCACAGTTTACAACGGTATCACATTCTACCGTACCTTTATTTGTTATAACAGCAGTTACTTTGCCGTTTTTCTTTTCGAATCCTTCAACCATTGTGTCAGTGAAGATTTGCCCTCCATTTGCACGAGCTCCACGAGCAAGCGCTTGGGTAAGCATGGATGGATCGGCATAACCGTCTGTTGCACAATAAACACCACCAACACAACCGTCAAGTTCCATAATTGGAAATTTCTCTTGACATTGTTCAGGAGTTAAAATCTCTACTTCTAAACCGTATGACTTTCCTTGAGTGGCAATTTTACGAAGTTCCATCATGCGTTCTTCTGAAGATGCCAAACGTAGCGAGCCTACTTCGTTCCAACCTGCTGGCTGCCCAGTGATTTCTTCTAACTGGCGATAAAGCTCTGCTGAATATTGAACAAGTCTGGTAACATTACGTGATGAACGCAGCTGACCTACAAGACCTGCTGCGTGCCATGTTGCACCATTTGTTAAATCGTTTTTTTCAATAAGAATTGCTTTAACACCTCTTTCTGCAAGGTGATAAAGAACACTAGTTCCTACAACCCCTCCACCAACAATGACTACTGGAGCTTTGGTTGGTAATGATGTTTTGGATGCTGCTTCTGTGCTCATTTAAATATTATTGTATTTTAAGGTTTTTAATTAAATCTCTGATAATTGATTAGTTTCATATATGTAAAAAAATTTCATATACGTAAAACTTTGTAAAAATATAAAAAAAACTTAAAAAATTGTACTTATATGAAATTTTTTTACATATATGAAACACTAGTTTTTATTGAATATTTAAAAATTGTATCTTGTAAATCTAAATTTCAAACCATAAAAATACAATGGACGATATACTAATAAATCTTGGCAAACAAATTAAAACAGTTAGAAAAAAAAGAAAATTAAGCTTAAGAGAAGTTGCAAAATTGTCTGGTGTTAGTATAGGGTTAATTTCAAAAATTGAAAATTACAGAACGACTCCTTCTTTAACTGTTCTTTTAAAAATAATGAGCTCTTTAGAAATAAACTTATTAGAGTTAAATTTATCTAAATCAAAGAAGAAAAAAAAATACATCCTAGTCAAAAAAGGTAAAGGTAAAACTGAAGATCGAGAAGATTCTGAAGGTCTAAAATACAAACTTCTTTTCTCAAATCATGTTCCTGAAAGCAATTTAAGAACTTATCTTATTACAATAGAAGATAACATTTATAGAAAACCTGTTTCTGGAGACACATATGAAATGGCATATGTTCTCCAAGGCAAATTAGATTATATTCTTGATGGGGAAATAATTACCTTAAATGAAGGTGATACTATATTTTATGATGGTTTATTACCATTAGGTTGGAATACGAAATATGATACCAATGCCACCTTACTTAAAATGTATTTGATTAAAATTTAATGAGAGGTTTTTTAATTGATATAATACCAATTTAATTATGAAATGTCGTATAGATAACGACGTTGCTTTTTCGTTTAAAAACATCATAAATGATTTGTATAGCCTTCTATAGAAATAGTGATTAAGGAATTTAAACGAAAAATGAACAAGTTATAATGCGTCTTTTTATGGTTAATTTGGTATAAATACCTAACTAACGCAAATAGAGTTTAAGAGTTAAAATGTCTCTTCTAGTGAAATTCTGTCCCGATAGCTATCGAGATAATTTTGTAATTACCATTATCCCCCTATCGCCTTTTTAAAGTAAAATGCGCTTTAAATATTTTAATGGTATTGCCTCTTGGTTCAGTATATTCTACTGTAAACCAGTAGCCATTTGTTGGCATTAATGTGCCATTAAAAGTCCCATCCCACCCAGGACTTGTTGGTCTTAATTGTTTTAATAGTTTTCCATACCTATCATAAATATAAATCTTTGCATTGGGTTGGTTCGCAATACCTCTAATATTCCATGTATCGTTAGTTCCATCTCCATTTGGAGTGAAATATTTTGGATAATCTATTATAATTTGCATGGTTATTATTTCGTTGCAATTATAAATATCTCTTACATAAATAATGCGTTCACCACCTCTTACCATTTCAAATCGTGGTTCGCGTTGCCAATCGGTAGTATCTAATTTGTATTCATATTCTCCATTTCCTACTACTGTAATATCTAAAATATTGTTCCTCGAAAACGCATCTGAACCTAATTCTACGGTGATGCTTTCTGGTGGATATGAGCCTACTACTTTTGTTGATGCTGGGATAGTACAACCTGTTGTTCTATTAGTCGCTATTACCGTATAATCTCCTGCGACTTGCGGTGTATATATTGCATCTATAGCACCTGTTATAATAACGCTTGATGGATCAGCTGTAACTTCTGCTTCTGAACCATTATACCATTGAAAACTATATTCTGTTATATTTAATAGAGTGTCTATAGGTGGGTTTGGTAAAAATGTGCTCAATTCAGGCTGTATAGATTGACTTGCAGCATTTAAACAAATAACATATTCTTCCTCAATAGCTATCTCCGGAACAGGATTTACAATTAAAGCTATAGGAACTACTATAAAACATTCATTAGTTATCGGCAATACTCTTGCATAAATAGTCTGAGTATTTATAACAGTGTTTAAAAAGTTTCCTGGACTCTGTATGGCATTATTATTTCCTGCTATAGCATCAGCTTCTTGCTCGTAATAGGTAAATGTAAAATCTGCTGTATTTAGGCCATTTAAAATATCTACCTCTCTTCTTCGGGTATCAAAATTATCAAAGCCATTGTTATCAATTTCACATTCTTCAATAGGTAATGGATTTTGATTTAAATTGGTGTACAATATGGTTTTTAAAGATAACGTTGTTCTGCTTGTACATCCATTAGTCCCTGTGGCTACTACTATTATATCTCTATCTAATTGAGTATTTAGATAGCTATCTGGCGTTACTATTGGTATATTATTGGTTATATCTGCTACTGATTCAAAATATTCTAAGGTTATACTAGAATCATTATTTATTATTTGATTAGCCCTTATAGTTAAATCGTAAACGATACTAACTTGTTCGCTACAAATGCGAATAGGGTCTGGAACTACTAATACTGGATTAGAATTAACCTTAAGTTCGAATGTCATATCGGTATTAACACATTCTCTGATGTCTAACATACCGTTAGCATTATCATCAAACTGGGCTCTCACATAAATAGTTTTAGACGTTGATGTATAGCTTGTTGGATTAACAATAGAGATATTATTGATAGCATCTTGTTCACTTTCATGATAAGTTACCAATATGGATCTTATTTGAGCCCCTATAACTTCTGATGCTTTTATTGACAAATCGAAGGTTGCTTCGTTCGTATCACTACAAAGTATATATGAAGTAATCGTTTGTTTTATTGGCAACGGATCTACATGAAGTGTTACATGATGTCCCAACCCTAAACAAGCATTAACAGCATCGCTATCTACTCTTACATATATGTTTTGAGTGTTAGGGTAGCCTTCATTTCTATGGTTAGTCAAATCTGGTATAGCATTCAACTCTGCTAACGCATCAGCTTCATTATTATAAAAAGTAACGGTTACTCCTCCTGGGAATAAAGCTTCTATTTGGGATTTTGCATCACTAAAATCAAAAGTAGCTATTCCGTTTGTGTTATCGTTGTCTGTTATTTTGTTATCACATTCATAATATTGTAAAGTGGTAAAAGATATTGGTATTTGCGACACACCAACGGTTATATTTATTTGTGCTACTCTATAACAATCATTTACAGTTTCTACTCTAGCATAAACCACATCGCTTAAAGGAATAATATTGGTATAAGCTGTGAAATTGGTGATTTGATTTGCCACTAACCCGCTGTTTGCTTCTGATAGAGTATTATAATACGTAAAAACTTCATTTAAATGATTTGTTGATATTAACACATTAGCTTCGGTTAAATTAAATGGCGCGAACCCATTGGCATCATCATCACATTGTCTTAAATCTACTATAGAGGTTATGATTGGTTTGGGATGCACTATTAGGTTAAACAACGCATCAGTATAACATGAATTGTCAGTTATATTCTCAATACGTACAAAAATAGGTTGACCATTTGTTATATTATTTACAAATGCATTTGGAGTAGCAATTGAAATAGTATGTGCGGCATCTTCAAAATATGAAAATACAAAATTTGCAGATGTTTTTCCATTTAGTAAAATAGTTTCATTTGATGTTAAATCAAATGTTGACAAACCATCTGTATCACTTCCGCTTACATTTGTATCGCATTCAAATAAATCGGGTATTATTGTTGGTAATACAACAGATTCATAAACAATAACATCGACAGGTAACCTACTAGAAGATTCACAAGTATTTAAAGTTTGTGTAGCATAGTAAGTCGTTGTTGCTAAAATATCTGTAGTAGCTATAGGTGTACCACCTGTTGCTGCAGCATACCATTGTATATCAGTACCAGAAATTGTTAGATTTGAAATAGTAGCATTATCTATATCGCAAAATGTTTGAGGCGTTATTGCTATTGGTAAAGGTGTTTTCTGGACGGTTACTGTAATTGGAGTTCTAGTTTCTGTAACCCGCCAATTATCTGTGGCATCAACATAATACGTTGTTGTATTTGTTAATAGAGGAGAGGTCAATGAGGTTCCTGTGCCTAATGAGAATCCTCCTGTTGTAGTACTATACCAATTTATAGTTCCAGCCGAAGCTGTTGCATTTAAAGTTGCTGTCCCACTGTCACAAATTAATGTGCCTGTAGTATTTACAATCTGTGGTATAGGTAGCAAAGTAACTGTTACTGTAGCGGTATCACAAATTGAAGGATACGCGTTATCACAAATTCTATATGATAATGTATATGTTCCTGTTAGTGCATTAGGTGTTAAGTCTACACTACCATCTGGATTTAGAGTTATGTTACCTGTTGGATCTGGAGAGACAACTGACATAGTAATGTCACTTGGATTTAATGTTGCATTTTCTCGTTCATCATTATCAAAAATGTTTAAAACAGTCCCTCCTACTTTCCAATTAGCATCTGGTTCTGTATCATTTACCGCATCAATATTAGGCGGAATCAAACTACAAATATTATCATAAACATCTTTTACTTCTGCAGCAGATGATTTTGTGTTGGTAACATGTATATATGCTATTTGTCCATTGGTATCTTCATTTGGAGCAGGAGAAGGCGGAATATTATCCCTTGCAAAGACCACATTCCCATTGGAAAAAGTATAATAATTATTAGTATCAGTATAAGAGGTTACTAAATTATCATTAACATAAACCTCTATAACATTAGTGGTCGCATCTCTAGTTAGTGTTAAAAATGTAAAATTTCCTCCGCTAAATACATTAGTGGCCACATTGCCTGTAGGGTAAAAATTTAAATTATTTCCATAAGCATAAATACCATTATCAGAACCACCACTAGAAAAATCAATCACTCTATAATATGTATTTGGTATTACATTATTGAATTTTATAATTATAGTAATGGTATAACTATCAAAATTACTTGCACTTCCAAAATATTTTAATCCTGTTTTTTGACGAAAATTATAAACTGTTTTTCTTGCAGAAGAGCAAAATGGGTTCATTGAAATATTTGATGAATAGTAATTTCCCGAAGCATTAGGATATCCCGAATTTGCCCCTTCGTTGTAATCGACACTATATAGAAGTTTGCTTCCGGGTGCATAAGTTACAGGATCAGATTCCATCAATGAATTATTTAAAAAGAAAAAATGATTATCGATAGTTTGTGAATAAGACTGGAATATTACTAATAAAATTAACTTACTAAAGATGAGTTTCATGGCGAGGTACTTGGTTCCTATACTTAATATTAATCTTCTAAGCTTTTATTTATAATACCATTTCTCATTTGAAATTACTGTAAAAGAAAATGATGGTTTTTTGCTTTATACAAAATTGAAAAATAAAGCATAGCCTAGTTACGGTTTCTTTTTTTATTGAAGTATAAAGTAAAAAGGGGTGTTTTATTACGGTCATTTCAAATGAGAAATGGTATAAATACAATCGGTTTGAATTGCATAACAAATAATAGCCGTGAATTAATAATCCGAGAATAATCTCATATGGTGTTTGATAAACATGTTCGTTTTTAGGCTAACTATATGGGTAAAAGAAATTAACCTAGTTTAAAAAAACACCTGCCTAATCAACCATGAAAGACAGGTGTCTAAAAAACTAATTACTAACTTAAAAACTAATTAGTCTCTTTTATTTATTCCCAATATGGCACCTGCACCAGATTTGGGTTAACAAGTAAATCGTTAATTCCCATAGGGTAATAATAGTATTTAGGTTCTACAAATGATTTAGGCTGAGCTACATCACCTGTCATAGCTATATAACCACTATCACCATCGGTTAAATAGAAACTACCATCGCTTACATAATATTTAACTAATTCAGCCGCATTAGGCAATGCATCAATTGGTCCAGTTTCTGATGGTGAATTTAAAATCGCAATATCTGGAGTCCCATCTCCTGTTACATCTATACCTCCAAAAGCTGGTACATACATCCCAACTTGCGGTTGTGCTAAAGTTATGCCATTTTTCCAACGGACCATATCCCCTCTTCTAAACCCTTCACAAGCTAATTCTATACGACGTTCTCTTCTAATTTCCATAATAACACCAACATTT
The DNA here is from genome assembly GCF_030540825.1 of Flavivirga spongiicola. Classification (NCBI taxonomy): domain Bacteria; kingdom Pseudomonadati; phylum Bacteroidota; class Flavobacteriia; order Flavobacteriales; family Flavobacteriaceae; genus Flavivirga; species Flavivirga spongiicola. The sequence goes on from NZ_JAUOEO010000001.1 coordinate 255,514, forward strand.
GCTCCAGATACATTAGGGTATTGAACCGTTTGCACTGGGTCAGGGTTTGCGTTTGCCGCTGCCATATTTAAACCTGGCATACCTACTCTAGCTCTAATGGCATTAATTGTGGCATCTATATCTCCTTGAGAAAGTGTTCCTAATTCTGCTTTAGCTTCTGCATGGTTTAACAAAACCTCCGCATAGCGATATGCAGCTAAATCGTTTTGTGAATTCCATAGGCTTTCGTTTTCATCATTATGTAAAAACTTTTGCTGCGTGTAACCTCCGTAGGTAGCTACAATTAAGTAGTCATTCTCAGTATTAGGGAACTTATAGCCTGGATAAGCTATAGTTTGTGCCATACGCGGGTCTCTATTTTCGAAAACTTCAACAAACCCTTTTTCATCAAATCCTGACACATCAGTAAAACGTGTGCCGTCCGTCATTAAATAACTATCGACTAAGTTTTTGCTTAATCCCCAATAAAAATACACTACGACACCATATGTACGTCTTGGTTCATCATAACTGTATTCTATGGATTGGATAACCTCGCTATTGCCATTGTAACTTTCTTGAATAAAAAATTCATTGTAAGCCGTATTAGGGTTTCCATTAGTCCAAATGGAATAATTACCACTATCAATAATTTGCTGGCTTGCTTCGGCAGATTTTGTTAAATACGTATTAGCATTAGACAATCCTGTATAGTCATGATACTTTCTAAATGTCCCTTCGTATAAACAAAATCTGGACATTTCAGCTAGTGCAGACCATTTTGATATTTGTGATTTAAAATTAGTTGACTCTTTTAAATTAGCAACAGCAAACTCTAAATCTTCCATGATTTTTTCAACCACAAAATCTCTAGAGTCTTGTGTTTTAAAAAGTTCTTCAGAATCTACATTCAATGGTTTATCAATCCATGGTACCATACCATAATCTTTAATTTTACTGATATACCACCGTGCTCTAGAAAAACGTGCAAAAGCAATATAATGGTTTATCTCGGTCATGTTCCCATTTTCGGAAATATTATTGTTATTATAATTAGCTAAGAAATAGTTTATATCTCTTAAAACATCCCAACCGTCCCAATTATCAGCATTAGAAAGTGTTAAGTTTCCTTTAAGCAAACTATTTAAGCCATCACCCTCAGAATGACGTGTTTGATCATCTGTTGATAAATCTCTGGTACTAGCTCCAAAATAATCATAAAAAGTATTGGTATAAATCTCTAAATCTGATGTTGAATTAAAAAATCCTGCAGCTGTAATATCTGTTTCCGGAACCCTATCCAAAAAGTCTTTTTCGCAGCTAAAAAGTAAAGCTGCTACAATTGTTATAAAAATATATTTTTTCATCTTCATTTTTTTTAAAAATTTAATGTTGCACCTAAAGAAAATGTTCTTCTGAATGGATAACCATCTCCTTGTAAATTTTCTGGATCTAAATATTTAAATAAATTAGTAATTTCAAATAAATTTTCTCCACTTACATATAAGCGTAGTTTATTAATACCTATTTTTTCTGTCACATCACTTGGTATAGTATAGCCTAAAGTAACGTTTTTTAATCTAGCATAAGACGCATCTTGTAACCAACGAGTTTGTGTTAAAGACACTTCTGCTCTACCTCCACCAGGTCTTCCAGCATTTTCTGCAACATAGGCTTTGGCTCTTGGATAAAAAGCATCTCTATTAGTTGGTGTCCAATGGTTGTTTATATTCTCTTTGGTAACTGCAGACCAAGGGAATGAAAATGCTGACCAGAAATAATATCTAGCATTATTTGAATTAGGGTAGTAATCTCTTTTCCCTACACCTTGTATAAAGGCTCTAAAATCAAACCCATTCCAATCGGCACTTAAGTTTAAACCAAAATTATAACGAGGTAAAGAATTACCTATTCGCTTTCTATCACCTGGATCGTCTAAGGTATTATTACCAAACCCAATCTTTCCGTCTCCATTTAAATCTTTAAACTTAACATCACCTGGTTCTACCGGTCTTGTACTTGGATATGAAGATACATCTGTTTGATCTGGTCCAAAATCAATTTCTTCTTGAGTTTGGAAATAACCATCTGTTTCAAATCCCCAAATTTCTCCTATTTCTTTATCTTTATAAAACTGTCCTAAACTTCCTGTTGGATTAGGGAATTTAGTAACAAAAGATCTACTATCACCTAAATTAAAAGATACAGCATAATTAAATGGTTTTCCTCCTACTTTTAATTGATCTTTCCATCTTAAATTAAACTCCCAACCTTTAGTAATCATATCTGTAGCATTTTCTTCTGGTTCATCAGTCCCTAAAACACTTGGCAATTCTAATCCTGGTGCAAACATCCCTAACGTCAATCTATGATAATAATCAAAACTAGTACTTAACCTATTGTTTAAAAAAGCCAAATCTATACCAGCATTTTTAGTTTGAATCGTTTCCCATGTAAACGAAGGCGCAATTAAATTTGGAGATTGTAGTTGTACAATATTTGCTCCTCCAATTAATGCATCGGCATTTCTATCATCATCTTTAGATACTAAAAACGGGTATGTTGCATAAGCACCAGCGTTTTGATTTCCTAAAGATCCATAAGATGCCCTTAACTTAAATAAATCTACAAAACTATCCTTTAAAAAGTTTTCTTTAGAAACTACCCAAGCTAATGATCCTGACGGATTGAATGCCCATCGATCATCTTTATAATATCTTGAACTACCATCATAACGCCCGTTAAGTTCTAAAATATATTTATCATCAAAAATATAATTTATTCTGCCAAACAAACCTTGAGTTGCCCAAGATTCATTTTGATTTTCAACTGTTTGATCACCAGTAGCTAAACTTACTGATGGTAAACTTGGTGATATTAATGCTGATCGATCACCTCGAGTATGTTTATAAAAATACTCTTCCTGATTGTATCCAGCCAAAACGGTTAGATTATGTTTTTCTTTGAAAGTCTCATTAAATGTTGCATAAAAATTATACGTATTCCATTCTTCTTTCCAATTTCTAAAATAAGCCCAAGCCTGTGAGGGTCCTTGAAAAGCTTTATGCCCTGGTCCATTAGAATAAGGAACCGGTGTAGCATATGCATCTCTATCTGTAAATAGCTTTTTATAGGTGGCATCACCAACAACTGTTAGTTTATCATCAAAGAATTTTGCAGTTAACGCAAATGATGTTTGTGCATTTAAAGAGTTCGTTGTATAATTACTTCCTAAGAGCTCTCCAACTAAATCTGCACCATCTGAAGTGTACGATCCATCAGGATTGTAAATAGGTCTTGCTGTCCATGTTGATATTACATTACGCATAAAGCTAGATCCTGTGGCATTAGATTCATCATATTCATTATTGTAAACCCATGTACTATTCTTAATGTTTAACCAATCTGTAATGTCATAATCAGACTTTAATCTAATATTATAACGCTCTTGCACATCGTTATTATACTTATAAATCCCACTATTTTTTTGAGCCTCAACAGAAAAATAATAACTCCCTTTATCTAGCCTTTGAGAAATGCTTACATTAGAAGACGTAGAGAAACTAGCTGAGTTTAATATCTCTTTTCTCCAATCTGTTGAATGATAATACTCGTAACTATTAGGATTTGTAGGACTAATTCTAGTTGGTGCTGCATTACCCAAACTTACTTGCCTTGCATATTCTAATTGCTCTGGATTAAATAAATTATACCAAGGTTTTGCCATTTCATTCTGGAATGAAAGAGATATATATGGATCTAATTCAAACTCTGGAGTTCTACCTAGGGTTTGGATTCTTGTATTTACTCCAACACTTACACTCATGACATCCGATTTCCCCCTCTTTGTAGTTACTAAAACAACTCCAAATGATGCTCTAGATCCATATATAGAAGCTGCCGCTGCATCTTTTAACACAGATATCGATTCTACATCATTAGCATTCATTCTACCAAAGTCTTCTGCAGTTGCAGAAATACCATCAATAATAAATAAAGGTGAAGCCGCAATAATATCACCATCTGCTTCAATTGAAGTAATACCTCTAATATTAAAGTCTGGCACCGCATTAGGGCTCGCAGTCATGCTTATATTTAAATTTGCCACTGCTCCTTGTAATGCTTGCCCTGTATTGGTTACTGGTCTGCTTTCAAACAAATCTTCTCCAACAACCGATACAGCTCCAGATAAGTTAATTTTCTTTTTAGTACCATAACCAACGACTACTACTTCATCAAGTTGTGCCGCATCTTCTTTAAGCACAATATTTATTGTAGCATTATCTCCTATAGTTGCTTTTTGAGTTATCATACCCAGATAAGAAAATATTAATACCGCCCCTTTAGGAGCCTTAATACTATATTCCCCATCAAATCCTGTACTAACACCATTAATAGTGCCTTCTACTAAAACGTTAACACCTGGTAATGGTGCTCCGTTTTCATCTGTCACAACACCCGAAATTGTTTGTTGTGGTATTATTACTTCTATTTCTGAATTTAAAGAATTATTTAGATTACTAGCGTAAGCTTGTACTTGAAACAAGCTAGCTACTAATAGCAATATTGCCATTTTTATCACTGAAGCTTGTTTCAAGCTACCAAATCTAAAATATCTTAATTTTATATAATTTTTCATATACTTTTAAGTATTATTTTGTTGGTTAATTAATTTTTATAAGGCTGGTTTATCTATTAAGGGTATAGCTTCAATTTGATCTGCTGTGAATGCTTTATCAAATACCATGAAATCAGATATAGTTATAGGGTTATCTTCACCATTACCTGCATTACTACTATTTTCACCTAAAATGATAAATTTAGCTGGGTCTAAGGCCCAAACCGTTGTTGCACCTACCCATATTTCTTGACCATCTACATAAACGAATGAGTCTCCAGCTGCATTAAAAGATACTACAACTCTATGCCATTGATCTGCTATAAAAATGCCATCACCTGGTGTTCCCGAACCTTTCAACCAAAATCCTGCATCTGGATGAATGTATATAGACCCATCAGAGTCGTTGGCAGGATTTTCTTGTAGCAAGCAAATGTATGTTCCTAAATCTCCGTCATTAACTTTAACATCCCATATCATTGAGAATTCTCCAGCTCCAACACCATGATTTACAACATCGTACCAAGTACCAACATCTAAATGTGCAGCGCCATCTCCAGTAATAGCAGGATTACCAGCTGTAGCAGAATGAGAAGCAGCTCCACCAAGAACTAAACTATTACCACATTCGGCTTTTAGTAAGTTTCCTGAATCATCAAATTTCCATCTTCCTTTTAAAGCACTTGCTATAGTTTCTACTGCTGGTGTACCAAGTGCTGGTAATGTAGTAAGTTCTTCAGCCGAAAAAGCTGTACTAAATACCATAAACTCTGAAATTGAGATTGGATTATCTTCACCATTCCCATTGTTGCTACTATTTTCTCCTAATATGATAAACTTTGCTGGGTCAATAGGCCAATTTACTGTAGTTGCAATTACTTCAACACCATCTACGTACACAAGTACGTCTCCACTATCATAAGAGGCAGATATTCTATGCCATGTATCTGCTTGAATAATATTCTCTCCGGGTGTACCACCACCATTCAACCAAAATCCTGCATCTGGGTGAATATATAAAGATCCATCAGAATCATTTGCTGCTAAATTTTGAAACAAACAAATGTATTTACCTAAATCTGCTGAAGCTACCATAACATCCCATACCATCGTAAAAGAATCGGATATTCCATGATCTAAAACATCATACCAAGTACCAACATCCACATGTGCAGCGCCATCTCCAGCAGCAATACCACCAATCGCAGAATGAGAAGCAGCACCGTTAAGCACTAGATCATTTCCTACTGTAGCTTTTAATAAATTTGAAGGATCATCAAACCTCCAATATCCTACGAGAAAATCGGCTAGCGTTCCTACTGTTTTGTCCTCTATATGAAATACCGTGAATTTTGTCTCTCTTACAGAGTTTGTGGTAAAACCATCGATACCTTGATCATGATAAACCACTTTTATATTATAAACTTGAGAGCCTCCAAGAGGAATATCTGTTTCTCCTGTTTTGAATTTCCATTTAGCCGAATAACCATAGCCTTCTTTATAATCTGATAAATCTGGACGATCATCTCTCGTAAAAGATGCTATTAACATAGGTGTTTCATCCACGCCATCTTTAGTAATTTCTATCCTTAAAGGTTTTTGTTGAGCCCAGATAAAAATCTCTGCCTTATAAGAAGAAGGGAAAGAATCTTGAACAGCAGGATCATATCCTAAAGCTGCTAGTTCATCTACAGTATATGGTGCTTTTGTGTTTGGATTATCATGTAATATAATCACTTTATCCCTTCCTTCTAGTCTAGTATCTGGTCCTGTTGGACCAACGGAGTCATCTTTATCGCAAGATGCGAAAGTAAAAACAGCAAAAACCATGAGAGTTATTTGCTTTAGTTGAGATTTAAACCTCCTAAAAAATTGATTTTTTTTCATTTCTTAAGTTTTGTTTGGTTAATTAAAGTTTGTCTAATTATTTGTTAAAAAATCATGTGCCTTCAATTAAGAAGCACATCATGATAGCATCATGAATTATTTTACACTTTCTAGGATTATCAGATTGATTCCTAGAGTTTTAATAATAATTAAAGAGTAGTCATTTTATCATATTTTAATAGTTGTTTATGGTTAATAATTAATTCTTTTAGCAATAATTCTTGTCTCTTTGTTAAGACTCAAAAATCGTATTAAACTAGATTATCAATTATTTACAAATACTCCAATACCTTTATTTTGAAGGTATTGTTGTTCTATTAAAAATTATGAGTAAAATATTGAGATGCGGAAGAATAAGCATCCATAATAGAAAGGTTTTTCATATCTTTGTTAATTAGTTTAATGGTTTAAATTTTAATTTAAATCACTTTATATAATCGGGAAATGTTGCAACCATTTTCCGGTTTTTTTTTAAAGTGACTTTGAGTTGAGTTATTCTGTCATTTCATACTTATAGTTTTATTAATGTTTTTTAAGTTAATTAATAATAATTTGGTTGTTTTTAATACTATACTCTATGGCATAGTTTTTATTTAAAATCTCCAATACTTCTTCAATACTTTCAATATCAAAAGTTGCATTATATGTTTTTTCATCTAACACTTTATTGTTATTTATAATGGTCACATTATAGTGTCGTTCTAATTTTTTTCTAATGTTCTTAAAAGGTGCATTTTTAAAAATAAGCTTTCCATAAAGCCATCCCGTATAAATGTCAGTGTTCACTTTATCTAAAGTTATTTCTTCACTATTTTTATTCCAACGCGCTCTATACCCCGGTTCTAATAATGTAGAATTGTTTATATTAAATTCGGCTTCATTTTTATAAATACCAACAGAGCCTTCAATTAAAACTGTGGTATAATCACTGTCTTCTGGATACGATGACATATTAAATTTCGTTCCTAAAACTCTAACATTCATCTCATTTACATTTACTACAAAAGGATGATTAGCATCTTTAGAAACATCAAAATTAGCCTCTCCTTTTAAAAAGACTTGTCTATTTTTACCTTCTATAAATTTAACAGGATATTTTAATGATGACCCAGCATTTAAAGACACTTGAGTTCCATCAGATAAAATTAGTTTAAACATTTTGCCAAAGGGAATATTTATCTCGTTATACTCCAGGGTTTCAGTGGCCAATGTAGATATGCCTTCAGTCTCATGCTCATAATTAAGAGCTGCTCCTTCTTGAATTCCAACAACTGCCCCTCTTTGAGTCAGGATTTTTTTTGAACCATTAGGAGTTAATGTTTCAACCTCTCCATTATCCAACTTTAGAGTAATTACAGTCTCATCGATTTTTAATTTTTGAACTGTACTACTTTCTTTATTAACTAAATAGCCTATCCCTATTAAACCAACAAAAATGGCTGCATATTTTAGTATGTTATTGAATGGATTTTTGCGTTTGTTTCTTTGGATAGTATTTTGAACTTGTTTCAAATTTAGGGCAGTATTTTCTTTACTGGTAGCTGTAAGCGCCCAAGCTTTTTTATATTTTATAAATAATGCTTTGTTTTCAGAAGACTTATTTATCCATTCAAAAATTTCAGCAACTTCTTCTTCGGTTGCTTTATGAGATAAATATTTATTAATTCGGGTGTAATCCATTACTTGATTTAATCGTGTATACATATTGTACACCTTAAACCTTTTTTACCCTATATGAAATAATTATTATTTGCAGAAATAATAGGAATTACACCAATTGAATTTCAAAATGATTGATAATAAATTTGGGTTATACCAATTTAATTATGAAATGTCGTATAGATAACGACGTTGCTTTTTTGTTTAAAAACACCATGAATGATTTGTATAGCCTTAGCTATAAAAATTGTGATTAAGGAATTTAAACGGAAAATGAACAAGTTATAATGCGACATTTTATGGTTAATTTGGTATTATATTTTCTTTAGATGAAATAGAAAAATAATCATAGCTTTAGTTACGGTTCTATTTGAAGTTTATACTGAGCCTTTTGACTTCGCTCCTTTAGACAGACTAAAGTCGAAGTATTGAATATAAAAGAAATAAAAATCGAAGATTCATGAACTCTATTTAAAAAATAAAAGATAGTAAACTAAACAGATTTAATCGATTATTTTGGAGTTCAATTGGTATTATAATAAAACGGATAGATAATTAGCAAGGTTTACCTTAAGAATTTTTAAAGCTCGTGTCATATTTGCTTCAACCGCTTTAACAGAAATACCTAATTCTTCAGCAATTTCTTTATTCTTTTTATTTTCGTTTCTTCTTTTTCTGAATATCAATTTACATTTCTCCGGCAAAGCATCAATAGATTTTTCTATCAACCTTTCTAACTCGGTGAATGACATTGCATCAAACTCTAAGGAATTTAAAACTTCTAAGTTTATTTGGTTTTCTCTTTCTTGTAATTGACGATTATTATATTTATAAACAACTTTGTTATGTCTAATAATATTTAAACAATCTGATTTTGCTGATGTATAGAGAAAGGCTTTAATGCCATTTGTTTTTTTTACTTTTTCTCTATTCTGCCATAATTTTATAAAGGCTTCTTGAGCAATACTTCTAGATTTATCTTCATCGCCCAAAAACTGCATAGTAAAACCTACTATGGCATTAAAATAGGTGTTAAAAAAATATTCAAAAGCCCGTTCATCTCCTTTTTTAAAACGATAAAAACGTGCTTCATCTAAAGTGATTACTTTTTTTGGCATTAAAAAATATGGCTATTTGAATGTTTATAGAATTCAAAAGTAAACTATTTATTTTATTTTTTGAAGCCTTAAATCTCTCTAAGTTATTATAAATTTTAAAAAAAATCCTTAGAGACTAACAATTAAAAAGCTAAGGAAAGCCCTAAAGAAAAAGTTCGACGAAACGGGTAGCCATCTCCTTCTAAATTTTCAGGATCTAGATACTTGAATAGTTTTGTGATTTCGTACAAATTTTCGCCACTTAAATATAGTCTTAATTTTGTGACACCAATATTTTCACACACATCCGAAGGTATCGAATATCCAATAGTTACATTTTTTAATCTTACATAAGAAGCATCTTGCAACCAACGTGTTTGAGCTAGTGAAACTTCGGCTGGTCCACCCCCAGGGGCTCCAGCTCCTTCAGCAACATAAGATTTTGGTCTGGGGTAAAAAGCATTTCTTGTATTTGGTGTCCAATGGTTATTATAATTTTCCTTTGTTACACTAGCCCAAGGAAAGGCATAGGCAGACCAGAAATAATATCTAGAGGCATTACCTCCAGGATAAAAATCTCTTTTACCTACACCCTGAAAAAAGGTTCTAAAATCGAAACCATTCCATGCCACATTCAGATTTAAACCAAAGTTATAGCGTGCGCTAGAATTTCCAATAATTCTACGATCACCCGGATCGGTTAAAGTGTTGTTTCCATAGCTTATTTTTCCATCACCATTTAAATCTGTAAACTTTACATCCCCTGGAAGAGTTGGCCGTGTACTTGGGTAAGAGGCTACATCTGTATTATCAGGTCCAAAATCAATTTCTTCTTGAGTTTGATAATAGCCGTCTGTAACAAACCCCCATAATTCACCAATTTTTTGCCCCTTATAAAATTGATCCAAATCACCAGTAGAGTTTGGAAATTTTGTTATCCATGTTTGACTATCTCCAAGGTTAAAATCTATACTATATCTAAAAGACTTATTCCATAAATCAAATTTATCTCTCCATACTAAATTAAATTCCCATCCTTTAGTAATCAAATCTGTAGCATTTTCATTAGGTACTGCTGTACCCAAAACTGCAGGTAATTCTTTACCCGGTGCAAACATGTTTAATGTAAGTCTATGATAATAATCAAAATTAGAAGTTAGTCTGTTATTTAAAAAAGCCAAATCTATTCCTATATTCCTTGTTTGAATTGTTTCCCAAGTAAAAGAGGGTGCTACTAAACCGGGAGCACTTGCTTCTACTATATTTTTCCCATTTATTAATGCTGAAGCATTTCCGGTAGGTAAAAAAGAATAGCTAGCATAGGGGTCTGCATTTTGATTTCCCAGAGATCCATAAGAGGCTCTAAACTTTAATAATTCAACAAATGAATCTTCTAAAAAGCCTTCTTTAGAAGCAATCCATGATACTGAAGCTGACGGATTTAAAACCCAGCGGTCATTTTTAAAATACCTTGAACTACCATCGTAACGCACATTAATTTCAAATATGTATTTATCATCAAAAATATAGTTAGCTCTAGAAAATATTCCTTGTAGAGCCCATGACTCCCTATTTTCAGAAACTGTCTGATTTCCAGTTGCTAAATTAACAGAAGGGAGTCCTTCAGATATTAAACCCGCTCTTTCTCCGCTGGTACGTTTATAATTAAACTCTTCTTGATTGTACCCAGTCAATAGTGTTAATTTATGTTTGTCATTAAAAACATCAGTAAATGTTGCATGAATATTATAATTGTTATATTCTTCTTTCCAATTCACGAATCCTGCCCAAGGTTCTGACGGCCCCGTTAAAGCACTATGTCCAGGTCCTTCAGAATACCGAACAGGGTTATCAAAAGCATCACGACTGGTTAGTAATCGTTTATAGCTTGCAACTGCAACTACTTTTAATCGATTATCAAAAAAATTCATGTCTAATCCAAACTTAGATTGATAATTGATCTCATTAGTAGTATAATTTCCAGCTTCCAAACGGCCAATCATTCGAGCATAACTATAAGTTGGAGACCCATCCGGATTATATAATGGGTCTAAAGTGAATCTATTAATAATCTCCCTAAAAAACTCCGATCCAGCTGCATTAGACTCGTCATAATTATTATTGTAAATCCATGTATTATTACTAAAATTGAGCCAATCGGCTAATTCATAACTGGACTTAAGTCTTAAATTCGTTCTTTTATGAATATCATTATTATAAGCATATACCCCAGCACTTTTTATTCCTTCTACACCAAAATAATAGCTTCCTTTCTCAAATTTTTGGGAAATATTCATATTAATGGTATTAGTACTGCTTATTTTTTTTAATATTATCTCTTTCCAGTTTGTACTATGGAAGTACTGGTATCTATCTAAACGTGCCGGATTAATCCTAGTAGGATCTGCATTTCCTAGGCTTACTTGTTTGGCATATTCCAAATCTTCAACACTGTAAAAATCGTACCAAGGTACAGCCATAAGATCCTTAAAACTAGCAACTTTATATGGATCTAATTCCATTTCTGGTGTTCTTCCTAAAGTTTTTACGCTTGCATTAACATTAACGTTGACTTGCATTTTATCTGAAACCCCTTTTTTAGTTTCAATTAAAATAACGCCAAATGATGCTCTGGAACCAAAAATAGAAGCAGAAGCAGCATCTTTTAAAACAGATATTGAAGCAATATCATTGGAAGCCATTCTTGCCAAATCTTTCTCTGTCCCTGCCACGCCATCAATGACTACTAAAGGTTTGCCTCCAGAGATGGACGTAAAACCTCTAATATTAAAACTAGGAACTGTATTAGGATTTCCTGTACTAACAATATTTAAGTTTGCTATAGTGCCTTGTAAGGCCTCTCCCGTAATATAATTTCCCCTATTTTCAAGAACCTCTTCATTTACACTTGCTACTGCTCCAGATAAGTTAATCTTCTTTTTAAACCCATAGCCAACAATTATAACTTCTTCTAATTCAGTACCGATTTGTATAAGTTTGATATTTAAAATTTGATTCTCTTCAATTTTAACTTTTTTGGTACTCATTCCTATATAAGAAAACACTAGAACATTTCCATTTGGAACTCTAATAGTAAATTTTCCATCAAAGTCTGTAACGACTCCTGTATAGGTGTTTTCAATTATAACATTTGTTCCGGATAATGGGTCTCCGTGCGCATCGTTAACTATTCCTGAGATTTCATGATATAATATGGCTTTAGTTTTTTTTAAAACAATCTGTTTACCAAGTATTTCATAAGATACAGGCGTATCAAAAAACAACTTTTCCAATATTGTAGGAACAAATTTATCTGCCTCTTGAATGGATACTAAACGCTTTAAATCAACTTCTTGGGTGTTTACAAAAAATTTGTAATCGGTCAATGTTTCTATAGCGTTTATGACTTCCTCCACGCTAACATTTTTCAAATCAAGGGTTATTGTTTCATTCTGTGAATATCCTGAAAAATGGCACTGAAAGAAAATAATAAAAAAGAAAAATATACTACCCCTCATTTTCTAATTACATTGATATTTTCACGCTTAAAAATTCAAATATATAAACATTATCTCATCTTAACTTGTTCAAAACAAGTTAAGTTTATTCACGAAGCACTATTGGCCCTTTTTTAAACACATTGGTACATTTTTATCTTATCACTACCGATAAAAACAAAGCTATAACTACAAAGTTATAATATTATTACTGTTATTAGCTGCATTAGAGTAGAGTTCTTATCTTAAAAAGAGACATAAGCATACCTAATATTTTAATTAATAAGGTTGATTTTTAGAAAAAACTAAATACCTACAATACTTCCTATCTATTTAACTTTTTTATTTAAAAAGCATTAATTAATTTTAATATTTGTAAAATAATTATAGCAAATGTAAAAAAATAAATTATTCATTTATAATGTTATCAATTAATTTATGACTCACTCTTTTCGAAATATTCTGAATATATCAAAAATAAATTATTGAATTTCAATTTACAATATATTATGGATAGTTAAAAAATTAAGAAATGAAGCTACATTCATTATCTCCTAGAGTAGAAATTCCATGAGCTCACAAATATGCTTTTTAACACTCACGAGTATACAGAACGACACAGATACATTTACAAAGCAACCACATATATAAAATGCATATCCAAATGTACTTAAGCATACAGAAGCATATTATAGTAAACTACTGGGGGTACCATCGGAATTGATTATAAAAGCATTTATGAAAAATAAAAACTCAAAAAGGAAAAATAATAGTATAATACACTACACAATGTTACTGTAAATTATCTTGTTCCTTTTTAAAGATTATTTTAAAAGCACTCTTTATAATTCCTATGAGTTCACTAAATATTTAAATCATGGTTTGTGCTCTTCCAATTTCATAAAAAACACAAAATGCTGAAAATCAAAAAAATTAATAGTGTTATGTAATACCAATTATATGAAAATGTAGAGTCGGGTCAATTCCCTTTGAGCTTAAATTATAAATCCAAATAGATTTGGCTCTTATCTAACCATGGAAGAAAATAGAATCCTATTTTAGAAACTTTTATAAAAAAGCAACTTTTAAATATAAATTTTATCCGTTTTTTAGCATTATTAAATTACAAAAAAACAATGCCATTTAAAGTGGTTTAGAGCTAAAGTAATACTATTTGGAAGTAAATGATTTATATTTTATATTTCGGATTGAGAGTTGCTGCTTTAGCATTCATTGATTTTTGCAAGTGATGAAGTTTATCTCTAAGAGATTTTACTTTTTCTGGATATTGAGAAGAAAGTTCATTCTTTTCAGAAATGTCTTTTGATAAATCATACAGTTCCACAGAGTTGGTTTCATAAAATTCAATTAATTTCCAATGCCCCTGTCTTATAGCTGCTCCAGGAGCCCAACCACTACCATGATAATGTGGATAATGCCAAAATATTTCTTTTCTATCTAATTCAGTATTTTTATTAAATAGTTTTGATATGTCATATCCGTCTAGTACATAATCTTTCGGTTTCTGAATTTTGGCTTGAGATAAAATTGTAGGGTAAAAATCATGTCCTATAACTGGCGCATCAACAATTCTTTGTTTGTCATTATGTTTTGCAGGCTTTACAAGTAAAGGTACTCGTATTCCTCCTTCGTATAACCACCCTTTACCTCCTCTTAATGGAAGTGTAGATGTAGGACCAACCCAATTACTATTTTTATTTAATGTACTAAGCCCTCCATTATCTGAAGTAAAAATGACCGTAGTATTATCATATATTCCTTTGTCTTTAAGTGCTTTTATTAACTTTCCAATATTTTCGTCAAGCGCATAAACCATAGAAGCATAAGCAGGGTTTCTTTGGTTAATCGTTGTTTGAGCAATACCTTCATCTATTATTTCTACTTTTTCACCCCCCATACGCTTCAATTTATCATTAAACTTTTCAATATTTCTTTTACTTGGCTGTATGGGGGTGTGCACTGAATAATATGAGAGCATAAGAAAAAAAGGATTGTTATTCCTTTCATTAATAAATTTTATAGATTCATTAGTAAGTCTATCTGTAAGGTATTCTCCATTGGAACCGTCTGCCAGTTTTGGATTATTATAAGGGGAGTAGTAACTATTTGGACTACCTCTGTGGTAACCTCCTTTATTTATCTCAAAACCTTGATCTTCAGGAAAAAACCCATCTCGACCTAAATGCCATTTACCTGCAAAAAAGGTGGCATATCCATTTTCTTTTAATACTTCTGCTATTGTTTTTTCTTCTAAAGGAAGTTCATCTAAATCTTTAGGACCCAATAACATCTTATTATCAGGATCATCTCCTGGTATCCAATCAGTCATATTACTTCTCGCCGGGTGTTTTCCTGACATGATTGAGGCTCTAGATGGAGAACACACTGAACCAGAAGCGTAGGCATTAGTAAACAAAATACTTTTCTTACTTAGAGAGTCAATATTTGGTGTTTCGTAAAAATCACTACCACTATATCCTAGGTCTGTCCACCCCAAATCATCAACAAGAATAAAAACAAAATTTGTTTTTTTCTGCTGCTCTTGTTTTGCACATGACGTGAAAAAAAATAAAGCTATACCTATATATAAATAAAATTTCCCGTTCATTTTTATTTTAAAATTAAACATTATTTATCTATATTTAACTATCGTTTTAATAATTTTAATGAACTCCCCAGAGGCAAGCCTCGAGAAAATTCTTTTCGATTAAAATTATCTGCATAGGGTTGTAATGGTTATATAGGGTTAATCAAATCATCATTTATTTCTTAAGTGTAAAATGTGCCTTAAATACCCGTATAACATCATCTCTAGGTTCTGTGTACTCAACTGTAAACCAATAACCATTTGTTGGCATTAATTTTCCATTAAAAGTACCATCCCATCCTGAATTTATAGGGCTTAATTGTTTTAGCAGCTTACCGTATCTATCATATATATAAATCTTGGCATTGGGTTGTGTCGCAATACCTCTTATATTCCATGTATCGTTTATACCATCCCCGTTGGGTGTGAAATACTTCGGATAGTCTATCACAATTTGCATTGCTGATACCTTATCACAATTGTACAGGTCTCGTACATAAACTGTGCGCGTACCACCAGGTACGTTTTCAAATCTGTTTTCTCTTTGCCATTCTCCGGAATCTAATTGATATTCATAATCACCATTCCCCGTTACAGTTACCTCCAATATATTATTCCCAGAAAAGGCATCTGAGCCCAATTCTATAGTAATACGCTCTGGAGGATAAGATCCTATAACTAATGTTGTTGCCGGGATCGTACAGCCTGTAATTCTATTGGTTGCTATTACTGTATAATCGCCTTCTTCAGTTGGAGTGTATGTAGCACCTGTAGCACCTGCTATAAGATTTACTGCTAAGCCTTCTTTATCTTTATACCATTGAAAGGAGTACTCAACTATATTTAATTTGGTGTCTATAGGAGGGTTCGCTAAGAACGTACTTAATACCGGAGGAATGGATGTACTATTTGCTGATAGGCATATTACATATTCGTCTTCTATACCAATCTCTGGTACGGGGTTTACTATCAAGGTTATAGGAACGACTTGAGAACATTCGTTTGCTTTTGGTTTTACATTAACATATATGGTTTGGGTGCCTTTTACTGTATTGATAAAGTTTCCGGGAGTTTGTATCGCATTATTATTTCCTGCTATAGCATCGGTTTCTTGTTCATAATAAAAGAAGTCAAAGTCTAAGGGATTTAATCCGTTTAATATATCGATCTCTCTCCTGCGAACATCAAAATTATCAAAACCATTATTATCTATTTCGCATTCTTCTATTGGTGTTGGGGTTACATTTAATACATCATATATAATGGTTTTCAATTCCATTGTAATAACCGATGTACAGGTATTTGTGCCTGTCGCCAAAACCAAAACAGTATTATCTAGCAAGGCGTTATTAAATTGGGTTGGATCTGCTATTGAGTTATTGGTATCTAAGTCTGTTTGTGTTTTAAAATATTGCAGCACTATTGAAGTGTCTCCTCCTGTAATTTGATCTTCTCTAACTGTTAAATCGTAAAACGTATCGACTTGATTATTGCATATTCTAATTGGATCTGGAGTAAAGATGACCGGATTAGGACTTACCACCAAATTGAACGACATATCTGTACTTACACATTCTTGTGGATCTAAAATTCCGTCGTTGTTATCGTCAAACTGAGCGCGTACATAAATGGTTTTAGCTTCACTTAAATATGTATTAGGCGTTGTTGTTATAGGGTTATTATCTATAGCATCTTGTTTGCTTTCATGGTAAGTAACAATTATAGGGCGTGTTTGTGTTCCTATTACCTCAGGCAGCTTAGTACTTAAATCGAAAGTTGCTTCATTGGTATCACTACACAGAATATAATCTACTATGGTATTTTTAATTGGTAGTGAGTCAACGTTTAAAGTGATATGATGTCCCAACCCTAAACAGGCATTTACAGCATCACTATCCAATCTTACATAAATATTTTGGATATTAGGATAACCTTCGTTTCTATGATTACTAATATCTACTATCGGATTTATTTCTGCTAAAGCATCGGCTTCATTGTTGTAAAACGTTACAGTAAAATTATGTGGTAATGGGAAGATATCTTTTATTTTTTGTTCAGCATCACTAAAATCAAAGGCAGCTATACCATTAGTATTATCGTTGTCTATTTGTTTATCATCACATATATAATACTCTAAGGTATTAAATGATGCTGGTATTTGAGACACGCCAACTACTAAATTTACCCTAGATGTTCTATAACAACCATTGGCAGTTTCTATTCTAGCGTAAATGGAACTCCCAGTTATAGGAGTAGGGTTTTGATAAGCTATGAAATTTGTTATCTGATCTGTAACTAAACCTGTTTTGGCTTGGGCATCACTTAAATAATACGTGAAAGTCTCGTTTAAATAATCGGTAGAAATTAACTGATTGGCTTCTGTTAAATTAAATAAACTTCGTCCATCAGAATCATCATCACATTGCTTTAATTCAACAACCGGGGTTACTATAGGCAATGGATGGACAATTAAATTAAAAGACGTTGTATCATAACAAGTGTTGTTAAGCCTATTTTCAATACGAGCATATATAGGTTGAGAGTTCGTTGTATTAGAAATATCTCCTATAATTTCAGTTCCCAAAACACCTACATCGGCTTTATTTTCTGTATCATAGAATTTTACTGCAAAGTCTACTCCAGATTGCCCCCCTAAAACCTCATTAGTTTTGGTTGAAAGATTAAAAAGAACCTTTCCATTAATATCACTGCCATCTAATCCATCATCACATAACTCGTAATCAACTGGCTGATTCGCTATAGGAATTGGTACTACATTAATATTAAAACTTGCTATCTCAAAACATGTTTGTGTAAGATCAGCTATCCGTACCCATATAGTTTCTGTAATTAATGTATTGGTGTACAAAGTAGGTAAAGCACCTTTATTATCTCTAGCATCAGCTTCTGCAGGATGAAATGAGACCACTACTTCAGAAGCTGGTTGACTCCCTAAAACCAAGTTTTTATTATTAGCAAAGTCGAAAACTTCTATACCATCACTTCCAACATCACAATTAAAAATATCTATAGGTGGTGATGTTACCAGAACTTCTCTAATCATTTCTATACAAACCTCCTTAGTATATTCACAACCAAAATCATCAACTACTCTATATGTATAACAATGTGTTCCTGCAGTAGTTGGTTGCACAATAATATCATTACCTGAAGTATTTATGATAGATGCATCCACATCCCAAGTTTCAGAAACAATACTTGGTGTAAACGAATAGTCTACTGGTAAAATACTAGGATCAAAATCAATACTCCAACTGAAAATAGTTCCATTATCTCCTCCAATATTATCAATTATTCGTATTTTCCATTGGCCATTTAAAGGAGATCCTACCAAACCATTTAAAGGGTTTTCAGATCTATAATTTCCAGCCGGCACGTAGTCGTCGATATAGGTACCCGGACCGTTTTCCAGTGTAAAAATTCCTCCACTAACAATGCCTTGTTTTAACGTTGGTAAACTATTATCCGGGACAATACAGTACTCACTACCTATGCCGGGTGTAAGGTTTCCTGTATTATCTCCCCTATGTCCATCAGCCCAAGGGTGTCCAAAATTTGCCGTAATCCCTCCTTGACTGGATAATATTCTAACCGTTTGCCCGCTAGGAGAAATGATGTCAATATGCAAATCTCCAACAAAAGAATGCTCCATGTTCAAGCATATACTTTTTAGCTGATTAATGTTCGATAAGGTTTCTCCAGAATTAAAACAATCAACAAAAACAGAGGTTTCATAAGAAACTCCATTTCCATCAGGCAATACAGTGTTAGATCCAACAGGAGGGGTGCAATTATCGTCAAATTTAGTAGTATTGACATGGCCTTCAATAGTCGTTGATTCTCCAAAACAAAGTACCGTATCTCGCGCTTCTGTTTTAGAGAAGGTAGGCTCAGTTGACACTTGAATAACCTGATCTATGTTTTTTGATGTTGTGCATCGCGTAGGTGTAGTACCTTTAACTCTTAAATTAGCGATATAAACCCCAGGTGTTGTATACGAAAATGATGCTGTTGTTCCTGCTATGGTGTTCCCATCTCCTAAATCCCATTCATAAATAGCTCCAGTTGAATTACTTGAAAATGTAGCACTCCCTTCAAGCGTGATGGTTTGGTTTACACAAACTCTAATAATCCCACTAGCATTTTTGGCTGGTGAGTAACTATCTAATTGTAAATCTATAGTTTGGCACGTTTGAGACAAAGCACTATATGCAAATAAAAATAATGATAGTTTTAAAATGTATTTCAATATTACCAAATTATAGTACCTCAAAGATTATTAATTTTTTTATGTTAATCGTTATAATTGATATTTTATTTATAAATATTTCTTATACCTAGATTTTTTTATAGTTTGCTTTAATAGATCTATTACTTCGTAACACTACTTTGAAGTGCAAAAAACCTCAATCTGAGAACAAAAGCCTAATTTTTAGCTTCAATAAAAAAAGTCAAAATGAGTTCATAAAACAATAGTTATTCTGAACAGTCGGTATTAATAATGGAACTCCCATCTAAATCCCAACTACTCTGTACAGGAATACACAAATGGTTTAATGCTGTTACCGCAACATCAACTATTCTGGGGGTATTATCATAATTATGCACATCTATCACTTCGCTAACTGTAGCGTCTTTCCATACTCCTTCTGCTAATGTTCCATGTGCCAAATTCATACTTGAATCTGTAATGGTATTGCCTGTTCCTTCGGTCAACTTCCAATGCCCTTGTAAATTTGCATATTTAGAATGTGTATTGTCTAGAACCTTGCATGTCCATGTACCAACATCATCAGCACTCAATAAGGTGTTAAAAACCCTTACTTCTGCAATATAGCCATTATACTTATAGGCATTGTTCCCATCGGCTCCTATGGTAAAAGGGAAAGTATTATCTATATTTCCTATGCCAGCCATTGATGCGCTGTTCTTTAAAACGCCGTCTATATATACATCGAGCATGCCATCTCGGTCAAATGTAGCACTTACGGTATGCCATTTATTATCTGTGATCTCTTCTGTTTCTACATCTACCCTGTTGGTGCTGTCACCTACATTGACTTTAAATTTTTTAGTACTGGGCTTAAATGAAAACACATACCCCGGCAATAAACCGCTGCCCCAATCTTTCTTTGCAACAATGCTTACATCATTGGGTGCATCTGACCTAAAACGGCACTCGATTGAAAAATCTTGAGACGTTCCAAAACTATGCGAAGTATTGTTTGGAATACTAATACTTGCGTTTCCTTTAAACTCAAGCTCTGTGGTACTATTTAAACAATTCTCTGCCGGAGGAACTGTTGTTTGTGTGGTGGTTTTTGCTATTTCTTTTTTAGGAACCGTATCTCCACTGGCTATTACAAATATAGTACGCTCTTCCTCACTATTTCCTCCATGGCTAGTGCCTAAACCTCCATGGTCTGTACTAACAAGTATCAACCAGTTTTCTTTACTATAATTAGCACGTCCTTTTAGGGCTGTTATAACACTGCCAATGGCATGGTCTACCGTTTCTATAGCAGTTAAATAATTAGGGTTTGTTGGACTAAATCCAGAACCATGCCCTGCATGGTCTACATCATCAAAATGGACAAATAGTGTTGTTAAATCTTCAACGCCCAACTCTGTTACTGCTTTATTTTTAACATCCTCACTAGAGTCTTGCGCATTACTGGTTGCATCTGCATGAGCAAGCACAATCTTATCATTAATAGGGTGCCATTGTGATACCGATACTGTGCGATAAACGGGATTGCTTTCTTCTATATATTTAAAAAAGTGTGGGTAATTCGAAAAATTGGAACCATTAAAGGAATTATCAGTCACTCCATGCTTATCTTCCCATACGCCTGTTAACATAGATGACCATCCCGGTCCACTAAAAGTTGTTTTTATATTTCTGGCATCTAACGAATAAGTGCCGTTAGCTATTAAAGCATCCAGATTGGGTGTATTGGCCGCCGTTATGGCATCGGGCCTGCAACCATCTATCCCTATAATTAATACTTTTTTAGTGATTTCCTCTCCAGGTGTTGGAGGTGGTGTTTCTTCTTTAACACTTTTTTTGCTACATGATAAAACCTGTACACCTAATATTATTATTAATATAGCTTTTCTCATTTATTAATATATTTATAATGAAGTTCTTTAAATTGTTATTTCTATAAGCCAATTTCCTTTCCTATAAATATCTAAAACCACTCGACTTGAAAAGCCTTCGTGATTAAACGATATATCTATTTTTTTACATGGGAATTTGACATTTTTTATAATTTTTCCATTGTAATTACTTGCATTTTCATCAATTACTGTCATTAATGGAAAGATGTAATTACCATTACTTTTAACCCTGATAGTAATTTGGTACTGTTCACCATTAACTAAAGATGGATCCTTTTGAACATATACGTTCTTAACTTCTCTTTTTGAGGTTACCACATAAGGGCTTTTATACGCTCCAATATATTTTCCCCACTCAAAGTATCCTTTTTTAAATTCTTCTTTACCATCCTTCTTTATAACTAAAACACCTTTACCATGCATTTTTCCTTTTACAAAACTACCTTGATATTTAGTTCCATTACCCCAAATATAGGTTCCTTGTCCATGAGGCAATCCTTTTTTAAAGTTTCCTTTATAAGAATCTTCTTTTCCTTTGGCCTCTCCAAAACCTTGAGCATAACCTTTTTTACAATCGCCTTTATAATTTACATTTAATGCTTCTAGTTTTACTTTACAATCAGATTGTGCCAAAATATTATTTGCGCAAAAAAACACTAGGACTCCTACTAAAAAAACATGTTTCATAATTTTTATCTTTTATTATACTACAAATCTCTTATAATGTTTATTCGCTAAAACATAAAGAGGGATATAATTATCATTACACCCCCCTCATTTAAAAACTAACTTAAACCAAACTAACTATACTACTACTATTGATTAAATAATGTAGAAACTTCTGCATCTGTAAGCACATAATCGTAAATTACGACTCCAGCTATTTTACCCTGAAAAAACTGACCATATGTAGCTGGTCCATCTTGAGCTAAACGCAATGGATTACCACTATTTGCAGTACCAACAGCAGACAGAGGTTCACTAGCTACTACAGCTCCGTCAACATACATTTTCATATCACCATCTCTATCAAAAGTAACAGTCGCCAAATGCCAACCACCATCATTAAAATTACTGTCATGGTTTGTATCTGCTTTATTAGTTCCATCGGAATAAGCAACTCGCCAATTACTTCCTCTAAAAGCAATGGTTAATCCTGTGTTTCCAGAACTATTCCAGTCCTGGTCACCAAGTATAACCGGATCACTATCACCAGAAGTTGTATTTACCCAAAAAGAGATTGAGTAATCACTATCGTATCTAAATCCTAAATCTGAGTCATTAATCGTAGCATATTGATCAGTTCCATTAAACTCATATGTAAATCTATCTTCTTCGCCACTTATAACCCCACCAGCATTTACTACCGGTACATTTTTTACCGAACCACCTTGCTTTTTCAACTGAACTCCAGTCTTAGGCGTAGAAACATTAGCAACTTGCTCTGCTGTTAAAGCATAGTCAAAAATAGAAACCTCTCCTATCTTACCTTGAAAGAATTGTCCGTAACCACCGGTACCGTCCTGACCTACACGAAGTGGGTTTCCACTTTTCGAATTACCCACTCCGGCCATACTTTCTGTTGCAACAGAAACGCCATCCTGATATAAAGTCATATTCCCATCTCTATCAAAAGTAACAGTTAAATAGTGCCAATTTCCATCGTTATAAGCACCATCATAATTTGTATCAGCTTTTGTAGATCCATCTGCTGTTGCTACACGCCAGTTATCCCCTCTATGGGCTATTGTTAACCCCGGATTAGAAGAACTCCCCCAATCCTGGTCTCCAATAATTACCGGATCACTATCTGTAGAAGTGGTATTCACCCAAAATCCTATAGAGTAATCGCTATCATATCTAAAACCCAATTCTGGAATATCCAGAATTTCTACTTGGTCATCTACTCCATCTAACTCAACGATAGATCCATAAGCACCATCTTTAACTCTGGAAGTAACCTTTTCATCTATACGCAAAGGAATCGTTTCTCCTGTACTCTTCTTTAAGAATACAAACGTATCTACAATGGCATTAGGATCGAAAAACTTAACCCTTTTAATACCAAACTCAGCCGATCCAAATGTACCATCTACAAATGAGATGTAGACCTTGACTGCTCCTTTATCTCCTATTTCTAACAAGCCTAAATCTTCTAAACTGGACGAAAACATATCGGATCTGTATTCTCCATCTACCTGTGTAAAATTAGTAATGGTTGCTAATACCGATAAATCTACCCCAGAATGCACTTTTATTTCTGTAGGCATTTTAGCTGAAACTATAGTAATCTCAACTGGTTGACCTTCTGCATATTCTTCTTTTGCTTTTGGATCATACAATAATGCAGATAACTCTTCTTCTGTGTAATCTAATCCAGTCAAAGGATTTGTATGATATATGTAGAAATCGAAATTTTCTAAGTATCTGGCATCTGCCCAACCATCTCCCTTATCTATTGTACAGGCATTATTTACTAATAAAACAACCCCAAACAATAAATAAATAATGATTTTATATTTAAATATATTTATTTTTTTCATCTTAAAATTTTTAAAGTTTTATTAATCTTTAAGTAACCAGATTATTTGATCTCTATCATCTACTTCTGCACCAAACTGAGACACTAAAGCTGCTCTATAATTTTCGTTATTATTAACATCCTCAGAACCTGGGTAGGTCCAACGAATAGGGTAGCTTTCACCTGGATCTATATCATTAAAACTTGAGAACACATAGGTTGGTACACCTGTTCTACGAGTCATGAAAAAGGATTCCTGACCAGAATTTTCAGCAAAAGCAATGTATTTTTGCTCCAACAATCTTTTTAAACCGGCATCTCCGACAATGTAAGGCTGATTAGTAGACAGATAATCTGCTATATCTGCAGAATCTACGCCGTACCACTCCATGGAAGCTGTAATTCCATTATTATAATGTGTAGCTGGGCTATTTGGTATCCATCCTCTATGAGCCGCTTCAGCTATATTAAGTTCTTGTTCCCAATAACTTATTAACACAGCTGGTTGACCAACAAAGTTCCAATACCTGTCAAAATTAGGTAATGAAAAATCACCGTCTAATTTCTTTGCAGAATTAACAATACCTTCAGCAGAAATATCGGCTCCGGCATACGAGTCAAAATCTGCTTTAACCGCCGCTAAATCACCTGGATTAGCTTCTACCGCATCTCTGGTTGGGTCTGCTACTTGCATTAAACGCGGATCTTGTTTAGCCTTCAATAAATCTATATAGGTGCTTGCATAAATCTCAGCTTCTCTACAAACGGCACAATTTGGATTATAATCCTGTCTAAAACCATCTTCATTACTAAAAGTAAACTCAGCATTATCTGCGATGCTTGTCATTAAAGGGTATTTGGTTCCATTTGATACTATCGCCTGAAAACGACCTTTAACATTAACATCCGTGTCATTTTCCTTTTTGCTTAGAGATACTAAAATTCGTAGTGTATAACTATTAATCAACTTTTGCCACTGCTTTAAATTACCATTATAATAAAGGTCTCCCTCTAAAAGTCTAGTTGGATTCGCAGCAATAAAATCGCCTAGCTCAGAATTGGCTTCATCCAACCAATTTAAGGCCTGGATATATATCGATTTTTGAGAATCGTATCTAGGTTGCGGAATATCAGCTCCTTGTTCTGCCTCCGATAAAGGAATATCTCCCATACGTCTGGTCATTTCTATATACGTTCTAGCTCTAAAAAATTTTCCTAAAATGGCATACTCTGGAGCACCAACTTTTTCTGCTTCCTCGATCATTTTAGCCACATTTCTTAATGTCCCATAATTAAAACTTCCTCCAAAACCGCTAATAAAACTTGGTTCATTAATATTATCTGTACCAATATTTACATGGTATTGCATACGCTCATAAGCACCTTCAAAAGACTCAACGGGTCCGGGTGTTAAGTCTGTAAAAATTAAACTTGGAGGCACTTGGTTAGGATTGTTAGGATTTTCCCTTAACTCCTCATAATCTAAACAACTATTAAAGGTACCTAAACATATTACTATAATAGCAAACTTGAATATCTTTATCATAACTAATTAAAATTGAAAGTTAATATTGAATCCGTAAGACCTTTGTGAGGGCTGTTGCAGATTCGTATCTCCAACAGTGAGTCTATAGGTATCTAAATCTCCGAAAAAATCATCTTTTGTCCAATAGAATAGGTTTCTACCAATAAGTGATATTGTCGCGGCATCTAAAAATGTTTTATCTAACAACTTAGATGAGAATCTGTACGTCAAAGTCACCTCTCTTAGCTTAACAAATGTTTTATCTTTAATAACGCTAGGCCAATCTGCTTTATAACCTGAAGCCCAATTTTGATAATCCACTTTAAAAGTACTAGGTTCAAAAACTCTTGTGTCTTCCAGTATATTACCATCCGGATCGTATGTTACATCTCCGGATGCTATTCTTACACCTTCTATTTGCATAGTTCTGGGATCTGTACCATTTACATAAGCTATATTAGATAGCTCTCTTTCCGAGTGAATAGCATCCGGATGCCCTCCTGCTCTCCATAAATCTCTTTCGTAACGGTCTTGAGTAACCCCTCCAAAACTTCCATCGAATAATACATTAAGAGATAGGTTTTTATAGGTAAAAGTATTACTAAGACCCGCTGTAAAATCCGGTTGTGTATTTCCTGTATTTATTTTAAACGGTGTTCTTCTTGGCAGACCGTTGTCTCTTATAATTAATTGCCCCTCTGGAGAACGCTCCCATACATAATACCAATAGTCTGATAGGCGGGTACCCACTCTGGTTTTAAAACTAGCATCTTGGTCTCCTTCCCATTCCGGAACTGTGCCATCTTGCAACGGAGGTAATGATGTTAAGTAATGCTTATACTTATCGAAATTAAGGATGGTTGTCCAGGTAAAGGTTTCAGATTTAACCGGCGTAGCCGTAAGTGAAAAATCCATTCCTCTACGTTCCGTGGTTCTACCATTCTGTAAAATTCCATCCCATCCCGAAGCATCAGAAAAACGCTGCGTATATATCTGAGGTCCAAACTCGTTTTCATAATACGAAAAGTCTATACCTATACGACCCTTAAATAACTTCATTTCAAAACCGTACTCAAACGAATTTGTAAATGATGCTTTTATATTTGGATTCTTTATAACAAAATCATCGTCTGTATCTCTAGGAAAACTAGCTGTTGGTTGATTTCTCCATCTATCAGTCTCATATGAATTAACCGCATCATAAATATCTAAATCTCCCCCTACCTGAGCATATGAGGTTCTTAACTTTAAGTAACTTATTGGATCCGGTAGATCGAAAAAATCGCTTATTACTGCACTGGTATATACTGAAGGATAGAAAAAAGAATCGTTAGCCTCCGGTAATGTTGAAGATTTATCAACTCTACCTGTCATACCGAAAAACAATCTGTTTTTATATGATAAATCCAGAGATGCATATGCACTGTATACTCCTTTAAACTCCTTAGAACTTGTAGGTGTTACCTGGTCTGTAGAATTATCTAAAGTAAATATCTCCGGAATGATTAATTGCGTTGTAGCCGCACTTTCTCTTTCTATTCTTAAGTAACGTTGATTAGCTCCTAAATTTGCATCAATACCAAAATCACCATTAAAAAACTCTTTATTATACATTAATAAAAAATCGGTGTTATTTTCAAAATAACGTGTGGCATTGTATCTAAATCGTCCTCCCCTATCATTAATATCATAATCATAGATATCCTTAGAGATTTCTTCATTGTTAGTTAAGGAATACCAATTCAAAGTAGATCTTACAAAACCTTTTAAATCTTTATTAATTTTAAAATTCCCTTTTAAATAGGTCGTAATATTATTTTTTGTCCACGGACGCTTCCATCCATAAGATAATGCATAAGGGTTGTTATATCTCCAATTCTCTACAAAGTCCTGCTTTATACCTTCTTTACCCGGTTGCCAAACATGTTTAAAATTACGTACATCAAAATGTGCACCTCCCCAAATAGATAATAAATATATTGGTGACGTAGGCCCATACGTTCCTCTAATTCTATTGTCTGAATATTGGTAGTTATACTGTAATGACCCATCAATACTGATAGCATCAGATAAAATTAGATTACCTCGTAATCTAAACGTATTAATATCTAATCGTTGTCCCGGCGTAGAAGCCTTTGCATTCTTAAAGGTATTAGAAATAATAAAACTTCCTTTATCCGATCCCGACTGCACCGTAAGGTTATGAGACGTAACATGTCCAACTTCCATAAAGTTTTTTAGATTATCTTCTCCTCTCGATATCCAAGGCGTGGGAATACGATACCCCGTAACAGGATCTATAGGTGAGTCGTACTGTTCTATTAATCTTCCATCGAACTTAGGCCCCCATAAGGAGTAGTCAAAATCGTTAATTCCACCACCTTGAGTTAAACCGTCTCCTCCGGCCAAACCACCACCAAATCTATATCTCCCGGTATTTCCAGGACCATATTCAGTTTGTGCTCTAGGAATTCTTAAGAATCCATTTTGAAAGGTCGTCGAAGAATTATATGAAATTTGAGTTCCGGTTAAACCTCTACCGGACTTCATTGTAATTTGAATAGCGCCATTAGATCCTAAAGAACCATATAAAGCGGATGCCCCTGCACCTTTTAATACCGTAATATTTTCTATATCATCTGATGATAAATCCCAAAAATCACTATTAGGTTGTGGGACACCGTCTACCACTATTAAGGGTCTTTCTCCTCTTAAGAAAATCCCTGGGTCAGAAAAGAAATCAGCGCCATTAGTAATTACTGTAACACCGGCTATTTTACCTGTTAAAGACTCTACTATGTTAGGAGAAATTGCTTTTTGTAAGGCATCACCTTTAACTTCTTGAGTCGCATAACCGACACGCTTTTTCTCTTTTCTAATTCCAAGAGCAGTAACAACAACTTCTTCTAATTTTGCTGCATCTTCTTTAAGTATAACATCTATTTCATTTTCGTCTCCAACTGTAACTCTTACAGCTTTCATACCTATATAGGTAAACTCTAAAACGTCTCCTTTTTCAGCTTTAATACTATAGTTCCCATCAAAATCTGTTTGAGCACCTGTAGATGTTCCTATCTTTATAATATTTACTCCTGGCAAAGGAACATTCCTCTCGTCTGTAACTGTTCCTGTTATAGTGTTTCCTTGTCGTTCTTCTATAGGAATTTCTTCTTGCTCTTTAATAATAATGGTATTACTATCTGTAAAGTTGAAATTAAAATCTTTGTTAGAAAGACTTTTCTTTAAAAGCTTATTAGCTCCAATTACACCTTTTTTAAGGCCTATTTTCGGAAAATCCTTAAACATATCCACCTGATATATAAAGGTGTAGCTTGTTTGCTCCATAATAAGATCAAAAACCTCATCTACAGTTAAAACTTTATCTGTTTTTATTTTAATTTTTGTATTCTGAGATAAAATATTACCTGATGTAAGGCTAAAAAGCGTTGTACAGAATAAGAAGATAAAAGACCTCATCATGATAATTAATAATTTCTTTTTAAAGTAAAAAAGAACATTGGTTGATTTAATTTCCATAAATTTGTATGTTATTAATTTAGTTAAACATTAATTAAGTTAGTAATTCTAAAAAAGGAGGGTAAAGCGTTTTAACTTTGGACAGTCTAAACTTTGCTCTCTTTTCTTTTTTGGTTATTTTATAAGTACTGTTTTTCCGTTTATGTCATAGGCATTAATATCTTTTGTGTTTTTTATAATTGTTAATATTTCTACTAAATTTTGATTTTTATTTAATACACCTTTAAAATTAATAGTTTCTAAATCCTTATTTAAGAATAATATATCTACATCATACCATCGTGACAACACCTTCATAATATCTTTTAAGGATTTACTTCTGAAACTGAAAAAACCATTTTTCCATGATATTTCAGTAAACACGTCAACTTCAGTAATTATGACGCTTTTGTTTTCTTTACTTAAAATAGATTGCTCATTTGGTCTTAAAGACTCTTTTTGAATAGTATTATCTACAGTAACCGCTCCTTCTACTAAAGTGGTATAAACATAAGACTCGTCTCGGTATGCTTTTACATTAAACTCTGTTCCTAAAACTTCAATCTCCTGTCCTTCTGTAAGAACTTTAAATGACGAACCATCATGCTTCATACTTGATGAGACATCAAAATAAGCTTCTCCATATACCAATTCAACTTTACGTTCGTTCCCCTTTACAAAAAATGTAGGATATTTTAATCTGGACTCTGAATTTAACCATACTTGTGTGCCATCTTCTAACTCTATAAAGTATTGACCTCCTCTTGGAATGGTTAAATAATTATATACCATTTTAGAACTATCTAAAACTTTATCGTTTACAGTACTATAAACAATCTTTCCTCCATTGCTTTTTACATTATTGTAAATATAATCTTCACCATTTCCTAAAACAATACTAGTACCGTTTCCTAAAGTTAAAACGGCTTTATCTCCACCTATTTCAATATCATTATTAGTATCTGCAATTACAGGGATCTCTTCAATGATGACCTCATCATTCTGAATTAAGAAAAAAGTTGTAGAAATTAATAAGACTACAGATGCAGCTATAGCATATTTTAACCAAGAATGTTTGGTTACAGGAATATAAAATTTATTAGAACGTTTATCTGATTTCTTTAATACAACTTCCCATGACTTTTCCTTATTAATAGTTTCATATTCTGAAGTTTTTTGGACAATCTCCTCAAAATTAATATTCTTTGAAAACGGGTATTGCTTATAATACTCTTTTAAATGCAACTTTTCAGAAGCATCTAAATCTTTTATTTTTTTCTTTACTATCAGTTTAGATATGTAAAATATCTCTTCCATTTTTATACTTTATATACTAATAGAACAATCAAGTATAGAAAAGGTACTACTGGAATCTGATTTTTTTTTTTAAGCAATGAAAAAAATGTTAAGAATATTTTTTTTTCTTGAACAATAAGAAATTGATAATAGTTTTCAGCTCTTTAAATTCTTCTCTTAAAATTTTATAAGATTGAGATTTTAAAGTTTTCACAGTTTGAAGTTTTATTCCTATAATTTCAGAAATCTCTTTGTTTTTTATACCTCTAAGGCTTAATTTTATGATTTCTTTTTTTCTTTTGGGCAAAATTTCAATAATACTATTTAACTGCCTTACAATTTCTTCTTCTAAAATTTGTTTTAAAAATAAGTTATCGTCTTCTAGTAATTGTATATAGTTGGCACTATATAGATCTTTTACTTTATTGTGTTTAATGATATTATAACATTTATTACGAGTAGATTTATATAAATAAACCTTTAGTGACAAATCATCTGGAAATGTTAGATCTTTCTCCCAAAGATCTGCAAAAATATCTTGTACAATATCTTCACATTCATCTTTCAAAGACAAAAAGCGGTTGGCATATAATACGAGCGCTTCGTAATATGTATCGAAAACCTCTTTTAAGTTATTTTTTGCAGATGTATTGATATGAGAAATAAATTATAATTAATTGGCAATTTACAGCTTGAAAATTAATCAAAATATACGAAATTTTAATCACTTTTTATCTCTAGATCATAAACAACTGTATATCATAATAATATAATTTTTATGGTAATAAAGAATTTCTTGAAACAAACTATCCCCGAGGCAAGCCGTAGGGGTATTTCGTTCGTTTCATACCCAATCAAGTTGAGCACAAGCTATGACCTAATGGTCAAAAACCGAAATTCTGTTATTTAGATTCCCGCTTTCGCGAGAATGACAATTTCAACGGAAACCCCGAGGCAAGCCTACGGAGAATTCTTTACGATTAAACCCATATGAATACTATTACAGAGATTACTATCCTTCTTTTTTATTTGAGCGTGCATCGGCACACCGTTGTCTAAAATCATATTCAAACGGATCAAAATCACCAAATCTATCTATCTTGAACGGATCTATATTTGTATAAGGTTGTTTATTGTAAATCAACTCAGCAATAACACGACCATATCCCCCAGAAGTTGCTACACCAGCACCAGAACAACCTGTTGCTATATATAATCCTTCCATATTTTTTGCGCTCCCCATAGCCAAAGAAGCATCTGGTGTATAGGTTGATATGCCCGAAATACAATGGGCTATTTCCATGTTTTCAAAGTCGGGAAAGAATTTTTGAAATGCTTGCCCTTCTTCCAATAGTATATCCCAATATTCATTTTCATTAATCAGATTATAACCATGCATACTATCTGGTAATTCTTTAGGGTTTACATGTACTCCAGCACGGTCTCGAATCCCAAAAAGCAAAGACTCTCCTTCAGGCCTGCAATATGCCGAAGCGTCAGGAAAAATAACCATAGGCTGGTTAGGATTAAATAAATCCGGTCTGTTACCGGTAATCCAATAAATACTTCTTACGGGAGCCATAGGAATAGCTTCGCTTGCTTGCATAGATAATAAGTTACTCCAAGCCCCAGCAGCATCAACAACCACATCACAGGGAATAACACCTTCTTTCGTTTTAATACCGGTTATTTTTCCGTTATCACTTAAAATTTCCTCAACATTGGTATATTGCTTTATTTTAGCGCCTTGCATTTTGGCAGCTTTAGCAAAATTATTTGCCAAAACGGTAGACTCCATATAACAATCGTCTTTCATAAAAGCACCCCCTC
The DNA here is from genome assembly GCF_030540825.1 of Flavivirga spongiicola. Classification (NCBI taxonomy): domain Bacteria; kingdom Pseudomonadati; phylum Bacteroidota; class Flavobacteriia; order Flavobacteriales; family Flavobacteriaceae; genus Flavivirga; species Flavivirga spongiicola. The sequence continues at coordinate 287,691 of NZ_JAUOEO010000001.1, forward strand.
TAACACTTTCAATATTAATCCAAGGTAATTTCTCTTTTATACTCTCTGAAGTCAACCATTCTTGCTTTAAACCAAACTCATCTGCAATATCCATTAAACTTCTAATACTTTTTTCTGAGGTTTCAGATGCAGCGATATGGATACTTCCTACCTTCATAACTCCAGAAGGTTCACCAAGAAGCTGTTCCATATCACCAATAGCAGCTATTGTTTCCTTGACCAAAGGAATAATCGATTTTTTCGATCTAGCTAGAGTAATTAAAGAAGCCGCAGAAGCTGTGTTGCCACTTCCTATATAATCTTTATCTACCAATGTCACATCTGCGTCTCCTAGTTTACTTACATAATATGCAACGCTAGTTCCTATAGTACCTCCTCCAATTATTACAACTTTTTTCAATTTAAAAAATTTAGGTTTACCGTTGCAATATATAATATTTTTTTACTTATAATATAATAATTAGACTATAAGTAAAAAAAATAATGTATAAAATTATATTATAAGTAAATTTATTTTACATTTGTGAAAATTTAATTGAATAATATACTATCGCAATGGAAATTAATAACAGGGTTTATCCTAAACAAAAAAAGACAATAATAGGAATATGTATGGACGGTACTTCATACCCATATTATGAAGCAGCAAAAGAAGTCATGCCAAATTTGCAACGCTTTATAAAAGAAGGATCAAAAGGAATGGTAAAAAGTGTGATCCCTTCATTTACAAACCCTAATAATATGGCAATTACTACAGGTGTACCACCAAATGTAAATGGTATATGTGGAAATTTCTATTGGGATACCGAATTACAAGAAGAGGTCATGATGAGTGATCCAAAATACTTAAAAGTGCCTACTATTTTATCGGAGAAAAGTAAAAATGGCAATAAAGTAGCTGTAGTTACTGCTAAAGAAAAATTAAGACGCATGCTATCACATAATCTTGATGGTATTTGTTTTTCTGCTGAGTTTGCTAATGAAGCTACATTAGAAGGAAATGGTATTGAAAATGTTGAAACTGATCTAATGGGTAAAGAGAGACCTGGCATTTATGATCCTTATATTTCAGTTTACTGCATTGAAGCAGGTGCAAAACTTTTACAAAAACAGCATTTTGATGTCATGTATTTAACAACCACAGATTTTGTACAACATAAATATGCTCCGGGAGATCCAGAAGCAAACGATTTTTTATCAAAAATAGATTATTGGTTTGGAGAACTAGATAAATTAGGAGCCATCATTGGTATTACAGCCGATCATGGAATGCAAGCAAAAACTAATGCTGATGGCACACCTAAAGTTCAGTTCATTGAAAAATTACTAAATGAGCAAGGTATTAATACCAGAGTCATTTTACCTATTACAGATCCTTATGTAGTACATCATGGTGCTTTAGGTGGTTATGGTACTTTATACTTAGATGATAAATCACAATTAGAAACTGCTAAAGCCTATTTATTAAGCTTAGATGGTATTGAAAAAGTGTTAACCAATGCTGAAGCTGTTGAAGCTTATGAATTACCTGGAGATAGAATTGGAGATTTAGTAGTGCTTTCTGATGCAGCTACAACCATTGGGAGAACTCCAGATTGGCATGATTTAGATAAAGTAAAAGAAGGTTTACGCTCTCATGGAGGCGAACATTGCCAAGTAGTACCAATGGTTTTTAATAAAAAATTGAATGACGAGTATGCTGAGAAATTGGCAACAGGTGAAAGCAGAAACTTCGATTTATTTCACTTCTTAAGTAACGGGTTTTAAGAAACTAACCAAAAAAAGAATATTATGATTGAATTTGGAAGTATAATTAACGGAGAACAAGTTAAAGGAGATGAATGGATTGAAGTACATAATCCTTACACCAAAAAATTAGTAGGTAGAGTTTCTTCTATTAATACAGATACTTTAGACAAAGTTTTAAGAGACACAAAAAACACTAAAATCACACTAACGCGTTACGAACGTTATGATATTTTAAATAAAATAGCCAATGCACTTGAAGAACGTGTCGATGAAGTAAGTCAAATGATTACTGATGAAACAGGGCTTTGTTTAAAAGATACACGTTACGAAGCAAGTAGGGTATCAGACGTGTTAAGATTCTCTGCTATGAAAGCATTAGACGATGACTCTCAAGTTTTTCCTTGTGATGTTTCAAAAAACGGAAAACCAAGACGAATTTATACGACACGTGTACCTTTAGGATTAATTAGTGCCATTACACCATTTAACCATCCTATGAATCAAGTAGTGCACAAAATAGCCCCTGCAATAGCAACAAATAATACCGTGGTTTTAAAACCATCTGAAAGAACACCACTTTCTGCTTATTATTTTGCGCAATTGGCTTTAGATTGTGGTTTACCACCAAACATGCTTAACTGTATTAATGGTAAAGATGTTCAAGCTACGTCAGAAATGATGACAGTACATCCAGATATCACTATGGTTTCTTTTACAGGGGGTAGTGAAATTGGAAAAATCATCGCATCTAAAGCTGGATATAAAAAACTAGTTTTAGAGCTTGGAGGAAGTTCTGCGCTTTTAATTTTAGACGATGCCGATATTGATGAAGCTGTAGAAGTAACCATGAATGGTACTTTTAAGAATTCTGCACAACGCTGTACGGCTGTTAGAAGAATTTTAGTGCACGAAAGCATTGCAGATGAGTATGCAAAAAAATTAGCAGACAAAGTTAAAGCCATAAAATATGGTGATCCTTATGATGCTTCAAATGATATGGGAACTGTAATTACCGAAGCTGCTGCAGAAGAAATGGAAAGACGTGTGCAAGATGCGATTGACAATGGCGCCGTTCTTTTAGCAGGTCATAAACGCGATGGTGCTTTATTTGCACCAACCGTTTTAGATCATATTAAAAACGATCATGTCGTAGTTGCTAAAGAAACCTTTGGTCCTGTGGCTCCAATTATCAGATTTTCTACCTTAGATGAAGCCATAGACATTGCAAATGATACTCCTTACGGATTATCAGGCGGTGTAGTAAGTAACCACTGGCCTTCAATACAACGGGTTATCACAGAACTAGATACTGGTACTGTAAACGTAAATGAAGCGCCAAGTTATCGTTTAGAATGGACGCCTTTTGGGGGTGTGAAAGATTCCGGTTTAGGATACAAAGAAGGTGTTATAGAAGCTATGAAAGGGTATACTTATGTAAAAACATACTCTTTACCATGGGACATTGCATAACAATATCATAATATTAAATTAAAATTGACTGCAGTATTATGCGATAATATTGCAGTCGATTAAATAGACTAAACCTTATCAAAATGAAAGAAATTAAACGAAACATATTATTAAATCCAGGACCAGCTACAACTACAGATTCTGTAAAGTTGGCTCAGGCATGTCCAGATATTTGTCCAAGAGAGCAAGAATTTGGTGATTTAATGGAATATTGTGCCACAGAAATTACAAGGTTTGTTGGAAACCCTAATGAATATACAACCGTGTTGTTTGGTGGTTCAGGAACGGCAACAGTAGAAGCTATTTTAAACTCTGTAATACCAGATACCGGTAAAGTATTAATTATAGATAATGGCGCCTATGGAAAACGTATGTGTCAAATTACTAGTGTTTATAAAATACCAACCGTTGTTTTTGAATCGTCTTCCATAGAGCCCATAGATTTAAATGCATTAGAAGCTTTAATTGAAAGCACAGATGGATTAACGCATTTGGCAATGATTCATCATGAAACCACGACTGGTTTATTAAACGATATTACTTCAGTTGGTGAAATCTGTAAAAGACATAACGTAAGTTTCATAGTAGATTCCATGAGTGGTTTTGCAGCCATTCCTGTAGATATGAAAGCTATGAATATTGATTATTTAGCAGCAAGTTCTAATAAAAATATTCAAGGGATGGCTGGTATTGGATTTGCTATTTGTAATAAAGCTACTTTAGAAACTACAGCATCTATTCCTATGCGTAGCTTATATTTAAATTTATACGCCCAATACGTCTATTTTGAAAAAACCCATCAAACACGTTTTACACCACCAGTGCAAACCTTCTATGCTTTAAAACAAGCTATTGTTGAAACTTTAGAAGAAACTATTGAAGGTCGTTATGCGAGATACACAAAATCTTGGGAAACTTTAATAGCTGGTTTAGATGCATTAGGTTTAGAATATTTAATTGATAAAAAGTACCATTCAAAAATCATCACTTCTATTATAGAACCAAAAGTTGATGCCTATAATTTTAATGAAATGCATGATTATTTCTTTGAAAAAGGATTTACCATTTATCCTGGAAAAGTAAACAATTATGATACTTTTAGAATTTCAAACATAGGACAAATTGATTATACAGACATAGAGGCATTCTTAAAAGTTTTAAAATCTTATCTTGTACAAATAAATTATTTGAACAATTAAAATTTTAAAAAAATGGAAGACATACTAGTAAACCTCGGAAAACAGCTAAAAAAAATACGTGTAAATAAGAGCTTGAGTTTAAAACAAGTCGCTGAAATGAGTGATGTTAGTATTGGATTAATTTCTAAAATTGAAAATTTTAGAACCACACCATCTCTTCCAGTATTATTAAAAATAATGCAGTCTTTACAGATTGATTTATCAGAATTAAATTTAAGTTCGAATAATAAAGAATCTTATATTTTAATTAAAAAAGGTGAGGGAGAAATTGAAGAACGAGAAGATTCCAGAGGTCTAGAATATACATTTTTATTTTCCGATGGCATTTCTGAAAGTAACTTAAGAACTTATATTGTAAAAGTTAATAAAGATGTTTATCGTGAACCCATTTCAACAGATGCAACCGAACTTATATACGTTATCCAAGGATCAATAAATTACATTCTAAATGATGAATTGTTAATTCTGGGAGAAGGTGATGTCTTATTTTTTGATGGTTCAATTCCTCATGCCGTTCAAAATAAATACTCAACTACAGCTGTCATGCTAAAAATGTATTTTATAAAAAAAACACCATATTAATTATATGAATTTAAACGCTAAGCAAAAGTACTGGAGAAAGAGAATATTCATCTTAACATGGATGGCCTATGCCGGCTTTTATTTTGGAAGAAAAAACTTAGCTGTTACATGGAGTTCCATGGAAGGCGATTTAGATTTAGATAACTCTGATTATGCTTCTATTATTTTTGTTTACAGTTTAATTTATACCATTGGACAGTTTTTAAATGGGTATTTATCCGATAAATTTGGACCTCGTAAAATTGTTAGTATTGGTTTGTTTTTAGCTGCCTTTGCTAACTTTTTTCTCGGCATGTCTTTTTCCGTTGGAATTATTGTTTTCTTAATTGCTTTAAATGGTTATGGGCAATCAACTGGTTGGAGTGGCTTAATAAAAAACATGACCCCCTGGTTTAGAAGCAATGAGAGAGGTATCGTTATGTCATGGTGGTCAACCTGTTATGTTACCGGTGGATTTTTAGCTACTATTTTTGCGACCTATGTCGCTTTTGATATGGATTTTATGTCTGATATGGGGTGGAAACGCGGATTCTTTTTTCCTTCCATTATTCTTTTAATAATTGCTTTTCTTTATTTATTATTCACAAGAAATAACCCTAAAGACATTGATCTTCCAGTTATTATAGAAAATAAGTATCAAATAAATTCCGATGGTAAATCTGAAAGCTTAAAAATACTTAGTTTATTAATCAAAAATCAAGCCCTCTGGATCTATTCAAGTTGTTATATGATTCTTAAAATGACTCGTTATGCCTTTCTTTTTTGGCTTCCAATATATCTTGAAAAGTCACTAAACTATAGTGTTAGTGATGCTGGATACATATCATCTGTATATGAATTAATTGGTTTTTTCGGGGTTATACTAGCTGGCTATGCTTCAGATAGGTTATTTAATTCAAAAAGATTTAGTACTGTATCTATAATGATGATTGGTTTAGCTGTTGTTTGCTTAATTCATCCTTATATGGTAGCGTTTGGTAAAACGGGTGTCATTTTAAGCATCGCTCTTATAGGTATTGCTACTTATGGCCCCGATTCACTTATCTGTACAGCTGGCTCTATGGATGTTGGTGGAAAAAAAGGAGCAGGTATGGCCTCTGGGATTATTAATGGCATGGGCTCAATTGGACAGATGTTTTCAGGTTTCATAGTTGTTGCCATTAATGAAGCTTTTGGTTGGGATAATCTTTTTTATTTCTTTGTAATCATGTCGTTAATAGGTGGAGGATTAGCTGCTTTGAAATGGAATTTTAAAAGCCCCCATTTTCATATAACAAATGAATGAGCCGTTTTTTAGGAGGCCTTGAAAAAGAATTAATTAAAACATCTTTACATACCAACAATCCGTTTTGGCTTTTCTCTTTGTTGACGACTATAAGAAACTTGACTAAGAATAAAAGGTATTAACCCCAGGACAAGCCCTGGGTCTTGAAAATTGACTCAAGGATTGAGGTATTAAACCCGAGATCCCGCTAGATACCGAAGTAAGTTCGGCACATCAAGCGGAATTAACTCAACTAGCTGTTAGGCATTGCTTCGTTACTTTTCAAAACAGGGTTTTCCTGCCACGCAATATCCGTGGACTAATAAAAAAAGTGCTAAAAGCTTTTTAAGTGGATGATCATTTTATTTTGAATAATATGGTCCAAATCTTTGTTTTACTGTTAATTTTATAGATTCGTCATTTAAAATGATGACTTCATATTTTTTCCCGTTAGGGTAAACCCTTACTACAATATGTCCGTGCATACTTTTATAGTTTTCCTTAAACCAAGGGCCATAGGTTACTATAGTTTCATCATGCATATCAGTAGCAAAAATGTCCCGTTTTTCAGCATTATTATCTTTATAAATGAGACGTTGATAAACTTCCTGCCCTGGATGGTCTGAACACCATGATTGTTGAATGACAACTTTTGGATCTAAAGAATTTACAAAAAACTCATTGGTAGCATCTCTATTCCCATGGTGGTTTAGCGTAGTAACTTCTACTTTACCTACTGCTTTTGCTATAGGTGTTTCAACATCAAACCATTCCGGAAGACCAAACCCCTGCAATCCCGTATTATCGCCTCCAGTAAAATAATCGAAATCCCCATAGGATATTTTTAAGGCTAAACTCAAAGGGTTTTCATTATACTTGCCTTTATAAAATGAAATCATGTCTTCGGCGATAAAATATTCGAATGCTTCATTGCCCTTCCCTGTCCAGATTGTACCATTCGATTTTACATTTTGAATTTTAAATGAAGGGTATTTAGCTCCTTCTTTCAATAGTTTTATTTGAGAATCACTTCCCGTTTTTAATGCTTCAGCCAAAATTTTATTTTCTTCTATATAAGTTAGGTATTCCATAAAAGCATCATCTTTTGATAAGTATTCCTTTAAATCAAAAGGGAAATTATAATCGGGATAGTTACGGTCTATTATTTTACGAAAAGGCATTACTCTTCCTAATTCAACTAAACTACCATAATGATCTTCATGAAAATGAGATATGAGTGCATAATCTATTTTTTGATCTTTGCTTTTTGGAATTATATTTTTAATATAGATGCCAAGCCATTGAGCTACAGATAATGAATCATTTGGTTTTTGAGAAATGGCCTTTAATGGTGCATATTTTTCTTCAAATGCATCTTTATCTAAACGACCTGCATCGAATAGCATAGTTGTACCATCAGGAAGTATAAAAAAAGTGGCATCTCCTCCCCCCGTATTAATATGATGGATATCAAAAAACCCTTTCTCCCATGGCTGAAACCCATTAATTATTGCCGGATTTTCTTTTGTTATTTTTTTATTTTGATTGCAACTATAAAAAAATAATATAGTAAATGGGCATACTAAAAGCATTATCAAAGAAGTTTTTACCATCTTTCTGTGAATTAATTTTTGAATACTAATTTTAAAAGTGTTCATAATTTATCAATCTCTAGATTTAGCATTCCATACAAACAAAGCGCAAATTAAAGAGAGTATTGCCGCTCCCAACCAAAATAATTTCACAGTTGAAAAATCATAGTTATCAACCCCATTAAGTGTTGTATGATTATCTCCTATAAGATATCCACTTACTATGTCTTGAATGCCAGCACCAATGTAACTAGCAATTCCGATTAGACCCAAAGCTGCTCCCGATGCTTTTTTTGAAGCTATATCTACTGCCATTAAACCTCCAACAAAAGTAATTAAAATTCCTATTGCAAATCCAAACAATAACATACTAACCGTATCTACCCATGGATAACCATCTGGGTAAAATAGAAATAAGGAAATAGCTGTTACATTTAAAATACCCGCTATTAATACTGGTACATTACGACTTCCTTTAAAAAATTTATCTGAGATTATACCCGAAATAATAGTACCAATTATACCACTAACAGCACTTACAGAAACAATAGAACTCGCTTCTAAAGTAGTATAGCCTTTTTGTGCTTCTAAATAGTAAATCCCCCAACTTTCTATACCATATCTACTTACATACATTAAGGCACTAGCTAGTGCTAAGATCCAGATATATGGATTCTTCAACACCTCCTTTTGTAACGTTCCTACCGATTTTTCTTTTGCTGAAATTGGAGCATGATCATTTTTATAATCGGCTATGGGTGGTAAGCCTTTGCTTTCTGGAGAATCATGTAAGAATAGCGCAACTACGATTGCTCCTGCTAATCCTATTAGTCCTGCGCCCCAAAAGCCCCATTGCCAGCCTGAAATACTTACTATAAAGGCTACTACTATAAAGGTAATGGCTTTTCCTAGACCATGACTGGCACTCCAGATACCATAATAGGTCCCGCGTTCTTTGTTGCTAAACCATCGTGATAAGGACACTACACTTGGTGCTGCTCCCATGGATTGGAACCAACCGCTTACCCCCCATAAAGTAACAAACACCGTAAAGGAAGTTGTAAAGCCTAATGCTAAATTGATGAGAGCCGTCAATAGTAGGCCCGTTGTCATAAAACGGCAAATGTTGCTTCTATCTGCTAAAAAACCGTTTGTGAGTTTTCCTATGGCATAGGCAAAAAATAATGCTGAACCGATCATGCCTATTTCTGAATCGGTTAATATGCCTGAATCAACAATGGGCTTTTTTACCACACTTAGGCTTAATCTGCAAACATAAAACAAGCTATAGCCTATGGTGGCGGATATAAATACCGACCATCTTAAGCGTTTATAGTTTTTGTCTATTTTTTCCTGGTTTTCTATTTTTGGACCAAACGTAAGAGCTGTGTAGAAATTTGTTATCTTCTTAATCATTCTTGTTATTCTTTAAAAATTTCAAAAAACACACAGCGACTACCGCTGTGCTTTTCAAACTAAACTCAATCAAACTATGATTAAAAAACTTTTTAATTATGTAAACCTTTAGCTCGTAAATATTCTAATAACAATGCTGGACGATCAGTTTGGATCATGTCTATATCATTATCAATATACCATTGATAAATGGTAGAATTGATAGCTGCCTTTTCATCATCATGGCCTTCATTAAAATGTGGCCATAAGGAGTTTACCCAAATGCTAGATCCTGCTGCTCTGATATTTTTGAATTCTGACATTACCTCTTTAACAGCTCCTCCTTTCAAAACAAACTCAAAAGCTACAGGAGGTGTTTTCGATTCCAAATAGTCATCTATAATTTCCTTTGCATCTGGATTAGGAAGTACTATTATAGGCATGAAGTGAACCTTACCTAAATATGCTCCAAATTCTTTTTCTACTTCTTGTTTTCTTTTAACGCCTTTAATAATGACTTGGTCCTGAGTATTTGTTTGTTTTATAACCTCATAACATTTATCAAATATTTGGTAGCTTTTATCTAAATTGATTAGTATTTTTCCTTTAGCTAGTTCTAAAGCTTCTTGAAGTGTAGGTATTTTATGTTGCGTAGCAACACCTAAACCGTCTATTAAACGTATTGTTTTTAAGGAATCTAAAGTCCATTCTTTAACATACCCTTTACCGGTTGTTGTTCTCCCAATAGTATCATCATGCATTAAAACTAGATGTCCATCTTTAGTTTCTCTGATATCAATCTCGACCATATCTACATCGATATCAATACACCTTTGTATAGCTTGTAATGAGTTTTCTGGCGCATTCCTCCAATCTCCTCTATGGGCTATAACAATTATGTCTTTATTTTTAGAGTTTTTTAAATTGGCTATTTTTTCTTGAATCGAAGGGAATAATTGCTGTTCTTGAATGTTTAAATCTTCTATTTTTTCCTTTACACTTTCTTTGCATGAAGAAAAGCTTAATATAAATAATAGGGGTACTATATAGGATTTCATAACCTGACTTTTTAATTAAAAAAAATTAATGGCTTTATAAACTAATAATAAGGGTAATAAAATAAGTATAGAAAACAAGAGGCTGATTTAAATCAACCCCTTGCTCAAACTACTCAAAAAAACTAATTCAAAAAATTTACGAATAATACTTAATACCCTGCATTTTGAGGTAATAAAGCAGGGTTTGTATCTATTTCATTCTGTGGTACAGGATAAAGTAGCTGATTTGCAGATACACTTAATGTTACTGGAATATTACTAGTTTCGGTAACGTGACCATTCATAACTTCTACTGCTCTACCTGTTCTTACCAAGTCTGGCCATCTATGGTTTTCAAAAGCTAGCTCCCATCTTCTTTCATTTTCTATCGCTAATCTAAATTCGGCTTGATTAGTTATTGTAGCAGAAGTCAAATCGGCTAAACCGGCTCTATTTCTAATTTGATTTATCAAATCAAAAGCAGGTCCATCAGCTACATAACCTTGCTCATTTAAAGCTTCAGCGTGCATTAACAAAACATCAGCATACCTTAAAACAATAACATTAAGGTCACTATCTAAAGGTCCAGCAGTTTGTTCTACTAACTTTTTTGGATATAGTATCCCTCCAAAATCACCAATATTTACATCACGACGTAAATCGGTAGGGTCATATGAATTCCAAAGATCAGCAGTAGGTCTGTTGCTACCGTTAGCACTACCATTTACAACAAGAGCCCCACCACCGAATGGTGCAAATTGATTAGCAAAGACACTTCCTTCTCCTTCTCCACTTCCTTCTCCATTAACCTCAAAGGAACTTCCTTGCCCAGAAGTAAATTGTACTTCAAAAATTGATTCAGAATTATTTTCATTTCCTGAACCAAATATATCTGCATAATTTGGTACCAAATTATATCCTGTAACATTTCCTAGAGCCGATATAGCCTCTCCATAGTTTCCTAGTGTTAAATGCACCTTACCTAATAATGTATTTGCTGCACCTTTTGTTGCTTTGCCAACAACACTTTGAGTACTTGGTAAGTTAGTTGCAGCATCTGTTAAATCATTAATAATTTGCGTATAAATAGTTGCTGCTGCATCTCTTCCATTTCCGAAAGCTTCAAAAGGATCGGACGTCTGAGTGGTCACTAATGGCACATCTCCAAAAATTCGTACCAAATTAAAATAACTCAACGCTCTAAGAAATTGGACTTCCCCTTTTCTAATTGTTTTAATCGAAGCGTCCATATCAATATTGTCTATATTATTTAATATGGCGTTACAGCGTTGAATACCATCATAACTATGTACCCAAGTGCTACTTAATAATGAATTTGATGGTTGGACTGCGAAAAGATCCATATTGGTAATGGCTCCTCCTCTTTGTCCAACTGATGACGATTCTTCAGAATTATCTGAGCGTACTTCAAATAAATAAAAAAGACTCTCGCCAAATTGTCCTTGCTGCTGTAGAGCGTCATAAGCTCCATTTACGGCTGTTTCTACATCATTACTAGTAGTAAAAAACCCAGCCGCACTTGGTGTAGAAATAGGGGCCAAATCCAATTCATTACTACATGAAATGAATGAAAAGGCAACTATTATTATAATTAATATATTTTTCATGATTCTGTTTTTTAATGATTAAAATGTTAGATTAAGTCCTACTGTGAAAGATTTTGCTGTAGGATAGCCACCCCAATCAAGACCAGGTTGCAATGGATTTGCATTACCACCAACACTTGAATTTACCTCTGGATTACTTCCAGAATAGTCAGTAAACGTAAATGGATTTATTGATGAAAAGTAAATTCTTGCTTTTTCGATTCCAACTTTTTCAGAAATCTTAGAATCTAAGGTATAACCTAGAGTAATGTTTCTAAACCTCAAGAAATCCCCGTCTTCGATAATTCTGCTCGACCTGTCATAGAAAGCCCCATTATTTCCAGCTCTTGCAAAGCCTGTACCTGGATTTGAAGGTGATTGCCAACGTCCTTCTACACGCTCAGCCAATGCGTTCCCAAAACCTCCTTCTAAAGTTGCAAAGAAATAGTTAAAGTTTAAAATATCATGTCCAACAGTACCTTGTAGTAGAGCTGTTAAATCAAAACCTTTATACTTAAAGGTAGTTGAAAACCCATATGTAAAATCAGGGTTAGGGTTACCTATTACTTTTCTATCATCATTGTCAATCTGCCCATCTCCATTAACATCCTCAATTTGATAATCTCCTGGAGTTGTACCACGCCCCGATGTTACATGCGCAGATGCATCAATTTCTGCTTGTGTATCGTAAACGCCTATAATATTCCATCCATAAAACTCACCCAATGGTCGTCCTACTTCTGTTTTATGATGCTTAGAAATGATTTGCGTTTGGTCTGTACCTAATGAAATGACCTTGTTCTTATTAGTAGAAATATTGAATGATGAAGACCATTCTACTTCACCTAGCTTAATATTATTAGCAGAAATTGCAAATTCAAACCCTTTATTTTCAACTTCTCCTAAATTTTGTAGGGATGAAGTGAAACCCGTTTGAGAAGGCACTGGAACATCTAATAACAACCCATCTGTTGTAGACTTGTAATAATCGGCAATAATTGAAATTTTATTGTTAAAAAGACCCAAGTCTATACCAATATCAATTTGAGACGTTTCTTCCCAAGAAAGGTTAGCATTAGGTGATGTGTCTGCTGAAAGACCTCCAAGATTTTCATAATTAGCAGCATCTAATAAGGCGATACCTCCATAATTACCAATTGAATTATTTCCCGTAATACCCCAACTTGCTCGAAGCTTTAAATCGCTAATGGTTTCACTATCTTGTAAAAAGTCTTCTTCACCCATTCTCCATCCCAGTGAAACTGATGGGAAATTACCCCATTTTGAGTTATCACCAAATCTTGATGAACCATCACGTCTAAAAGAAGCACTTAATAAATACTTTCCTTTATAGTCATAATTCAACCTACTGATATATGAAATTAAAGACCACTCTTCTTCAAGTGTATCTCCTCCAGTAATAACATTAGAGCCATTAAATGTTGAAAAATCGTTAGCACTAGCGTTTGTACTTGTTAAAAAACTTGAAAATAACCTTTCTTTTTGGAAAGAATATCCAGCCAAAACATCGACATTATGATCTTCACCAAATGTTTTCTTAAAATTAAATGTGTTCTCCGTTATATAATTGAAAATATTACCTTCATCCAATCTTCCCACTGCTGCAACTGATGCTCTATTTCTTCTGGTACCAATACTTGATGGTCTAAACTTACTTAGCTCACTATCGGAATAATTTAATCCAAAATAAGTTTTAAAATTTAAATTATCTATTAGTGTAAAATCTAAATAAGTACTTCCAATTACATTAAACCTTCTTTGAACACGTTCTGTTTGAATGGCCATAGCCACAGTGTTTTCAAATCTAGCTCCATTATTCTGTAACCCCGTTGGTGATTGTCCGAATATGATTTGTTCACTTATAGCGAAAGATCCATCTGGGTTATAAGGCGCAAAATTTGGGTATGCAAATTGCGTTATAATTACAATACCGTCATCTCCATGATGATTTTCTGACACTTTATTATTAGTAGAATAAGAAGGAGCGATATTTACGCCTAATTTAACATTTTTCAAAAAGGAACTTTCTGGATTCTTATAAATATTGGAGGTTAAATTTGTTCTGAAACTATACCTTTTAAAATCTGTACTAATAATGATTCCATCTTGGTCAAAATATTCTCCTGACACAGAAAACTTAGTATCCTCATTACCACCTCTTGCTGAAAATTGATAACTACTAATAGGTGCAGTTATATATATCTCATCTTGCCAATCAGTATCGGTTAGTCCAAGAGTACCTGCTAAATAAGGTTGATATACATCTGGGACATAATCTGGAGCAAATACGCCTTGATTTTGAAAATTTTCTGTTTGAAATTCAGCCCATTGATATGCGTTTGCTAAGTCATAGGTGCTAGAAACTTTTTGATACCCAGTATAGGCGTTAAAACTAAATTGAGTTTTACCCTGTTTTCCTTGTTTTGTAGATACCAAAATAACCCCATTAGATCCTCTTGATCCATAAATTGCAGCAGATGCTGCGTCTTTTAATACCTGAATGGATGCTATATCATTTGGGTTTATATCACTCAAATTAATACTTTCTGCAGGGAAACCGTCAATAACTAATAATGGTGATGTTCCAGCTGTTATTGTTCCAACACCTCTCACTTTAATATCTGAAGATACTCCAGGGCTTCCTGTTCCTGCAGAAACCTGAACTCCCGTTACTTGACCTGCTAAAGCTTGATCAAAACTGGTTACCGGAAGATCTTCTATTTGCTCCGATTTCACTGATGCAATGGCGCCTGTTACTTTTTTACGGGATTGAGCCCCATATCCAACTACCACCACTTCATCTAACGCGGCTGTATCTTCTTGTAATGTAATAGCAATATTTGTTTGCCCGTTTACTAAAACCTCTTGTTTTATAAACCCTACGTAAGAAATTATAAGTGTCGCATTATCGCTACTTAAATCAATTGAGAATTTACCATCAAAATCAGTTTGTGTTCCGTTAGTGGTTCCTTTTTCAGCAATATTTGCTCCTGGCAAAGGCTGCCCATTATTATCATTAACAGTCCCATTAATGGGGTGTTTTTGCTGCTCTCTGACATTAACAGGGGCATCATTTACACGTACTGGTAAAGTATTATTATACTCAAGAATAATATGTCTATCGACTACTTTAAATATAATATTAGTGTTCTTTAATAATAATTCTAAAACTGATGATATTTGTTTCTTTTTTACTTTTACAGAAACTATTTTTTGATAGTCGACCTCATTATCATTATAGCTAAATTTAAATTCTGTAAGTGATTCTATTTTATCAAACACTTTTTCTAAACTCACATTTTCAAGATCGAGCGTAATTTTTGTTTTTTGTGCATACGACTCATTGGCTTGAAGCTGGAATAAAGAAGCTATCAGTAAGAGCGTAGTTAGTTTCATTTTTAAGTCAAATTTTAATGAAAAAGAAGCGAGCTTCTTTAACTTAAGTACTTTTTTCATATTTTTGTTATGTTTTTAAGTGGTTATTTATATAATCACTACAATTATAATCGGAAGGTGTTCGCTGCATCTTCCGTTTTTTTGTAATTCTATTTTGGGTTTCCAAAATAGTTAGTTGATCTAATTCTAATAGAATCTAATCATTCAACTTTTAAATAGTGACTTTTCTAAAACTAAGGCATATATTCTATCATTCAATTAAGATACCCTAGTAAATGATATTGTGTTTTTATTTCATAGGCAAATTGTTTTTTTGGTTAGTTAATTATTATTTGATTTTTATTGATGGTATAGTCTATATCATTAATTTCTTTTAATATTTTAAACACTTCTTCAATTGTTTCAACATCGAAGCTAGTCGTGATTAATTTTTCATCCAATTTCTTATTATTATTTATAATAACTACGTTATAGTGCCTCTCTAGTTTTTTTATGATATTTTTAAATGGTATGTGTCGGAAAATAATTTTTCCTTTAATCCAAGCTGTATACATTTCTACGTCAGCTTCTTCAATTGTAATTTCATTTTTACTTTTACCCCAATCTGCCTTAAATCCAGGTTTTAATAAGGTTGCGTTCTCAGGGGTATAGGATTCTTTTTTGTTATAAATACTTACCGATCCTTCTACTAATACCGTACTAATATCTTCATCTTCCGGATACGAAGAAATATTAAACTTTGTACCCAATACTCTTATGCCTATTTCATTTGCATTAACGATAAATGGATGTTTTATATCTTTAGTTACATCAAAATAAGCCTCTCCTCCTTGTACAAATACTTCACGATCTTTACCTTCAATGAATTTAACGGGAAATTTTAGGGACGTACCAGCATTAAGATTTACAACAGTTCCGTCTGATAAATGAACCTTAGAACGTTTCCCATAAGGGACTGTTAACGTATTATAAACTAAAGATTCTAAATTATTATCGTTGTTATATACTAATTGAGTTCCATTTTGAGATCCTACCACATTACCTTGAGCATCGACTATTTTACTAGAACCATCTTCATTTATGATTTCTATATTCCCATTTTCTAGTTGTAGCGTAATATTTTCACTTGGAGGAGTCATTTCTAAATCATTTTCAAAAACCCCATGTTGATAGAAGTAGCCTAGCCCCAAAAAAACAACTGCCACAGCAGCATATTTCATCACTTTATGAATTTTGAGCTTATAAAATATACGCTTGTCTTGCTTAATTTTTTCCATCAAGGCTTTCTTAACTCCTTTGCTATCAAACTCGTTCATATTCATATCTAGTGCATAATTTGTCTTTATATAATGATCAAAAAATTGAGCATTATCTTTGATTTTAAGCCAATTTGATAATTTTTCCAATTCTTCTTCATTTGCTCCATTTGTCAAAAATTTAACAATTATATTTTCAATTTTTTCATTCATTTGATACATGCTTCTTATATATAAAACGTTTGCCCTTTTTAATACCCCACGCTTCTTATAAAAATTATTTTTTATCTTTACGCTATCCTTATAATAACTCACACCTCTCAAACTTCTGAAAATCAAGCATTCAAATAACATCGAATTTTTAAAAAAGCTAAAAAAAGGGAATCAAGAGGCTTATAATTACCTTGTTGATATTTACCATCATGAACTTTGCGTATATGCTGGCAGTCTTTCACGAGATATACACACAGCAGAGGACATTGTTCAAAATGTATTTTTAAAACTTTGGGAGCAACGAGAAAAATTAAATTCGAAATTTTCTATTAAAGGCTTTTTATACCGATCTGTTTATAATGAGTTTATTGACCAATATCGAAAAAAAATGGCTCTAACCGTAGTAGAAGAATACTATAATAGCAGATTGAACACTATTACGGAAGAAGAGGATACAACTGAAATTGCAAATTTAATTACTTTAGTAAAACAAGAAATTCAACACTTACCTCCTAAATGCAAAGAAATGTTCTTATTAAGTAAACAGGAGGGTTTAACAAATGTAGAAATTGCGCAATATTTGAAAGTTTCTATAAAAGCTGTAGAACGTCAGATGACAAGAGCTTTTTCTATTATTCGTAAAAAAGTAGGCGAAAAAATGCATACCATTCTGTTTTTACTATTTGGTATGCATCCTAAACAGAATCAATTGATTTCAAAGCATAATATTCTTAAACAGAGCTTTACTTCTAGTAATTCTTTTCTTAAAAGTTAACTCTCGAATATAGAACTCGCATCTTTATAAATTCATTCAAAATTCAATAGTACCAGTTATATTTTAAAATGGGACACAAAAGCAATCTCGTTTTCTGTACCATTTTAAAATATAACTTGTATAACATATTATTTTGTTATTAAATGTTCAGGAAAATCTTCTATCTTTTCACAGCATATTTGTTCCATGACTTGTTGCAATTGTGTTTTTAAAATAGAGATTGTATGATCCCCCCCTTGGCTACCTAAAGCGGCAACACCATACATGAAAGAACGCCCCATAAAGGTAAACTCGGCACCACTTGCTAAAGACCTTGCAACGTCCGGGCCAGAACGAATACCACTATCCATCATTACTTTTATGTCATTGCTATACTTTTCTGCAATTCTGGTTAAAGGCTTTATTGTAGATTCACCGGCATCTAATTGTCTGCCTCCATGATTTGATACAATAATGCCATCTAATCCTAACTGAATAGCTTTTTCAGCATCAATTTCATTAGCGACACCTTTAAGTACCAATTTACCTTTCCACATGTCACGAATAGGCTTTATTTTTTCTTCATTTAATCTGCCGGAAAATGTTTGGTCCATAAATTTCCCCAACTGTTTTAAATCTAAATTTTTCGGCATATACGGTTTTAGAATTTCAAAGCTTGGTTGCCCATGCTTTAGAGTCTGCAAGGCCCAGCTAGGTTTTCCGAGAACTTGCAATATGTTTTTCATTGTCATTTTTGGAGGCATGGCCAATCCGTTTCTAATATCTCTTGGGCGGTAACCAAAAGTCGGTACGTCGCACAAGATCACTAAAGTATCATAACCTGTTTGTTCACACCTTTTTAAAATATCGTCTCGTAAACTATTTTCGGCTGGATGATACAATTGAAACCATGCCTTGCCTTCTGTAAGCTCACCAATCGTTTCAATAGAACTGGTTGTTACTGTACTCAATATAAAGGGTATATTGTGTTTAAAAGCTGCTTTCGCTAATATTTCAGGAGAATTAGGCCACATAAGCCCTTGTAAACCAACAGGAGCTATTCCAAAAGGGGCATCATAAACATGACCAAATAATTCTGTTTTCATATCAGATTTGACATGCTTACTTAAATATTCAGGAAGTAATTCTACGTCTCTAATTTCTGCAGTATTCTTATAAAGATTTACATCTTCATTGCAACCTCCATCTAGATATTCGAAAGCAAATTTGGGAATTCTTTTCTTTGCCTTTTCCCTTAAATCTTCAATGGATGGATATTTATAATTATAATGTAATTTCATATCTTTTAATATTATATTCTATGTTAAATTATATATTCTATCCATTAATAGCCATTTTTCACCTGGGTTGGCTATTGGTAATGCTTGTTGGTATTTCCACATTAACGTTTCCCATTCTTGTACTTTTTTATTCTCGGCATCCATTTTAGATTTTCTTTCAAAAGAAAAGCCATCATCAACTTCCATAATCATAAACAGTCGATTGCCAATACAATAAATTTCTAAGACTTTAATTCCCGAATTTATAATGCTAGTCGTAATCTCTGGCCAAATTTTTTCATGGTATTTTTTATATTCGGCAATCGATTTTGGGTCATCGACCAAATCTAAAGCAAAACAATGTCTCTTTAATTTTTCCATTTTTAATGCTTAGGCATGGTGTAAAACATCATCGGTAGCTTCATGTCTTTTATAAACTCTTAATCCGTACCAGGCAATATAAATAAAGCATAGTAGTGGTAAAATGAATGAAAAATTAACTTCAGATACGCCCATTATTTTTGTGTCAGCAACACCATTACCACCAGCATCTATAATCATACCTTGTAGCTTTGGCATTAAAGCACCTCCAACAATAGCCATTACCAACCCGGCAGAACCTACTTTAGACTGTTCTTCGGTTAGATCTCCTAACGCAATTCCGTATATGGTTGGAAACATCAACGACATAAAGAATGAAACTCCTACTAGAGCATATAAGCCTATAACACCCGTTATGTACATAGTACCTATTATTAAAACTATTGATAATACTGCAAAATACATAAGCAGTTTACCCGAACTCATAAAACGTAACATGTAAGTTCCAATGGCGCGACCAATAATAAACAAGAAAAATGCTACCATTTGATAGTATCCGGCAGTAACACTATCTATACCAATAGCTTCTGCATATTGATAAATGTAAGTCCAACACATAATTTGAGCTCCTACATATAAAATTTGGGCTAAAACGCCAAGAACATATTTAGTGTTTTTTCCTAAAGTTGCAAAAGTATCACCAATACTAGGCATCCCGCCTTCGTCTTTGGATTGTGGCATTTTGCTCACTAAAAATAAGACAAACACGCCTATTAACACGAGTCCTAAAATAACATAAGGATTACGAATTACTAATAAGTCGGAAGTTTTAATTAAAACTTTTGAAGCTTCATCTAAAGCACTAAAATCCTCGATATCATCCGATTGCAAATTTTTCAATACAAACTGTTGAGCTACAAATAATCCAGCAATAAGTCCTACCGGATTAAAGGCTTGGGCTAGATTTAAGCGTTGGGTTGCATTTTCCTTGGCACCCATAGCTAAAATATATGGGTTAGCAGCTGTTTCTAAAAACGCTAATCCAAAAGTTAGAATGTACAGACCTAAACAGAAAAACATAAAACTTTCAGATTGTGCTGCAGGATAAAATAAAAGTGCTCCTGTAGCATACAATGCCAGACCTATTAAAATACCCACTTTATAAGAATATTTTCTCATAAACATGGCCGCTGGTAATGCCATACAAAAATAACCACCATAAAATGCCATTTGGACCCAAGCAGCCTGAGAGTTAGATAATTCTAATACTTTTTTAAAAGCCTGAACCATAGGATCGGTTACAGCATTAGCAAAGCCCCATAAGGCAAATAATGAGGTGACTAGAATAAAAGGAATTAGTACCTTTTTAGATACTACTGGCATTTTTTTAATGGTATTCATATAGAACAGTTTTTATTTTAATAATTTTTTAAAATAATCATTTGCGATAGATCTAAGTGTATTTTTTCGACGAGCGTCAAATACTTCTATCTAAATGAGTATAGCCTCCATCAACATGAATTAATTGACCGGTGGTATGGCTAGACTTTTCCGACAATAAAAAGACAACCATGTTTGCTATTTCTTCTGTGGTTGTCATCCTCTTTTCTAAAGGTATTTTTTCTGTAATAGATTTTAGTTTTTCTTCAGGATTATCAAAAGTCTTAATCCATCTGTCATACAAAGGTGTATAGCATTCGGCAACAATAACAGCATTTGTGCGAATACCGTAAGGCAATAATTCTACGGCCCATTCTCTGGTCAGGGCATTACGTCCCCCATTAGCCGCAGCATAACCAGAAGTTCCTCCCTGACCAGTTATAGCCGTTTTAGACCCAATATTGACTATAGAACCCTTACTTTTTTTGAGTTCGGGTAATGCATAATGTGCCATTAAATAATAATGTGTTAGATTACGGCTTATAGACTGTAAAAAATCTTCATAATTTCCATTTTCTAAACCAACACCATCATTAACACCAGCATTATTTACTAAGCCATCAATTCTTCCGTATTCATCTACGACTTTCTCAATTGCTGCTTTACATTGATCTTTATCGGTAAGTTCTGCAAAAGCATAAGAAGCATTTCCGCCATTTTTTTTTATGACCTCCACAGCATCTAAAACATTTTTTTTATTTCTCCCTACAATAACAGGAATAGCATTTTCTGTTGCTAGTACATTACAAATACCGTTACCAATGCCTTTAGAGCCTCCGGTAACAATAATAACTTTATCTTTTAATTTTAAGTCCATTGGTCACAAGTACTGTATTTAATTATTGTTTTGTTATGACGCCAATTTCACTTGCAGAGAATCTTTTGTCGTTGTCTACAATTTTTAGTCCTTTTAATTTTATATATCTTCCTTTTAAGGTATTAAATCTAACAGTTTGTTTAATAGGACTGTTTTTAATATTTCCAAACTCTCCAGTAATTGCGGTAGTCCATGTTTTATTATTTTGACTCACGGAGAATTCATAGTTTGATACAATACCGTAAGGCCACCTTCCCTGTACAGGTGTATAAGTGAACCCTTCAAGTTGATAAACTTTACCTAAATCGATTACAACTTCATTTGGAGTATTCTCACCGTTTGATGCCCAACTGGTATTTGGATTATCATCAATTATTTTATGTGCATCAGTAAGTTTGCCAGAGCTTACTTTTATAACTTTCCAATCTTTTTTACTAATATCATAATGAATTGTTTTTGATACTGTCTGTTTGCTTTTTTCAGCATCATAGGCAATGACATTTATAACAGTTGGAGCATCAATCGAAAAAGGTTCATTATACTTATTTGATTTTGACGTAGGTTCTGTGCCATCGATAGTATAATAAATATCAATATTTTTATCTGCAACATCCATACTAACAAAACCTTTTTTATCCCTTTTAACGACAGGCTGTGTTAACAGATTTGGAGCTCTATATAGTTCTATATTCGAAATAAGAGGAGACGCTTTAGCACCAGTAATATTTACTCTTATTTTTGAAGCTTTAATAGTATCAAAGCGCAGTATTCTTTTC
The DNA here is from genome assembly GCF_030540825.1 of Flavivirga spongiicola. Classification (NCBI taxonomy): domain Bacteria; kingdom Pseudomonadati; phylum Bacteroidota; class Flavobacteriia; order Flavobacteriales; family Flavobacteriaceae; genus Flavivirga; species Flavivirga spongiicola. The sequence goes on from NZ_JAUOEO010000001.1 coordinate 309,860, forward strand.
ACCCCAATGGTCGTTTGCGTATCGATGATTACCCAGTTCCCATTTACTTCCGCTTCTACATTAAATCCATAAACGCGTTGCCCTAAATTAATATATTCTTGAAGCAAAATTCTATTGACTTCTGTGGGTGTTTCAAATTCAAGCGTCATAGAGGCTTCAGTAACCGTATCTTCCGTAGCCCAGTAGGTGTTTTTATCACCATCTATAGTATTACTTGCTTCAAAATAAGCCTTATTACCTCTAACATTGGTTGCTGTAACTTTAATGTTCTTAGCTATGTTGTTTGAAAAGTCTTGCTCTACTTGTTGCTTCAATGCCATTAATTGTTCTACATCTTTTTCATGTACCAATCCTCTATGATCTACAGGTAAATTCAACAATAAAGAGGCATTTCTACCTATAGATTGATAATAAATATCTACTAAATGTGATAATGATTTTACTTGAATATCTTCAGACGGATGGTAATACCAACCAGGTCTAATAGATACATCGCATTCTGCAGGTACCCAATGTGTACCATCTTCATGACCAGAACGAAGCTCTTTATATTTTGAATAACCAGGGTAAACTTCTTTTTTTCTTAATAAACTCCAATTGGTCTCATTAGCCCATCCTTCTTCATTTCCCACCCAACGAACGCCAGGGCCACCATCTCCGAAAATAACTGCATTAGGTTGCAATTCTCTTACAATTTCAATGGCTTTATCCCACTGGTAATAGGTTTTATTATCAATTTTACGAGTTTCATTAGCGCCTCCATAATATCCAGATCCACCATTGGCACCATCAAACCAGACTTCAAAAATGTCCCCATAGTTCGTTAATAGTTCTCGCAATTGATTGTGAAAATAGCTTACGTATTCCGGTTTTCCATACTGGGCATGATTTCTATCCCAAGGCGATAAATACACGCCCATTTTTAATCCATAGGCAGCGCATGCTTCTGATAAATCTTTTAACACATCGCCTTGACCATTTTTCCAAGGAGCATTTTTGACAGAATGCTCTGTGTATTTTGAAGGCCATAAGCAAAAACCATCATGATGTTTTGCTGTAATAATAACCCCTTTCATTCCTGCGTCTTTAATTGTTTTAACCCATTGTTTAGCATCTAATGCTGTTGGATTAAATTGTGCCGGTTTTTCACTTCCATCACCCCATTCCATATTTGTAAATGTATTCATATTGAAATGAATAAAAGCGTAATATTCCATATCATGCCACGCTAATTGACGTTCTGTAGGTATGGGGCCATATGGTTTAGGTTTTGTAACGTTTTGTGCACATGAGTAACATAAACCTAATAATAATCCTATTAGAAGGGTTTTTAGATAACTTTTTTTCATCGTTCTATATTAAATTTCTTCGCCTTGTATATGAAAAGTCCAGGCAAAAGAATTTTCATTCCAAGTATTTAGTAATATTTTAGGGATGGTAATTTTTATACCTTCATCTTCTACAAATTCCCATTGCAGCTTAGTTTCGTTTCCTATTAAATAGATAGAAGAACCAGCTTTAGGTTTTAAGTTTTTTAATGTGAATGTAGCTTCAGGTTTTTTTAGTGTCATAGCATAAAAATCATGACTCCCTTTTTTCTTTGTAAATCGAATGTGATCTCCCTGTTTATAATTTTTTTGTAACCGTTCTGTTTTATAAATGGCCATACCATTGGTTTTTAGCCATGTTCCCATATTTTTCAATCTTTGAACACTTGGCTCTGGAATAATACCTTCTGAAGTTGGACCTACATTCAATAAATAATTACCTCCTTTTGCTGTGACATCAATTAAATTATGAATTAAAACCTCGGTAGATTTCCAATTATGATCATTTTTCTTATATCCCCAAGTATCATTCATGGTCATGCAAGATTCCCAGTCAGTGTCGGCTGCTGTTTCTAAAATCTCTTGCTCAGGCGTTCCAAAATCACCAGCATAATCACTGTCTTTTTTGTTCATACCCTGCATACCTTGACGCCCTTTGTCTACACGGTTATTAATTAAAATATCGGGTTTTAATGACCGTACATACTGATACAGTTCTTTTCCTTGATCATGTGTAAATTCTTCTACCCATTCTCCATCAAACCACATAATAGACGGGGCATAATTATCAATCAATTCTTTTATTTGAGGTTTCATATAATTTTCTAAATAATTCGAGAAGTTTTCGCTATTGTTCTCTCGTTTATTAGGATCGTCTTTTAAGTAAGAATACTTCTGGGCATCTTCATGATGCCAATCCATAATAGAATGGTAGAGCCCAAATTTAATATCGTACTTTTTACATGCCTCCGAAAGTGCTTTTAAAATATCTTTTCCATAAGGAGCAAAATCTACAATATCGTAATTAGACACTTTTGAATCCCACAGCCCAAATCCGTCATGATGCTTAGAAGTAATAACGACATATTTCATTCCCGCTTCTTTCATGGTTTTTGCCCAAGCATCTGCATTGAATTTTTCAGGATTGAATTGTTTTGCAAAGGCCTCGTATTCTTTTACTGGAATTTGGCCATTTTGCATAATCCACTCGCCTATTCCATTAACTTGTTTGTCTTTATAAATGCCTGCAGGAACTGAGTAAACGCCCCAATGAATAAACATTCCGAAGCGCGCCTTTCGCCACCATTCCATGCGTTCATTAAAAGCTTCTTTCGATTCTTTTAAATAGTTAACTGGTTGCTGCTCTACTTGCACAGCATCCGTTTTTTTCTTGGTTTGACAAGATAAAATTAGTAGCATTATAGCCAGAAAATAGATTGTTTTTTTCATGTAAATAATTTATTTAATACGTTTTATTAAAAACTTCAGCAGGATAGGGCACTTGTTCATCTGTTCTATATTTATAGGCATTTGAGCCTTTACAGTTTTCAGGTAATTTGTTAAAATTGTTGTTAGCACTTTCAGTTTTTCTTTATGTGTTGATGACTATCTATTCTCTTTATATTATATTACATTTTCATAAATCGATTCTAAATCTAAAGGATCTCCCTTTTCTTTTTGTAACTGAATTAAATCTTTAAACAATGATTTTATTTTGGCTGAATTTTCAGGATCGGATGCCAAATCTTTTAATTCTAAAGGATCTTTCCCAAGATTATATAATAAGACTTGTTTTGATTTTGGGTATAAAATCAATTTGTAGTTGTTTTTTCTAATCATGCGTTGCGAACCTTTCTCATAAACCCCATAAATACTGTTGTATCTGCTTTGGCTTTGTGTGCCTTTTGCTAAATTGATAAAACTACTAAACTCAATATATTCTGGTTTTTCAACACCAGCAAGGTCTAATGTTGTAGCCATAACATCTTGTAAATAGATATCTGTGTTTACCTTTTTCCCTTTAGGTATGTCGGGACCGACTACCATTAAAGGCACTCTCATACTGTGGTCGTACATATTCTGTTTCCCCATAAGACCATGTTCTCCAATAGCCAAACCATGATCTGATGTAAAGAAAATATAGGTATTCTCTCTTAACCCTTTACCCTCCAACGCTTCTAAAATATCATTAATCTGATCGTCTAAATGCGTAGTAATAGCATAATATTCTTGCCTGTTTACTTTTACCGAATATTCCGTTCTTGGAAATGGCGCTAATTTTTCATCTCTTAAACTTTTACCAGCACCCATAGTCTCTGCATAAGGATATAAAGGCATATAACTTTCCGGCACAGAAACGCTATCTAAAGGATACATATCTACATACTTTTTTGGCGATTGTCTCGGATCGTGTGGTGCATTAAAAGCAATGTACATAAAAAACGGGTTGTCTTTTTTTGCAGCATGATCTATAAAAGACACGGCGTCTTCTTTTACCAATTCACTCCAATGTTTACCACCTTTCCAATAACCGCCAAATTCTTTTTTCCAAGGTTTCCATAAGGTGTCGTTTACATTTTGTGGACGGTTATATCCTTCAGGCGTATCATAAGGCATACCGCGAAGCACATGCCCTACATGATTAAAAATAGAATCAGCCTTAGCCTGAACGTGCCATTTTCCAGTCATATAGGTTTCATAGCCTTGGGTTTGCATTAATCTGGGCCAAGTTTTGTCTAAATCTTGATTTTTCGAATAATTCCCAGAAACTTGTTCAGCTCTCCACACAGAACGCCCACTAATCATCATGGCTCTGGAGGCAAGACATATAGCACCGTTCCATCCACCCATATTATAACTATGGGTAAAAGTAGTCCCGTCGGCTACCAATTTATCCATAGTAGGGGTTATAATTTCTTTATTTCCTAAAGCATGAACGGCTTTAAAGCTTTGGTCGTCTGAAAACAAGAAAATGATATTAGGCTTTTTGCTTATACCAATTTCAACCGTTTCTTTTTGAGCCTGATCTTTACAGCCTAAAAAGATAAAAAATACTAGTATTGTTAATCTTTTTAAATTTTTCATTTTTTAATTTTCTGTGTAGGCTTTTGCTATTTGCTTTGAAGTACCTAAACCTTCAATTCCTAATTCCATAACATCACCAGGTTTTAAATATTTAGGAGGATTGAATCCTAATCCCACACCAAAAGGTGTTCCGGTTGAAATAACATCACCAGGGAGCAAGGTCATATATTGACTAATGTACGAAACCACTTCTTGTACATTAAAAATAAAATCTGACGTTGATGAGTGTTGTAAACGTTCTCCATTTACATCTAACCATAATTCTAAATTATTAGGGTTTTTTATTTCATCTTTTGTTACAATAAATGGGCCTACAGGAGCAAAAGTATCACAGCCTTTTCCTTTACACCACTGTCCTTCTTTTTCAATTTGAAAAGCTCTTTCTGAAACGTCATTATGAAGTACATAACCAGCGATGTGATTAAAAGCATCGGCTTCTTCAACATATGATGCTTTTTTACCAATTACTATGGCTAATTCGACTTCCCAATCTGTTTTTTCTGAATTTTTAGGAATAATAACATCATCATTAGGTCCACATATCGCTGTAGTAGATTTAAAAAACAACACAGGTTCTTTTGGTACTGCCATACCAGCTTCTGCAGCGTGTTTTGCATAATTTAACCCGACACATACTAATTTTGAAGGGCGACAAAATGGTGATCCTAAACGGACATCTTCACTTACTGTTGGACAGTTAGCCTCATTAGTTTTCAACCATGTTGCTAAACGCTCTGTTCCTTCTGTTCCGAAGAAATTTTCATCAAAATCTTCTCCAAAAGCTGAAACATCTATTCTTGAACCATTCGCCAATTGAATACCTGGCTTTTCATTACCTGCTACTCCAAATCTTATTAATTTCATCTGTTTATATTTTTATTTTACCTTATACCTTGGCATGGTCGATGCCTAAAATATTTTATCTTTTTTGACTTTTTAAACGCAGCTTAAATGTTTCATTAACCATTTAGTTTGATGAATCCCCCATCTATAGGAAAATCTGTTCCTGTTATAAAAGAGGCTTCATCTGAACATAAATACAAAGCTAGATTACCTACTTCTTCTGGTTTACCCATTCGGCCTATAGGTTGTGTTTTTGATAAATTCTCAAACATTTCTGCCTCTTTGCCTGGGTAATTTTTATTGATAAACCCATCTACAAATGGTGTATGAATTCTTGCTGGAGAAATACTATTACAACGAATTCCATATTCTAAATAATCTTTAGCTATGGAATAAGTCATAGTTAATACGGCTCCTTTAGACATTGAATAAGCAAATCGATCTTTAATTCCTACTGATGATGCTATGGAAGCCATATTTAAAATAACGCCTCCTTTTTCTTTCATCTTGCTAATAACTGCATACATACAATTGTAAACACCTTTTATATTTACATTGTAAATCCGATCCATATCTGATTCTTCAGTGCCTTCTATATTTCCTACATGTGCAATTCCAGCATTATTGACTAAAATATCTATGGTATTATTTATAGACCCTAATACATTTTGTACATCTTTTTGATCAGAAACATCACAGCCGTGTGCTATTGCTTTGCCTCCATTATTTTCAATTTCTTTTACTGTTGCATTCGCATTATCTGAATTAAGCTCTAAAACATGTACTACAGCTCCCTGTCCTGCCAATGCTAATGAGATTGCTTTACCAATACCACTGCCACCACCAGTTACAATAGCTATTTTTTCTTTTAAACTAAATTTCATGTGTTTTTATTTACTGTTTTTATTGATCACATGCAACCTTTGATGATTTAAATAATCATTCCCTAGAGAGTTTAATAATTATTTTAATCATGTCGGTTTCATGTTATTACTTACTTATTAATGATTCCTCTTTTTGTATTTCTTGCCAAACTTTTCCTTTTGGAAATTCGTAATCTATCAAAGATTGTTTTTTCATTGTTATACTATACCCTGGCAATTTAGGTGGCATATATGCCCCATCTTTTATTACAACTGGGTCTAAAAAATGTTCGTGTAAATGATCTACATATTCAATAATTCTATGCTCCATAGATCCGCTTATTGCAATATAGTCTATCATAGAAAGGTGTTGTACATATTCACACAATCCAACACCTCCTGCATGTGGACAAACTGGAATTTTAAATTTTGCTGCCATTAATAAAATGGCCAACACCTCGTTTACACCACCAACTCTACAACTATCTATCTGACATATTTCAATGGCTCCGGCTTGCATTAACTGTTTAAATACCACTCTATTTTGACAATGTTCTCCTGTAGCTACTTTTATAGGAGCTACTGCTTTGGCAATTTTGGCATGTCCTAGAACATCATCTGGACTTGTAGGTTCTTCAATCCAATAAGGATTAAACTTTTTTAAGGATTCCATATTGATGATCGCTTCGTTTACGTCCCATTTTTGATTGGCATCCATCATTAATTGTATATCATCTCCAATTTCTTCACGAATAATAGCAGCTCTTCTCATATCGTCTTCTAAATCCGAACCCACTTTTATTTTCATATGCTTGAAACCTTCAACTTTGGCTTCTTGACATAAACGTCTCATCTTATTATCAGAATAACCTAACCAACCTGCAGATGTGGTATATGCTGGATATCCTTTTTCTAATAAAACATCAATTCTATCTTTTTTTGTAGCTTCATTTTGTTGCAATAATATCAAAGCTTCCTCTGGAGTAATGGCATCAGTAATATACGTGAAATCTATGCATTTTACCAATTCTTCTGAAGTCATATCTGCTAGTAACTTCCAAAGCGGTTTTTCTTCTACTTTAGCATACAAATCCCAAACAGCATTTACAATAGCTCCAGTTGCTAAATGAATAACTCCTTTTTCCGGCCCTAACCAACGTAACTGGCTATCTCCTGTAATCATTTTCCAGAATGCCCCCATGTTAGAAGTAAATTCATTCAACTTCTTTCCAACAATTAAATGAGATAATGATTGTATCGCAGCAACACATAATTCATTACCTCTACCAATCGTAAAAGTCAATCCATGACCTTCAATATTGCTAGGGTGGTCTGTTTTTAAAATTACATAAGCGGCAGAATAATCGGGATCAGGATTCATAGCGTCTGATCCATCTAAAGATTTACTCGTTGGAAAGCGAATATCTTTAATTAGAATATCAACAATTGTGATTGAATTTGACATATATAAAAATTTATTATGCCAAAATTAGTTTTTACCTTTTCATATAACCACCAATAATCGTGCTTATACTAATATTTTTTTTGCCTTGATATATAAACCCATCAATTTACTGTGTTTTTTATATAGCTAAGCCGATATAAAATGCATAGAATATTTAGAAAGTTCAAGGCAAAAAACGTAAGCATAGCCTAGTTACGGTGAGTATTTTTAACGAAGAAATTCGGTTTTTTACTCTGAAGATTCATGTTATTTTATATTGATTTAGCTATATATGTTTTTTAAGATATTCTGTTGGTGAGAACCCAGTTATTGTTTTAAATTGTCTATTAAAATTAGACACATTATTAAATCCTGATTCGTAACAAATAACTGTGATACTATATTTATTTTCTATAAGTAGTTTGCAGGCGTATCCAATTCTAATTTCATTTAAATATCTTGAAAATGTTTTTCGATTCACGCGCTTAAAAAAACGACTAAAAGAAGAAGGGTTCATGTTGGCTATTTCTGCTACATCATTTAAAGATATTGATTTATTAAAGTTATTGAAAATGTACTCATAAGGTTTATACAAATTTTTATTATCTGATTTTTTAAAGGTATCTACAAACCCAGTACTAGACAATAACTTATAGTTTTTACATTGTGATAAATCGTTTAAAATTTCTAAAAATTGAATCACTTTTTTAAAATCATCACCAGTAGATAATAATTCTTTAATTTTCTCAATGATTTTTGCATTTTTTTCTTCAAATTTAATGCCATATGATGCTCTATCTAGTAAGTCTAAAATGCGTTTCATTTCTGGATTCTGAAAAAAATTATCGCCTAAAAAACCTTCTTTAAAATGTATCGCTATTGCTTCGGCCTTTAATGTTGATGACTCTTCAAAATATTTATCATCGTTCAACCACATATGAGGAAGGTTTTTCCCGATTAAAACAATTTCACCTTTATCAAATTTCTCAACACTATCTCCAATAAATCGAGTACCTGTGCTTTCTAATAAAACTACCAATTCTAACTCAGTATGATAATGCCAAACCTTTAAAAAATATGGGTAGCTATTATAACTAATTGCAAAGGAGTTATTTTGGAGATTACTCCTATTAAGAAGTTTTGGCTTCATTATAATTTAACTTTTTTAACTTGAAACTCTTATTTGATTTATTTTAACTAAAAAATTCTGGCTGTGCACTATCAGGTTTAACAACCTAATCATGTAGTGATTGTAAAAAGCACTTCTATAGTTTAATTAATTCAAAAATACTATTCTAAAATTAAAAAATGAAGTATATCAGGGGAATTAAATTCGATCCACAGTATTCCTAAAATAGATAGACGCAGAGTTATAAGTTACTACTAAAAAGAAAAACTTGATTTCTCAAGTTTTTCTCTAAACTAACGACTAATTCAAAATAAACAAATAACAAATAAAAACTTAATCAATATAAAATTAAGGGTTCGGTTTATTTTTCTTTCCGCTAAGAAAAGGAAAGACTAGAATAGCACGAATTTATTTCGACTAATGACATGGCTAAATAGACAGAAGTTTGTATGCTTTTTTAACTTCAAATATTTGTAAGAAAGAACACGCTTAAACGCCCCACCCAGTCATGCTGAACACATGTTTTCATATTGAAATAGAAAGCAAAAAAGAGCTTTTTACGATTATTTCAAATAAGAAATGGTATTATTCTAAAGTAAACTCAATGCTTCTGGAATTCACCAATTCTTTATGTGAAATAAAATAATCTTTATATGGTTTACCATCAATACGAATGTTCTTAATGTGATTTTTATCTTTTGAAGTATTAGATGTAATAATTAGTTTATCATTTTTATAATAATTAGGATTTAAATGAATTGTAATTTTGTTAAAGTGTGGCGACGTAATGGTATAATTAGGTTCAGCTGGAGAGCTCGGGTATATCCCCATCATACTATAAATTAACCACGCAGACATCGTTCCTGTATCATCATTTCCTGGCAAACCAGCTGGTTTGTTAGTAAAATATTCCTTTATTAAACTAGAAACACGATCCTGTGTTTTCCACTCATACCCCTTTGCATAATTATATAAAAAAGGGTAGTTTATATCTGGCTCATTCGCCATGTCGAATTGTTTATTATTAAAAACAAGGTCTAATTGTTTTACAAACTGTTTTTTTCCTCCCATTAGTTTCATAAGCATTTTAATATCATGAGAAACCATAAAAGTATACTGCCAAGAATTACCTTCAATAAAACCTAGATTTTTTTCAAAATTGGCGCCAGTATTTGGATTAAAAGGAGAGAACCAGGAACCATCATGGTTTTTTGGTCTTAAAAGATTAAATTTTTTATCAAATAAATTTCGATATGTGATAGAACGCTTAGAGAACAATTCATAATCCTGTTTCTTGTTTAGTTTTTTGGCTAGTTGAGCAATTGCAAAATCAGTAATATTGTATTCCTGTGTCGTAGAAACCGATCCGCTTTTGGTGGTAGTCGTTGTTAAATAGCCCTTTTCTATATAATCTTTTATTCCTGGCCTTAAAGGGTTGTTTTCTAACTGCAAGGCACTTTTACGCATGGCTTCGTACGCTTTTTCAATATCAAAGTCCTGAATACCCCTTAAATAGGTATCTGCTAATATAATCCCTGCAGGGTCTCCAACCATAGTAGTCGTTTCCGTAGCATTTAATTCCCATTTTGGTAACCAACCACTTTCATCATAAATATTAAGCATACTTTTTACCATATCAGATTGTTGCTTAGGATATACCAAAGACATTAATGCATGCAGGTTTCTATAAGTATCCCAAAAGGAAAACACCGTAAATCGGGTGCCTTTGGTTTTTGCTGTTTCCCGTTTAGCCATGGTTGGATATTCACCATTTATATCGTTTAATGTATTTGGATGAATAAGCGTATGGTACAATGCTGTATAAAAAATAGTTTTGTCATCTTCTGTACCGCCTTCAACTTCTATTTTAGATAATAAATCATTCCAAGTCGCAGCAGTTTTATTATAAATAGCATCAAATGTTAACCCCTGTGTTTCTTTTTCCAGATTTTCACGAGCATTTTCTATGCTAACATACGAAACTCCAATTTTAACTTCTACAGTAGTCGGTTCTTTAAAATGATAGGTAAAGTAACTCCCAATACTATCTCCTATAACCTCTTTTTTATATTGTTTATACAAACGTGTTTTTCCATTATATCCCATCCATTGGCTTTCAATCCCTTTCGTTTTTTTAGGCGTATTCCATACACCAAAATCATCCGCAGGATGGCTAAATTTAGCTACAAAATAAACAGGATATGCTTCTTCTGGTTTATAATAACAAAAAGAACCAACATTACGCATACCTTCAATTTCGGTATCAGAGACAATTTTAATAACGGCTCCTTCTTCATTAGTCAAACCTAAACCTAAATTTATAAGAATGTTAGATTGGCCTTTAGGGAATGAATAACGACTTACACCGGTTCTCGTACTAGCTGTTACTTCGGTTTTTACGTTATATTTAGAAAGGTTTACGCTGTAATACCCAGGCTTAGACACTTCGTTAGTATAAGTTGTTCCATACTCTAAGTGATTCGTTTTAAGTGCTCCTGTAGTTGGCATGGTTAAAATAACTCCCAAATCCGGGCAACCGACACCACTTAAATTAACATGGCTAAAACCTGTTAAAAATGTATTTTCGTTAATATACGGATTAGACAACCACCGACTATCTTTTTCTAAAGGTAAATTTGGTGCTCCTGCCACATTGAAAGGAGAAACACTTACCATACCTCTAGGCGCTATCGCTCCAGGGTTTGTAGCTCCAAAATTTGATGTGCCAATAAATGGATTTACATAATTAACTGGGTTTTGAGAAAAACTTATTAAATAATTAAATAGCATTAAAAGCATTAATAGAAACCATCTTGCTTCTCTTTTACACCAATTTATTGAACTATTAAAACACATAATAAGGCACATTATTTTATTAATTTACTGCTGAAATCTTAAAAGCCCAAGCGTATTTAGATGCCGGGTTATTTTGCATGTTCTCTGGAATTATGACTTTAAAACCCTTTTCAAGAGCTACCCATTTTAAATTCTTTTTAGAACCCAACAAACGTATTTTAGCACCTTTTTTTGGAGTTATAGAGGCTACAACAATTTCAGAAGGGATTGTATTTTGGTTTTCCTCTGCTAAGTACATAAAATAAACCTGACCGTTCTTATTTTGAGTAAAACAAATATTATTCTCTTTAAATGGAGCTATTGGTTTTGTTTCATAAATGGCAGAACTATTTACATGCATCCAGTCTTCATATTCTTTTAATAAGTCGTAAGCGCCTTGCTGCCATGTTCCGTCTGGTCCTGGGGCAATGTTCAATAATAAGTTTCCTCCTTTAGCCACGACATCTATAAGGGTATGAACTCCCTGTCTGCCACTCATATAAGTCGCATTAGGCGTATAAGACCATCCACCTCCAGAAATAATACAGGATTCCCAAGGGTATGGCAACGTTTTTTCCGGCACTCTGTTTTCTGGTGTTAAATAATTCTGGTTTTTACCATGAACAGCTCTATCGACAACAATTAACCCTGGTTGTTTTTGTCTGGCTTTAATAACCAATTCATCCATTTTGATATCCTGATTGACCATGCGATGTTTTAAATAAGCTTCGTTATCTTTATTTAAAGTTTTATCGTACCAGTTAATAATTTCTTTCTTTGGAGCTTTTGAAACCCAACCACCATCTAACCATAAAATGTCCATTTTACCATAATCTGTCATGAGTTCCATAATTTGGTTATGGGTAAATTCGACAAACTTGTTCCACTTCTCTGGATTCTCTTCTGGGGAATAGTTTACATTTCTATCCATTGGAGGGTATTTTGGATCCCAATAATATTCTGAATGCCAATCAGGTTTTGAAAAGTAAGCTCCCGTCCATAACCCTTCATTTCTAAACGAATTAAATATTTCTTTGGCAATATTAGATTTTGGGTTTGACGAAAAAGGCGTACTTGGGTCTGTGACTTTATAGTCTGTATATTTTGAATCAAACATGCTAAAACCATCATGATGCTTCGTTGTAAACACCACATACTTCATACCTGCTCCTTTTGCTGCCTTTGCCCATTTTTCTGGATTAAACTGAGTGGGGTTAAAAGTATTCTGAAGTGCTTCATATTCCTTTTTATATACAAAATAATCATTTGGATTGCTTCCTTTTGTTCTTCTACACCAATCGTACTCTTCTGGACTGAGTGACCATGATTCTACAATCCCCCATTGACTATATGCCCCCCAGTGCATCAATAATCCAAATTTTATATCTTGCCATTCCGACAATTTTTCTAAAACTAAAGGGTCTGTTTCCGGGACATAACGTTCTTCTTCATAAATAGCCTGGGAAAAGCCTTGAACTGAAAACAAAAGGACTATGGCTACAATTACTTTTTTCATCTGATTATTATTTTTATTTTGAATTATTTAATGGATATAAATATTTTTTACTCTGATTTTTAAATGTATTGCTATCTGATTTTTCTTTTAAATGGACTGTTTGTATAAAGACACTAGTATTAAAGTTGTTTTTATTTTTTCAAATGTGTTTTATTTTGTAAAATAAACACCTCCTTTTTAAACATTGGTAGCCGAATTTAATCTTCTTCATAAAGTCGAATACGCCTATCTAATTACTTTCAATAACTTGTCCCTTTTCTCTGTATAAATCTACTTCTCCATCTAATAATACGGCAATTACAGTCACATCCTTATCTTGAACTTTTTCAGGAACATCTATATATAGCAAACCTGGCACAGCACTCCAATACTGTTTTCCAACAACTTTATGAGATAGTTTTGTGCCGTTACCAACAACCCAAATCCTATTAATCTTATTTTTTAGCCCTTTAATTAATAATGGTCCATTAGGCTTGTTATCTACATACAAATACAATATCTTTTTATCTTTTGATAAAGCTGTATATCCGTTAAAATGCCCGTGAGGAATGCCTGCTCTAGTACCATAAATAGCATCTTTATGCTTACTTGTCCATCTGCCAATACCTTTTAAAATATCTATTTGTTCTTTCGGAATAGTGCCATCAGCTTTTGGACCGATATCTAATAATAAATTGCCGCCCATACTAATACAATCTACTAAAATGCGAATAAGCTGATTCGTTGTTTTATAATTTGTGTCGTTTGGCTGATAGCCCCACGAGTTATTCATGGTCATACATAACTCCCAATAATTATTATCTGGTTTCGTAATGGGCACACCTTGTTCTGGAGTTGCATAATCGCCATAACCTTGCAGACGAGAGTTTATAATAGTTGTAGGCGTTCTTTCTAATAACAATTCACGAATTTCTTTAGCCTTCCACATGTCTGCTGATTGTTCCCAATCACCATCAAACCAATATAAATCTGGATTAAACGCTGTTAGTTCTTCTATTTGTCCAAAATTGAATTTTGTAAAAGCCTTCCATCTTTTAGCGTCTCCGGTATAGCGCTTTTCGTGTCGCAAAAAGTTAGGATAATCTGGGTGAGACCAATCTAATAAAGAATAATATAATCCAATTTTTAAATTTTCTTTACGTACTGCATTTACAAACGGGGTAATTAAATCTCGCTTCGCTTTAGTCTTATCTACCACATTCAAATTGCCATATTTGGTATTCCAAAGTGCAACACCATCATGATGTTTTGTTGTTATAATCGTATATTTCGCACCGCTTTCTTTTATTAGTTTACTCCAATATTCCGGGTCATATTTTTTAGCGGTAAAACCGTTTAGTTGTTTCATATAATCAGGATATGAAATATAATTGTTAAAAAACGACCAGGATTCATCTATACCATTAACCGCATAAATACCCCAATGTATAAAGACACCTAACTTAGCATCCTTAAACCATTCTAGTCGTTCTTCTTTAGTGAGCTTATTTTCCTGACTAAATATTTGACTACTAACTAATAATAGTAGCACTAAAGCTTTCTTATAATTTTTCATCTGTTTATTTTATTGTTTTTCAACGGTCATATGTAATCTTTGATAATTAAAATAATCATTGTTCTGTATATTTAAAGATTATTTTAATTATGTCAGTTTCATTTTTAATTAATTAAAATTTCATCAACAAACAACCAAGCTCTTCCTCCTTTAGGAGATTTTTCCAAACAGGTTGCTCTTACTTTTACAAATCTTACGGCTTGTTCTTTAAATTTTATTCTAAAATCTCTTAATTCTGCTTTTGAATTATGTTGAAAAGGACGTTCGATTTTACCCGCTTCTTTATAAGAGTTACCATCATTTGAAACAAATACTGAAACTGATGTAGGGAAATAAATATCAGGGCCTTGGTTTTCCATCGATCCAAGAATAACTTCACTTATTTCTTCTTTATTTTCCAAATCGATGACAATTTCCATATCTTCTCCTAGCCATGCTTGCCATTGACCATCGTGAAAATTTTTGGTACCTCTTAAACTGTTAACCATATTGTAAGCACCTGCCCCTTGATAACTGTTACTGTAAAGGGTCAAATATTCTGTTTTATGAGCTACACCTTTATGAAATTTAATAGTATCAATAAATACTTTACCAATTGGCTTACCTGCTTTGAATAAAGAGGCTTTCACTATGGTCGTTTTATTCAGTTCTATTGGATTATTATATTTTATCGGGTTTTCATCAATATTAGAGCTCCCCAGTACATAACGAATATCGGTATTCGTAAATTCATTTTGCAATGATAAACTCACCGATTTATCTTCTAAATTAACCGTCGTATTTGCAGTTACCAAATTGGTGCTTTTAGCATAATTTATTCCTAAATAATCATAGCGCTTAAACATAGTCGCTATTCTCTTAGAAAAATCATCCCAATTTCTTAATGCTTTAGGGCTCCAAACCGTTTCTGCTAAAGCTGCTAGCCTTGGAAAGATCATATATTGAGAATGTTCGGGCGTAGGTATATATTCTGCCCATAAATTAGCTTGACCTCCTAATACATGTGATGCTTCTTCTGCGCTCATAGTATCTACAACAGGATCAAACTGATAGACTTTACTCAGTGGAAGATAACCTCCTATTGCGAGTGGTTCTTCGTTTTGAGGCCCTTGGTAATGGTCAAAATAACAATGAGAATTCGGTGTCATAATAACATCGTGTCCCTGTTTTGCTGCTTCTAGCCCTCCTTTAATACCTCTCCAACTCATAACGGTAGCATCTGGAGCTAATCCGCCTTCTAAAATTTCATCCCAGCCTATTAATTTTTTTCCTTTTGAGTTAATAAATTTCTCCATTCTTTTAACAAAATAGCTCTGTAATTCTTCTACCTCATGTAAGCCTTCTTTTTTCATCCTCTTTTTACAGTGCGGACAAGTTTTCCAATTTGTTTTGGTAGCTTCATCACCTCCAATATGAATATACTTAGAAGGAAATATATCCATGACTTCTAAAAGTACATTTTCTAAAAACTGAAATGTGTTTTCTTTACCAGCACAATAAATGTCTGTTATGGGCCATACTCCTCCTGATGGCACTCCAATAGGGGTTTCAAAACAAGATAATTCCGGATACGCAGCAATAGCACTACTAACATGTGCAGGCATTTCAATTTCCGGAACAATCTCAACATTTTTTAATTGCGCATAGGCAACCAATTCTTTTAAATCTGCTTGTGTTAAAAACCCTCCGTAAGTTCCTTTTTCATTTGCTTTTACAGCTTCTCTGGCATTCCAATGTTTATCTTCCTGGTCTACTCTCCATCCTCCAATGGTTGTTAACTTAGGGTATTTCTTAATTTCTATACGCCAACCTTGATCATCTACTAAATGTAAATGCAATACATTCATTTTATGCATTGCTAAACCATCAATCACTTTTTTAATATACTCTTTGTCAAAAAAATGACGTGATAAGTCCAACATGAGCCCGCGCCATTTAAATCTAGGGTTATCTTTAATTTTTAAATTTGGAATTATCCACGCAACATCAGAAACCATTTCTGAGCGTTCTATATCTATCGGAAGCAATTGTCTAATGGATTCTAAAGCATAAATAAAGCCCGAATTTCCGTTTGCTACTATACTAATTTTGTCTGTGTTTACCTCTAAATTATAAGATTCGTTCTCTAAACGTTCATCTATTAAAAATTGAACATAATTTTTTTGAGGTGTCGTTTCTAAAACTTCAAGATTCCAACCTGCTACTGTACTAAACTTACTAATAAAAATATTTAATAACTCTTTTTGTGTTTCATTGGCTATAATGAATTTAGTGTCTTTTGTAAATTGAAAAGTACCTTTATTTAATATTAATTCTGTTGGTTTTGGAATAATTTGAATATCGCTTTCAGAAAACACTTTTTCTTTTGTACATGAACTTAAAGCAATTATTAATAGGATCGTTATTTTATTAAATACTTTCATCTGAGGGTTTTTACTGTTTTAATCAAAAAGAATTCCTCGAGGCTCAGCCTAAAGGATGGTTCGTTTCAAGAAATTTTTTATTTATCCCAAGTCATTTTAAATTTTGCATCTTCCATTCTATGACCTTTTTCATCATCACAAACAGCATAATTAAAGCCTGAACGCAAACTATACCCGCCATATTCACCTTGCTTATTCACGGCAATAAATCCAACTTGTAAATATTCCATATCCCTATGGTTTTTATGCTTACTGTAAATACGTTCTACGATTTCCTTACAAGCTTCGGCAGGAGATTTCCCCAACCTCATTTGCTCAACAACCATAGCACTTCCAGCTGTTCTAATGACTGCTTCTCCTAAACCTGTTGCAGCAGCTGCACCAACTTCATTATCTAAAAACAAACCGGCTCCAATAATGGGAGAATCACCAACCCGTCCATGCATTTTCCATGCTGCGCCACTGGTAGTACATGCGCCTGTTAAATTTCCACTTTCATCTAAAATCAGCATACTTATTGTATCATGATTTTCGATATTGATTACTGGTTTATATTTCGATTCTTCCAGCCATTTTTTCCAATCTTTTTCAGATTCAGGTGTTAAAAGATTCTCTTCTTTAAATCCTTTAGATAAAGCAAACTGTAAAGCTCCTTTACCGGATAACATAACATGAGGTGTATCTTCTAATACTTTTTTAGCGACAGATATGGGATGTTTGATTCCTTGTAAAAAGGAAACAGATCCACAGTCGCTATTATGGTCCATAATACACGCATCTAAAGTCACTTTTCCTTCTCTATCTGGTAAACCTCCATAACCTACACTACGCTCCTTAGGGTCGGCTTCTGGTATTTTTACTCCAGCTTCAACAGCATCTAAGGCTGAACTGCCATTTTTCAGAAACTTCCAAGCTTCTTCATTAGCTGGCAACCCATGTTTCCATGTAGAAATAATTAGAGGCTTCATGCCAGCTTGAGGTATTGCTTTACTCTCCTCTTGGGGCTCTTCCTTAGCTAGTTGATTACACCCCATCACAGTACTAACTCCAATGGTACCTAAAGCTGCTTTTTTTATAAAATCCCTTCTATCTGACATAAACTAACTATTTTAATGATGCTTTGGTTTCTTTAATAACTTGTAAATAATCATCGGTTAAAGCTGGTCCATCAAAAAATGTAACACCTTTAGCACCATTTTCTTTAGCTAATAATATGGCTTGTTTTAATTCTGCCGCAGATTTAAAAGGAGGCAAATATACACCTGTATTTATACCAATATTTTTAGCCTTTACATCATTGACGCCTTGCTTGGTAGCATATCCAATCCAATCTATTTCTTCATTATAAAAACCGTGATATATCATAGGATATACTTCATCTATGTTCCATTTGTCCCAACGTTGACGCACCATATGGTCTGCCATCTCTGGGTAAGGAAATACCGCAGCGGTTAATTTTTTATTGTGTTTACCTACAATTTTATAGGCATCATCGACTACCGATTTTATGGCATTTAATCTGAAATTTTTCCATTCCATATCAATCGCAGTATTTTTACTTTCTTTAGGGTTCTTGTGATGTATTTTTTCGAATGCATTAATACATGCATCACAATAACAAAAATCGAATTCAGCCATCTCTGTATCTTGCTCTAAATTATATTTTGGTAACAAACCAATAGGTAAAAAGATATCTGGAAAACGAATATAATCTAAATGCACACTCTCAATACCGTCTACTTTAGCCAAGCCTTCAACCAAACTTAAAACATGATTACGAGACGCTTCTCGCGTTGGACACAACCATTGGTAATAATCTACATAAGGGCGGGTATCGAAACACGATTTCCCATCTCTACTTACAATATACCACTCTGGGTGTTTCAAAGCCACAGTATCTCCTGGACGATTCATAGCCATAATCCATGCGTGCACTTTTAAACCTGCCTTAGCAGCTATTGGTACTAAACGTTCTAACTCTTTTGGGTCTGTTTCTGTGTTTATTAAAATTTCATCTATTCCAGCATTACTGTATTTTTCAAATTCTGCAGCATAATCTTCATTCGATTTCTCCTTTTGAGAGGTTATCCAAGTACCGAATTTAAATGTTTCTAATGCAGGTTCTAATTGAGCTATTTGAGAATTATTGTTTTCCTCTTTTTTCTGATTACAAGCCATAAAACTTAAAAGCAATACAACAAGGCATATGTAATTTGTTTTCATTATTAATTTATTTTGAAATGAATTTACCATCTTCTTTAAGGTTTAAAATTTTATTTGAAAAAGGGCTTTTTACAGTCATATTGTAACCCATACTATGATTTTCAAGTTTTAGTTCTAATTTTTTGCCATCTATAATTATTGCCGATGCATTTAAACTATCAATACTTGTCGCATACTTCCCATGTTTAGCATAGTGTGCTTTTTGCGCTCTATACAAGGTATATAATTTCCATTTTATTTTTTCGTCTTGCGGAATTATAAATGTTTCATCATCAGCGGCATTTGAAGAAAAGTACACATACCCCCATTTCTCTGGTTCATGCATATTAATAACGCCCATTGGAGACCACACCCAATTATATTCGGGTAAGAACTTACCATCTTTTCCCTTTTTTCTCGAGTAAATACCATTATTAATATCATGTTGCCAGTTTACTCTCGAAAAATTCACACGCCAAAACTGATCTCTTGGTACATTATCTTGGTTATATGCTGTTCTTAGATCTTTAAAAGGAATAGCAATTTCAAGAGTCCAACTTTTATCTGTATCATTAGGGTTATTTAAAGTACCATCAATACTTACCGCCGATTTTAACCCCGTAAAATTCCAATCATTTAATACAGGATTATTAGACTCTCTATAAGGCTTTCCTATAAATAAGTCCCAGGCAGTATTAAGCGCATTTATTTCTAATTCGTAATAATTATGCGTATCTCCATCTGGATCTATAAACACTTCAAAATCATTATTATAAAAAATTATTTCGTCATGTAATTCTATATCCGCCCAAATATGCGGTTCTTTCATTTTTGCCAAAATATAATAATAGTTTTCATCCCAAAGCATTTTCACATTGGTTATGTATTTGGGTGTTTTATCCCCTTCAATGTCAATAAAATCATGAGTCCATTTTGCTTTTTCCCAAGCCGGCTCGTTTGCTTCCCCATCAATAGTCATAATTTCCGTGGTCTTATGAGCCACATACGTTTGAGGAATCATTTCTTTTTTAGTTTGAGCACAACTAATGATAGAAAAACAATAAATAAAAGTGAGAAAAAAATTAAATTTCATAATATTAAACTTCAATACTTATAAACAATTATCTTTTGTAAACTGAATGATTCCAATCAATTTACTAAATACCAGAGCAACTACTGTATCTGCGATTTCTATCTATACCAATATTTCACTAAATCCTGTAAAAACATTCATTTTATACTACTATATTGTCACATCAAAAAACTTCAGCAAACATATTGCCAACAGGAACTACAGTACTATTAAAAATACTATTTGATGTGAGTACAACATTCCTATTCTATCATTAGATTTTCAGAATAGCTCCAAATAATTTCTTTATTGTTTACAGGTCTATTTTGCCAAGGAATTGTACTCACTTAATCAAATTTTATTATTCTAATTCGGTAACTTCTTTACTTTATCTAACCATGTAAATTTAAGTATAACAGATGTGATTATAAATACTACAAGGGCTATTAATGCTTTTGGATAATCTCTGATCATAAAATAAATTGGTAAAACAATCATGCTGGATTGCCATATGATACCAACCATACAGTTTAACATATCTAAAGCAAATCCTTTATTTTTAGCAAAGTTTTTGTCTTCATTTTTCAATTCTTTAAATACAGGATGCCACCACCCCCATGGACGCACATCTTTGTAAAAAGATTTTAATACTTCCATAGATGTTGGTTGGGTTAAAAAAGTGCCTAAAAATGATCCTAAAAGCGACACAGAAAATATAATAGGAAATAAGTAAATGGCATGTATATTACCCAAATCATATAACAGTGACCCTGTTTCAAAATCACCTTTATTCTGATCTAATACAAACTGTAAAGTAGCTACAATTAAACCCGATAGCATACCCCAAAAATACCCCCATCCATTAAAACGCCACCAAATCCATTTTAAAAAATTAGCAGCAACATAACCTCCAAAAAGAGCACTTGTAATCCATAATGTTAATGAATTTATGGAGTCTGCAAAGAAACCCATAAAAACACCAAGAGCAACAACTATAAAGGATGCTAAATGACTGGCCTTAATATAATGTTTACTGTCTGCATTTGGCTTAAAATATTTCTTATATATATCGTTTACAATATATGCTGGACCAGCATTAACAAAAGCTGAGAATGTACTCATAAAAGCAGCTAATAACCCTGCTAACAAAAGCCCTTTAATGCCTACTGGGATGTGAAAGTTAATCACTTTAGGTAATAGAATTTCTAAATCGTTACCATTTAAAAGGGGATTACTATTCATTTCCGGGCTTAAAGTAACTAAAGCAATAACAACGATTCCAGAAATTAATAAATATCTGGGAATAAACAGAATGAGATTTGTAAAACCACTCATATATGCAGCTTCTTTAACTGTTTTTGTAGAAAGAATTCGTTGTAAATCAAAGCTTGGTGTTGGGCCTGCGATACTTGCAAAAAACCCTTTAAAAAGCGACATTCCAATAAAGGCGCCAAACATTTTAAAACCTTCTGCATTAATTAAATTATCAAAAGCTACGTATTTTTCATTCCAATGTTGACCCAATTCCCAATCAAAGAAAACGTTTTTCCATTCTTCGGAAATAACATTAGCTATCTCAATATCTGTAACAGTAATAAAAGCATAAACAGCTACTAAAAGGCCTGCAATAACCATAATACCATATTGTAAAACTTCGGTTGCCACCACAGAAAACATGCCTCCTTTTACAGTGTAAACAGTTGTTAAAAATATAATTATAAGTGCATAAGACTGCTCAGAAGTTAGTAAATGCATGTTATTAAACTGAAGGCCTAAATCCCATGGCAAAATTATAGTCATAAATTTACCGACCCCTTCAAAAAAGTAAGCAATGAACCCAATGGCTGCGACTATAGCAAAAACAGCTACAATGATATGTGAAGCTCTGCCAGCCTTAGCATCCCCAAAACGTGTTAAAATCCATTCTGAGCCTGTCATGATATTTGATCGTCTGATCCAAACAGCCAAAAACATCATAACAAAAATCTGATTCCAAATGGGCCATAGCCACATAAACATAAAGCTCTTTACACCGTAAAGAAATAGTATGCCCACCATCCAGGCAGTACCCGAAACATCGAACATACCAGACCCATTACTTAGTCCTAAATAATACCATTTAATAGTTTTACCTCCAAGAAAATAAGAATCTAATCCTTTTGAAGCTCTTTTTGAAACCCATATCCCAATAGCTAGTGTTAAAATGACATAAGCTATTATAATTGACACATCAATATTGTCCATTATTCCTCTATACTTTTAATTACACCCCAGTTTTTGTTAGGTTCAGATCCCATAACAAAATGTAATTTCCCACCTTTTATTAAGGTTTGATGTGTTATAGATGTTTTATTGAAGATTTGGTTATTTAATGTTGCTGATTGTATATATATGTTTTTATCTGAAACATTTTCTGCTTCGATCACAAAAGATTTTCCTCCTGAAAGATTAATAGTTGTCTTTTCAAATACAGGACTTCCTATTTCATATGTAGCCGATGCTGGGTTTAATGGATACAGCCCTATAGAGCTTAAGACATACCATGCTGACATTTGACCACAATCTTCATTACCACTTAATCCATTTGGAGTTGTGTTGTATTGTGTATCCATTATTTTTCTAGCCCAATATTGTGTCCTCCATGGTTTGTTTGCGTGATTAAATAAATAAGCGATATGATGACTAGGTTCGTTACCATGCGCATATTGACCAATTAACCCGGATATATCTGCGGACGTATTATCCCCGGTAATTTCTGAGCTTTCAGTAAAAAGTTGCTCTAACTTATTAGTAAATACTTCATTATTTCCATGAAGCGAAATAAAATCTTCAACGGCGTGAGGCACAAACCAACTATGTTGCCACGCATTACCTTCTGTATAATCTGTATGCTCTCTATGATTAGAATATTTGGCATCAAAAGGTTCATTCCACAATTTTCCATCTTCATATTTTCCGCGCATGAAGCCTGTTTCATTATCAAATAAATATTGATAGGCTTTTGATCGGTTTAAGAAAAGAGTATAATCTTCTTCTTTTCCTAAAGCTTTTGCCATTTGTGCTACACACCAATCGTTATAAGCATACTCTAAAGTTATAGTTACAGATTCATCTAATAAGTTATAAGGAATGTATCCGTACTTTTTATAATGATTTAATCCGCGTTCATCTTGCATCATAGTTCCTTTCATAGCTTCATAAACTTTTTCTGCATCAAATCCTTTAATCCCTTTTAAATAAGCTTCAACTATTACCGGGATAGAATGATACCCTGTCATGGTATTCGTTTCATTACCATACAGTGTCCAGACAGGAAGTATCTTTTTAGTTTCGTAATATGCCAACATACTGTTAATGATATCTGAAACCTTATCCGGTGCTATTAATGTAAGTAATGGTTGTTCGGCTCTAAAAGTATCCCAAAGTGACAGTGTTGAATACGCCGTATAATTTTGAGCCCTAACAATACTGTCATTTTCCATTCTAAATTGCCCATTCTTATCACTAAAAGTAACTGGAGCTAGTTGTGAATGGTATAATGCCGTATAAAATATTGTTTTTAAAGAATCTATAGGTGTTTCAACTACGATGTTTGAAAGTGCCTTGTTCCAATTCTTTTCTGCTTCTACTTTTATAGTTTCAAAATTGAATGCTCCTGCTTCTAAATTTTCTCTAGCATTGTTTACACTAACCGACGACAAAGCAACTTTTACTTGTAGTTCATTAGTATTATCGGCTTCAAAAAACAATTGTACTGTTGACTTTTTTCCTTCTGCATTATCTTTTTCAATTCTAATTCCGTCAGTAAAAAGATTGTGTTTTGAAATGGGTTTAGAAAATTTGGCTACAAAAAATACTTTCTGATTTCTTGCCCATCCTTTACTAAAACGATACCCACTAAGTGTATATGTATCTTCAATAGCTAAAGATGTTTTTTGTACTCTATCCCAGTTCATCTCAAATCCAAGATCGACTACAACAGATTGTTCATCTCCTTTGGCAAATGTATATTTATGGCTTGCCGTACGCTGTGATGTCGTGAGTTCTACATTAACGTTGTGATCTTTAAGAAACGTTTGATAATACCCCGGAGTAGCACTTTCATTTTTATGACTATAAGAAGATTTATAAGGTAAACTATCGCGAGATTTAGGGTATAAAGATAAATCTACTTCTTTATTAATTGGCATAAACAATATATCTGCCAAATCACCAATACCAGTTCCACTTAAATTTAAATGAGAAAACCCGATTGCAATAGAATCTGAATAATGATAACCAGAACACCAATCCCATGAACTAATTCCGTTTACAGGGCTAACTTGCAACATGCCAAAAGGAACCGTTGCACCTGGATATGTATGCCCATGCCCTCCTGTACCAATAAAAGGGCCTACCTGTGCTGTTAAATCCAATGACCCATTTTCTTTATTTGATTTATCTACTTTTTTAGAGCAACCAAATATTGAAACTACCACTAAAAGGTATAAGTATTTTTTTTTCATAAAAATAATTTAGTATCGATAACCATATAAAAGTTCATAATTTTAACATGAAATAAAATAAATTTAGACGGATGACGTGTGAACTCAGTCAAACATCAAAAAAATCCATTCAACTTTATTGTATAACAATGACATGTTATATTTTGACTAGTCTATTTTATTATTACCGTAATTCTAAGGGGCCGGGATTCACGGAAGCTATTTATATTCAACAAAGACAACATTAGTAGGCTTTCCTTTTCATAGGGTTAATGTCTATTTTAAATATTTATTATGTTACTATAAAACGAAACCTTTTTGAGGTTTTAAATATCCCTAAGCGAATCAATAAATACTTATTGAACTCATCTAAATTTTTTCAATTGGCTAAAATGCCTCTTTTATATATATCACGTGCACACCTGTTCTTGTCTTTATTCCTTACAAAACAGCTCTATGCAAATCAAAAAAACTACAAATGGAAATGAAATTGTTAATTTTCGCTACATCCAAAAACATGTATACAGCTTGATTGGGTAGTTTAAACGAGTTCATTATTAATCGTTTAGATTTCTATACAGTTTGCTAATCTCAAATTTCTCGTCTGAAGTGCCATTTTTAAATGGAATCATATAGAAACTGTATGAATGTTTTTCATTTCCTTTATACCTATATTGTTCTTGTGGTTTAGAATACCAACTATCGTCCCCACCAACACCACGTTGCCCCAAATCAATATTTAATTGCACTAAATTCTTCTCTTTTATATCTATAGTATGCTTACTCTTATTTGATGTTTTATAATCCGTACCACCTGTAGTATCAAAATCTTCATTTTCCATATGAAGCGCACTAAAGCTTAATCCTTTTTTATCTCCAGAGACGAATAACAAACCGCTATTATTTTCATCAGAAAGAGCAATCCATCGCGTATCTGTTTTATAACCATTGTCTTGAGGACGAATGTATGGCACATATTGATCAGCAACTTTTGAAGTGTATAAATCAATAAAAGTTGAAGCATTTCGATCTTGATAATTCTCCCATGGGCCTCTACCATAATAGTTCAAGTTGTCATAGGTTTTTGCGAGTTGCAAGCGCATTCCTATTCTCGGAATATCGCCTTTGTATGTTGTAGTATTTAATGTATTGTTTATTTGAACAACGCCATTACCATAAATTGTATAGATGGATGTGAAGCTTGTTTCAACTGACGGAAGCGTATATGTAACTGTCATTAATATACTCCCATCTGTAGATTCTGTAGTATTTAAATCGGTAACTTTAAGATTGTTTGAAGCAATTTTCCATCCAATATTTCTCTTGTCCATCTGGTTTCCAAAATCGTTATCGGTCACCGCTCTCCAAAAATTTGGTTTAGGCCCTTTACCATCTATTAATAATTCCTTATTTTTATATTGATAAGATGTCATTCTTCCTTCATTTTTACTGAAAACAATTTTTAGACTCTTACTAGAAATGGTAATTTTTCCGTTGGAATTTTTAACAGATAATTTTGAATCTGTTGTCATACTCGTTTTTGCTTTTTTGAATTTACTTACTAGCTCTATTTGTTCATGAGCCAGCTCATATCCTGAAGGCAAAATCCCCCATTCCTTTTTGGTGGTTGCAGCTATTTCTACGAAATATTCGGTATTTTCTTTAAATTCAACATCTTTTAAAGGGATACGAATAAGCTTCCCTGTATGTGTCTCAACAGAAATATCTTCAAGTGAAATGGTTTTTAAAACGTTTCCATCTGCTTTTATTTGAGCTTTAAAATCAAATATATTAAGATTAGTAAAATCATATAGATTCTCTACAAGTAGCCTTAACTCGTTGTGTCTGTTTATGCCTTTATATTTAAAATTGATGAACTCATGAGCTTTCTTAACTTCATAAAGTGCTGGTTGTGGTGTGCGGTCTGGAAATACAATACCGTTGTTAAGAAAGGTATTATCAGTAGGCATATTTTTTCCATAATCACCTCCATAGGCATAATATCTTTCTCCACTTTCATTGGTTTTCCAAATAGACTGGTCTACCCAATCCCAAATAAATCCGCCCTGAAGATTATCATACTGTTCAATAATATCCCAATAGTCCTGAAAATTCCCAGTACTGTTTCCCATAGCATGAGCATATTCACTTGGGATAAAAGGACGATCTGTTTTGGACCTGCCAATCTCTTCAAAACGAGCAGGAGAAGGATATTGAGGCACAATAATATCGGTATTAGTATCCATGTCGTATAAACTACCATCATAATCTTTATAAGGACGTTCATACTGAACAGGACGCTTAGTAAGGTCATTGGCCTTAATGGCATCATAGCCTTTAAAAAAGTTAACCCCATTTCCTGCTTCGTTTCCCATTGACCAAATAATTACAGATGGATGGTTTCTGTCACGTTTTACCATGCGAACCATTCTGTCAACATGAGCATTTTCCCATTCAGCTTTTTTAGCCAAAGAATACTTTCCGTAATACATTCCATGGGATTCTATGTTTGCTTCGTCTACAACATAAATCCCATAAATGTCACATAACTCATAAAACCGTCTACCTCGAGGATAATGACTTAAACGAACCGCATTAATGTTGTTCTCTTTCCAAAGACGAATGTCTTTCATTATTAAGTCTTCAGACATCACATGACCGGTTTCCGGGTCGGCCTCTTGGGTATTAACACCTTTTAATGTGATACGTTGTCCATTTACCAAAAGTAACCCGTTTTTAATTTCAACTGAACGAAAGCCAATTTTTGATGAAGTAGTTTCCAGTAAATTTCCTCTACTATCTTTTGTTTCCAAAATTAAAGTATACAGACTGGGGTGTTCTGCACTCCATGGCTTTACATCAGGTATTGTTGTTTTAAAATTAGTAGAAGTTTTTTGAAAACTTTTAATATTAACTGTTTTGAAATTAGAAGCAACACTGTTGTTATTTACATCTAAAACTTGATAAGATAAGGTTATACTTTTCCCTTTATTAAGGTGATTTGTTAAATCAATATCAATTGATAATTCACCATTTTTATAGGCGCCATCTAAAATGGAGTTCACTTCAAAATCTTGAATCCGAACTTTGGGTTGCGCATAAATAAACACATCACGTTCAATGCCACTGATACGCCAAAAATCCTGGCATTCTAAATAAGAACCATCGGTCCAGCGGAAAATTTGAAGTGCAATAGTATTTTTTCCAGTTTTAAGGGCTTTGCTGATATTAAATTCGGCAGGCAATTTACTGCCTTGTGAATACCCGATGTAATTTCCGTTAATCCATACAAAACCGCCCGATTTCATAGCGCCAATATGCAAAAACACTTCTTTATTTTTCCAATCTTTTTCTAGATTAAAATCTCTCAAATAAGTACCAACGGGATTGTAGTTATCTGGCACATTTCCTGGGTTTTCGGGATAAATTCTATCCGTAAACTTCATATCATCAGCGACAGGCGCTTTATAATCCGCAAACTCATATTGATGATTTACATAAATAGGTACTCCAAAGCCTTCAACCTCCCAGTTAGCAGGCACTTTAATGTCCTGCCAATTTGTAACATCAAATTGAGGATTCATGAAAGTTGTTGGACGGTCTTTAGGGTTTCTTACCCAATTAAACTTCCAAATACCATTTAACGATTGGTGATAAGTAGACCTATTAGATTTCCGTTCATCAACAGTAGAGAATGAAGTAAACGAAGCATGAGCTGGCAATTTGTTTTCGCTAATGACCTGCTCATTTTCAATGTAGTATTTATAATCTGTAATAGGGTTCTTTTGTTGACTATATATTAAGGTGGACAACAAAAAAAAGGGAAGTATAAAGTAGAAATATCGTATCATTTTTTTTTCTTCACAAATAATTGGACGGTAGCTTTTCATCGGAAACGTTGTTGTAAATTAATCTTCTTTTGTCTTTAATATTTTTTTAAATAAACGAAAAAATGACTAAACTAAAGCAGATCCTGCTCTATTTAAATACATTATTCTATTTTTCTTAAATTATTATCTAGCGTCATAGATTCTAGCTTCTTCAAATCGAAAGAAACGACCTTAGCTCCATATCTGAGTTTTGCTGTATTACCAAGTTTTGATGTCAATTTCACCTTAGTTAAATGGCCATCTTTCCATTCTAAATCTACTTCAAAACCACCTCTGGCAACAAGTCCAGATATTTTTCCTGTTGGCAAAGCTTTGGGTAAAGCTGGCAATAAATTAATTTCGTTAGCATGAGATTGCAGTAGCATTTCTGCAATCGCAGCTGTAGCCCCGAAGTTTCCATCAATTTGAAAAGGAGGGTGCGCATCGAATAAATTTGGATAGGTTCGTTGCGCCCATAATTCCGTTAGATTTTTCCAAATTTTATCACCATCTAGCAAACGGGCATAAAAATTCATGATCCAACCTCGACTCCAACCTGTTTGCCCACCACCTCTAGATAATCGATCCTCAAGGACCATTTCGGCAGCTTTCATATACTCTGGACTATCATTCCAATTGTATTCGTTTGATGGATACAATCCATACAGATGGGAAATATGTCTATGCCCTGGTAATGCTTGTTTCAAGTTTTCATCTGACCACTCCAAAATTTTTCCGTCTTTTCCAATAATAGCCGGGGTTAATTGTTTTAATTGATTAATTAATTTGTTCCTAAATTTTGAATCTGTGTTTAACACTTTAGAGGCTTCAATACAACTTTTAAATAAATGCCTCACTATTTGCAAATCCATAGCTGGTCCCATCGTTACCGAGGCTCTATCTCCATTTGGAGCAATAAATATATTTTCTGGAGACATTGAAGGTCCAGTTACCAAAAGGCCCGTTTTTGGATTTTTAACTAAAAAATCTGAGAGAAAAAGAGCAGCCTCCTTCATTACAGGGTAACCATATTCTTCAAGAAATTGCTTGTTCTCATTAAAAAGATAGTGTTCCCAAATATGAGTTGACGCCCAGGCAGCTCCCATAGGCCACAATCCATATTGAGGTTCTCCAAAGGAGGTTGTAAAATGCCATACATCGGTTGTGTGGTGCGCTGTAAAACCTCTTGCTCCATATAATTCTTTAGCCGTTTTTCTTCCATTTGTACGAAGCTCACCAACAAACTTTAAAAAGGGTTCATGAAACTCAGAAAGGTTTGTGATTTCTGAAGGCCAGTAATTCATTTGAACGTTAATATTAATATGGTAATCAGAGTTCCAAGCAGGTTTTAAACCATCTGCCCAAATACCTTGCAAATTTGAAGGTAAATTTCCTTTTCTGGAGCTGCTAATTAGCAGATAACGCCCAAACTGAAAATACAATGCGGCCAGGGAAGGATCATAAACACCATTCTTTTGAGCATACACTCTTTCGTTAGTAGCGAACTTTGAAGCTTCAGTTGCGGGGATTTCAAAGGACATTCTTTGAAAGTACTGTTGATAATCAGCAATATGATCTGCTAAGATATCATTGTATGTTCTATCGTCAAGTTTTTGCTGATATGTATCACAAATATGAGCTGGGTCTCCTCCAGAATAATTTGTCCCTGCTATAATTCTTATTTCTAAGCTATTTGCTTTTTGGACAACCAATTGTCCATTTTCAACACTTGTTGTACCTCCGTCCATTTTTACCAGAATGCGGCATTCAAACTTTACGCCCTTGCCATCGCTCAAGTGCTGAGTCATAATTAGCTCGTTGTCTCTGACTTGCACTATTTCACCTTCTCCTGGTCTTGTAAGTAACAGGGCGCAAGAAATGGCTTCTTTTGCATCTGACGAAGCTTGCATGACAATAGCTTGATCTATCGCCGATGAAAAGACTTTTCTATAATGCCAATTTCTGCCTACCTTAAATTTAGTAGATACCGTGGCATCCTGTAAATTCAATTCTCTGGTATAATCGGAATACCTTTCAACGCCTTCATAATGAATTTCAAGATCGCCCATGGTTTGGTAGGTATTTGTACCACTTGGCAATCTCTTTCCCATTAATTTTTCTTGGGATAATCTTTCGGCTTCTTTATAGTTTCCTTGAAATAACAGATTTCTAATCTCTTTGATATATTTATAGCCTCCTTTTTTATCAGTCAATTCTCCTCCTTTGCTCCAAATGGTTTCTTCATTAAGCTGAAGTCTTTCCGTGGTAATTCCGCCAAAAACCATAGCCCCCAAGCGTCCGTTGCCAATAGGCAATGCTTCATTCCAATTTGAAGCTGGTCGGTTGTACCACAATTTTAGATTTTGAGGTGTCTGTGTAAAAACAAACGATAAATTGAGAAGTGCGAACAGAAGGAAAACCGTTCTTTTAATATTTGTAATAGTTATCATTCCTTATAGTATTTATACTGTATATTTTTTGGTTTTCAAATAGACCATATAAAAGCGCTTTGATTAGTTCGCAAGTTATTCTTTCTTCTAAAAAATGTCTACTTCAAAAGCCACATACTGTAATACTATTTTTGCCCAACTACCATTTTTATTCACCCGTTGTGGAAGTTTAATTTTAAAATAGAAAACTCTGGAAAGTATTATTTTTAAAGACTTCTTTTGTTTTTTGGGTTCTCTCACTATTTTTTAGTTACATCAGGTACTTTTTATAACATAAATTTAGGACTAAATCGAACCTATTTTTTTCATGCTATTTGGCATGGATATAGGTATCATTTATAACCTACATTAAACCATATAATACTTAAATAACGCAGTTATTACTTTCAATGTTTTTTTAACCAACTACAAAGTTATATTTGTAGTATATCTCCATAAGAGTAAGTAGGTTTAAATTTATGGATTTAGATTTGGGAGTAAAGAAACTGTCCTATTAGACAGTTTCTTTTTTGTTTGGAATTGTTTTTATTCGTTATTTTTTTAAGAAAGAGCCATCAAGTAATCTTCAAGACTTTTAATCAAGATCAATGAAGTCTATTATACCACTTCTGTTATAATTCCAAAAGGATTTTCAATAGAATGCATTGGATTTGTAAACCATTTAGGACCTTCTTTAGACATGTAAATATGATCTTCGTGACGAACACCAAATTCATTGGGTACACAAATCATAGGTTCGTTACTAAAACACATGCCAGGCTCTAAAATAGTATCATCATTTCTAACAATGTATGGCCATTCGTGAATATCCAAACCAATACCATGTCCTGTACGGTGTGGTAGCCCCGGTAAATTATAATCAGGTCCTAAGCCATGCGATTCTAAAACAACTCTTGAAGCATCATCCACAGAGGCACAGGTTTTTCCTAACTGTGCTGCACTAAATGCGGCTTGTTGGGTTTCTTTTTCAATACTCCAAATACGTTTTTGTAATTCGGTTGCTTCACCAAAAACGTATGTTCGGGTAATATCTGAGATATAATCATGTAATACACATCCTGTATCAATAAGCACAACATCGCCATCTTCTAGATCCTTGGGGGCTTTTACGCCATGTGGAAATGATGTATCTACGCCAAACAACACAATACAAAAATAAGAGCCTGAAGAAATACCATAACGTTTATGAGCTTCATGAATAAAGTCGGTGACTTCTTTAGCACTGATACCGACCCTTAAAATTCTAGCAGCGGCTTTTTGCACCTCTAAAGTAATATCCATAACATATTGTATGATAGCGATTTCCGCTTCAGATTTTATCATTCTGCACCCAGCGGTAATAGGTTTGGCATTAACCAACTCAAATTTTAAATTTGCTTTTAAAATACCATCTGTTATAAAAAAAGGCGTTGCTTCATCTATAAAAATAGCACCACTATTCACACTGTTTTCAGAACATATTTGAACAAATAATTTATAAGGGTTTTCATGTTCATTCCAGCAGTTAACTGTGCCTTCAATGCACATAAAATCTAACACGGTTCCTTTTTCGAATTCAGGAGCAATATAGTGTAATGTACCATTCGGAAATAACAAAGCACCAACCATACGCTCACTAGACCCCCATCGTAATCCTGTAAAATAATACAGATTAGTTCCTGCATGCAAATACATCACTTGTGCCTTTTGAGCTTGCATTAATTTACAAGCTTTATCAATACGTGCAAGAAACTCGTCCTTTTGAATAGGGTTAACTAAATGTGCCCTTGGTGTTATAGCATTTAACTCTGCTTCGATGGTAGACCCACCTATTCCGAATGTACTCATAAACTATATAATTTTAAAAGGTTCTATCTGGGTGAAAAGGTTGTAGGTCTAATGAAGGCTTTTTATTTGAAATCACCTCTGAAACCAACTTACCCGTGGCAGAGCCCATACCCCAACCCATCATAGCATGTCCTGTTGCCATGGTCAAGTTAAAACATTTTTTAGACTTTCCAATGTATGGCAACCCGTCTGGTGATACTGGACGCAATCCTGCTTCTGCGTCATTTTTTTCCTCTTGATTTAATGCGATTTCCGGGTAATAGTTTGTTACAGCATTAGCAATGGCATCAACTCTTACTCTATTAATGTTATGGTTAATACCCGCAATTTCCATAGTACCAGCAAAACGTGTAAAACCATTCATAGGTGTAATGGCTACTTTAGCTTCGGCTAATATAGCTGGTATTGTTATCCCTGTTTCTTGTTCAGAATTAATGCGATAACCTTTCCCCGCTTGCAACAATAATTGTAAATCTAATTTTTTACTCAATAATGCACTCCAAGATCCTGCTGCCAAGACAAATTCATCTGCTTTATGAGATTGCTTATTTGTTGTAATAGATGTGATATGCCCTTTTTCTAAGACCATATCATTTGCTGTTTCATTGGTAAAAAATGTCACTCCAGATATTTTTAAATACGCTTTCATATCTTCCATAAACTCATGTGGCGTCATGTGCGAATCACATTTAAAATAGGTCGCTCCTTTCACATTAAATGCGACATTAGGCTCTAGTTTTTTTAAGTCTTCTAAACTAATTTCTGAAGCATCCAATCCATTTTGTTTAGCAATATGTACTACCTCAATTTCTTCTTCAAGCATCTTATCAGATTGACACAACATCAGCAAGCCTTTTTTTTCATAATGAAATTTGAAGTCTTCATCTTGTTTTATATTACTATACAGTTCTTGACTTAACAATGCAATAGCTTTAATTACAGGAATTGTTTTATTAACATGTTTTGCTGTACACGATTTATTAAACGCCCAAGTCCATTTTAAAAAATCAACATCCAAGCGTGGTTTAATATACAACGGACTCGATTTATCGAACATCCATTTAATGCCTTTTTTCATCACACCCGGTGCTGATAATGGGATAATATGACTTGGCGATAAATACCCTGCATTTACATAAGATGCTCCCGCATCTAAATTGGATTGGTCTATAATAGAAACTTTATGCCCCTCTTTTTGAAGGTAGTAAGCAGAACACAAACCAATGATACCACCGCCTATGATTATAATATTTTTACTCATTTATTGTCCTAAAGAAAAATTCCAAATAGGTTTTACTCCTAAAAGGTGTTCAACAAAATAATTCCATCGTTTTTTAATAAAATAATTTCTATGCTTACCCACATAACCATGCCGTTGGCTTGGTAGTATTAACAAATCAAATTCTTTATCGGCATTTATTAAAGCTTCAGCAAATTTAAAGGTTGCAGAAGGGTTTACATTATCGTCTAACCCACCATGAACTAACAACAATTTCCCTTTTAAATTTTTAGCATTGGTAATGTTTGAGACCTCTTGATAAGATTCATCTACAGGCCACCCTTGATACATTTCCGGCCACCACGCTTTTTCCATTCTAAAGTCGTGATCTCCAGAACTAGCAACACCTACTTTATAAAAATCTGGAAAAACAACCATAGCACGCCCCGTATCAAAACCACCTGCCGAATGTCCAAAAATACCAACTTTATCGGTATTTATCCAACTATATTTTTTGCCCAGATATTTAATGGCTAATATATGGTCCTCTAAATTGTTTCCCATGTTTTTATAAGAATGGTTATGAAACGCTTTTGAACGTCCCGAAGTTCCTAAACCATCTACATTCATCACAATAAACCCCAGCTCTGCCAACGATTGATTACGAAATGCTCTATCAAATGACTTTGAAAAAACCTGCGTATGGGGGCCCGTGTATGTAGCATCAATTATGGGGTATGATTTTGAAGCATCAAAATTGGTTGGTTTCCATATAACGCCATAAATAGTGGTTTTTTCATCTTTAGCAAGAAGACTAAAAACTTCTGGAGACTTCCACCCTTTTGAAACAACTTCAGAAACATCAGCTTGGGTTAATTCAGTTAAAATCTTACCAGTTTTTGAGGCTCTTAAAATCGTTTTTGTTGGAATATGTACTGTAGAATAATTATCTACAAAGTACTTACCATCTTTTGAAAATGACACAGCATGATGTTTGTTTTCGGGAGTTAATAAAGTGGTTTTTCCTTTTAAAGTGACTTTGTATACTTGTTGATGGTATGGGTTATTACTCGTTTCTTTTCCCGATGCTAAAAAGTAAACATCGCCACTAGATTTATCAATA
Source organism: Flavivirga spongiicola (assembly GCF_030540825.1). Classification (NCBI taxonomy): domain Bacteria; kingdom Pseudomonadati; phylum Bacteroidota; class Flavobacteriia; order Flavobacteriales; family Flavobacteriaceae; genus Flavivirga; species Flavivirga spongiicola. Next base: position 345,126 of record NZ_JAUOEO010000001.1, read on the forward strand.
TGGTTTACATCATTAATATAATAATCGCCTTTTGTAAGTGCTGTTATTTTATAGGTTTTTAAATCCAAACTATATAACTGCCTCCATCCACTTCTTTCGGAAAGAAAAATGATTTTTCCTTTTTCTTCTAAATTAAAATATCTGAAATTATCAATATTTGTATTACTGGTTTCGGTTATTAATGTACGCTCTGTATTGGTATTTAAATCAATTTGTTTTACATACTCTTTTTGAAAGCCCCGCTCCAAGTAATTAGCAAACAAGACACCGCTTTTATCAGACCAATTTGTAGAAATTGAATTTATATGTGTACCTTTAGGCAGGCTTGTTTTTACTTCTTTTTTAGTGTCAATATTATAAAAAACAGGTTTTTCATATACCATCGTTGTATCGCCTGGTGATCCTCGATAATAGGATAATAATTTCGGCTTGTATAAGGAATCTTTACTCCAATCGAGCAAATACATTTTTTCAGCATTACTAAGGTCAATAACTTTGGTTGCTAACCATTTAGAATCTGGAGACCAGCTAACTGTAAAGCGTTTTGGACGTTCGCCGTTTTCTCCTTCCATAATATCATACCAACCATAATAGCTGGCATACTCGTAATTTTTTTTGCCGTCGAAACTTAATTGGTGTACGTTGTTCGTTTCGGTAGATTTAATATAAAGGTTATAATCTTTTGAATAAGCCACCCATTTACCATTAGGCGATTTACTTTCTAAAGGATTATTTTCTGCTTTCTTTTCTTCTTTAAGTTCAAGCTTATAGGATTCTAAATTTAAAACATAAGACTTTCCTAAAGTATTAAAAGATAGTTTTTTTTCGTTTTCATATTCAATCTTTGAAAGCGAAAGGTCTGTCGGTTTTATTTCTTCTTTGAAAGTTTCCAGAAACGCTTTTGCCAACTTTTCATGATCAAATAATAGTGTAGCTTCTTGATCTTTTTTGAAATGTACTGTTTTATAGGTTTTTCCTTTTTTAGAATATTCTATAAACCATATTCCTGAGCCATCTTTAAACCAGTCAACGGGTGTGTCAAGGTTGAAAACTGTTTTATTATTGTAGTTATTGTACATATAACTTACTGCCCGTTTGTAGTCTTCCTGTGATAAATTTTGTGACTGCAACGTTGCAGTCACCATACTTAACACATATACTAAATAATAAAAATGTTTCATCTGTTTATTTTTAAATGACTTGAAATCCATGTGCATACGGGTCGTCTTCATCATCAATAATAATGGTGTTGTATCCAAATACTTTTGCCCACCCTTGTATACTTGGTATAATGGCGGGTTTACCATTTAAAGTGGTTTCTTCTACAACACGCCCAATGAACTTACTTCCTATAAAACTTTCGTGAATAAATTCATCTCCTTTTTTCAATCTGCCTTTGGCATAACGTTGTGCTATAACCGCTGATGTTCCTGTACCGCAAGGACTTCTATCAATAGCCTTATCACCATAAAACACCGCATTTCTTGCTGTTGATGTTGAATCCATTGGCTCGCCTGTCCATAACAAATGTGAAACATCTCTAATGGTTTCATTCTCTGGATGCACAAACTTGTTGGGGTATTTTTGGTTGATTTTATCCCTTAGTATTTGAGAATATTGTATCAACTTACCTGCTGTAAAATCCTGAACGCCTGAAAAATTTTGTTGTGGGTCTATGATCGCATAATAATTTCCACCATAAGACACGTCAAAAGTCAATTCACCCAATTCCGGACAATCAATCGTTAAGTTTTCAGCAGCTAAATAGCTTTTTACATTGGTTAGTTTTACCCAATCTACTTTATTTTTCGTTTGCTGATATTCAATTTCCACCAAACCTGCCGGGGCTTCCATTTTGATTTTTCCCTTTGTTTTTGGTGTGATTAACCCTTCTTCGATAGCAATCGTTATGGTGCCAATAGTTCCATGCCCACACATGGGCAAACATCCAGATGTTTCAATAAACAAAATAGCAAAATCGTTTTCTGGATTGTGTGGCGGATACAGAATACTACCGCTCATCATATCATGTCCACGAGGTTCAAACATCAAGCCCTTACGAATCCAATCGTATTCCTTTAAAAAATGTTGTCGTTTTTCACTCATGGTGTCTCCCTTTAAATCGGGACCACCCTCTTTAATAACTCTTACCGGGTTTCCACAGGTATGCGCATCGATACAAACAAATGTGTTTCTACTCATTCTTTACTTCATCAATATATTTATGTATTCTTTTTTCTAGGATAGCCAAAGTCACCGTGCCTTGTTCTAAAATAATTTCATGAAATTCACGAATATCAAATTTAGCGCCTAATATTTCTTTGGCTTTTTTCCTTAATTCCCTAATTTTAAGTTCTCCTATTTTATAGGATAACGCCTGTCCTGGCCATGATATATAACGGTCTGTTTCTGTATTTACCTCATGTATTGATAAGGCAGTATTTGATGCTAGATAATCCACTACTTGTTGCCGTGTCCAACCTTTGGCATGAATACCGGTATCGACTACCAAACGGCAGGCGCGCCACATTTCATAGGTTAATTTACCAAATTGCTCATAAGGTGTCGTGTACAATGCCATGTCTTCGGCAAGAAATTCTGAATATAATCCCCAGCCTTCGCCATAGGCAGACAAATACAAATCTTTTCTAAACTGCGGGATACTATCTCCTAACTCATTATTTAAACTCCCTTGTAAATGATGTCCTGGAACCGCTTCGTGAACTGTTAATGCCGGTAAAGTATACAAAGGTCTGCTTGGCAAATCGTAGGTATTTACCCAGTAATACCCAGGTTCTGTGCTGTTTTTTGAGGTCCCTACATAACGCCCACCTGTATATTTTGGTGCAATCGCATCTGGTACAGGAGCTACGCCATAAGGCTTCCTCGGTAAGGTTTTAAAGAATTTTGGCAATTGTGCATCTGCGCGTTTCGCTATATCTCTGGCAATCACTAATAATTGCTTTGGACTTTTAGCATAAAACTGCGGATCGGTTCTTAAAAATTGCAAAAAATCCGCAAAGCTTCCTTTAAAATTTAACGCATTAATAATTTTTTGCATTTCTGCCTTTATACGAGCAACTTCGGTTAAACCAATTTGATGAATAGCATCAGCAGTATATGTTGTGCTTGTAGTATAAAAGTTGATCCGGTTTTGATAAAATGCCCTTCCGTTAGGTAAATTTAATGCGCCTAATGAGATTCTTGTTTTTGGCAGGTATTCGGTTTCAAAAAAGTTTTTTATTCTTTTAAATTGAGGTGTAACAACAGTTTCAATAGTGCCTTTTGCAACTAACAATACAGAATCTTTTTGTGCTATAGTTAAATTTTCAGGCAGATTTTTAAATGGCGAATAATAAAAACTATCCTCATAAT